>DATDCH010000105.1:0-4685 GCA_036524455.1 Kofleriaceae bacterium | reverse complement strand
TGCTCGCCCTTCTGCGACCGCCAGCCATCGAGACGGCTCGCGTGCCGCGCGTACGCGACCGGGCACTTCGCTGCGCATGACTTCGGCGCATTGAACCAGTAGCGAATGTCGTCGAGCGTGTACTGCGCGATCGGCGTGCCGGGGAGCCCGACGCGCGGCGCACACAGATGCACCATGCCGAATTCGTCGACGTGGAACGTGCGCGCACCGGCCCGGCACTTCCAGTCGGCCTCGCCGTTCTCCATCAGCGGGCGCGTGTAGTCGTCGTCGAGGAAGAACGGTGCGCGACGGCCGAGCGTGCGGATCGTCTCGTACGCTTCGCGGGTCTCGGGCGACACCGGTAGCAGCGTGCCGTCCTCGTCACGCACGAGCGACGTGTTCATGTCGAAGCCAAGCCCGATCACGGCGCGCGCCACTTCGATCGCTTCGGCCGGCGGGCTCGAGCCGAGCACGCAGTTGATGCGCACGCGAAACCGCGCGTGCTTCGCGAGCAACTCGAGCTTGCGCAGGATCGTTTTCAGCGACTTCTTCGACACGTCGTTCGGGTTCACGTTGTCGATGCTGATCTGCATGCCGTAGAGGCCCGCTGCGTTGAGGCGCTCGATCCAGCTCTTCGTCAGCAGATACGCGTTCGTGTTGAGGAACGGCACCAGACCCTTCGTGCGCGCGTACGCAACGGCCTTGTCCGCGTCGGGATTGAGCAGCGATTCGCCGCCGGTCAGGGTCAAGAACACCGCGCGCAGCCGCGCGATGTGATCGATGCGCTCCTTCAGCGTCTCGAGCGGAACCGGCGGCGAGACCTTGTCATATTCGTAACAATAGCCGCAGTCCAAATTGCAGCGCCTCGTGATGATGAGGTTCGCGATCAGCGGCCGGTCCTTGTCGAATACCGCGCGCGCAAGGGTAAACGCGACCTTGGCGTCGGCAAGACGTGACGTACGACGGAGGCGGGGGACGGTCATGTGTCCGCGGAAAAGGCAACCGTCGTGCCGCACGCATCCTGCGGATCTCTATGGATCACGTGGCGGAAATCGTCGAGAGTTCGACGGGGACGATGTCACGACGTGGGTTCATGTGCCTGGTTCTCGTCGCATGCGGACAAGACAGCAGCACGAATTTGCCAGATGCCCGCGTCGACGATGACGCGATGATCGACGCACCGGGCGCGTGCGGTATTCGCACCGGTCAGCGCGGCAAGACCAATCGCGCGATGAAGATCGCCGGCCTCGATCGTACGTACATCGTGTACCTGCCGCCGAACGTCGATCCGAACCAACCCATCCCGCTCGTGTTCGTGCACCACGGCTTCACGATGTCGGGCGACGCGATGTTCGAGGTCACCGGCTATCCCGCGCTCGCCGACACCGAGCAGATCGCGGTCGTGTTCCCCGACGGCCAAGGCGGACCCAATACGCTCGACCCGCCGTGGAATGTCGGCACCGGCGTGTGTCCCGCGTCGGGCGGCGGCACACCACCGAACGCAGCGGGCGATGACTTCGCGATGCTCGACGCGATCAAAGCCGACGTCGCGCTCGATCAGTGTCTCGATCTCGAGCACGTCTACGTCACCGGCTTCTCGATGGGCGGCTACTTCTCGCATCACACGGGCTGCATGCGCGAGGACATCCGCGCAGTCGCGCCGCACTCGGGCGGCACGCACGCGTTCGACAGCTGCACGACCGGCAATAAACCAGTCATCATCTTCCACGGCACCTCGGATTCGATCGTGCCGAACGGCTGCGACGATCCGAGCGTGACGCCGCCGCAGGGCGTGACGCCATCGGCGACCCAGTGGGCGCAGAAGAACGGGTGCGCCGGCACGGTGACGCGCCGCACGGTCAAGAACGGGTCGTGCGTGTATTACGACGATTGCCCCGCCGACGGGCAGGTCGCGCTTTGCACGTTCACGTCGATGCGGCATTGTTGGGCTGGTGGTAAGGGCTCGAGCATCTACGCGTGTGCGGACTTCGAGGACGCGACCGCACTCGAGTGGGCGTTCTTCAAACAGCACGCGTGGTAGTCGGGTCGTTCCGCTCCTCGTCCTGCTGAGCTGCGCGGCGAGCTGCGGTGCGCCTCCACCGCCGAAGGTGCCGGCGCTCGCGGCCCCGGCTACGAAACCGATCGAGAAAGCGCTCGTCGTTGCGGACCTCCCCTTGGACGTGCCGGAGCGACTGCCGCGTACGTTTCAGCCGAAGAGTTATGCCGCGCGCCTGCATGTCGATCCTGCGCAGCCCGCGTTCTCGGGGACGATCGAGATCACGGGCGAGCTCACCGAGCCGTTGGCGCTGATCTGGCTCCATGCCGAGCAGCTTACGATCCACCGCGTGGTCGCGACGCGCGGCGCAACGCGCGTGCCGATGTTGCCGTCGCTGCTGCCGCGCGGTGTGCTCGCGCTGCGCTCGGAGCAGCCGCTCGACGCGGGTGACTGGACGCTCGCGATCACGTACTCGGGAACCTGGGAGGATCGCTCGGCCGCGGGTGGCTTCCGCCAACGCAGTGTCGGCAAGGACTACGTCTTCACGCAGTTTCAGCCGGACTTCGCACGACGCGTATTCCCGAGCTTCGACGAGCCGGATCGCAAGGTGCCGTGGCAGCTGACGCTCGACGTGCCCGGCCACCTCGTCGCGGCGAGCAACACGCCGATCGAGAGCGAGACAAGCGCAACGGCGCAATCGACAAGCCGCGCGGCGATGCAAGCCGTCAAGACCGTACGGTTCGCGAAGACGCTACCGCTGCCGAGCTACTTGATCGCGTTCGCGGTCGGCCCGTTCACCGTCGTCGATGCCGGCACATCCAAGAGTGGGATCCCGATTCGCATCCTCATCGAGCAGGACGCGAAGGCCGCATCCCACGCCGCGGCATCGACAGCGAAGCTCCTCGACAACATCGAAACCTGGCTCGGCGTGCCGTTTCCGTATCCGAAGGTCGACGTCGTAGCCGTCCCTCGCACCGAGCCTTGGTGGTTCGCGATGGAGAACGCGGGCCTGATCACGATCGACGACCTGGCGCTGAACGATGCGAACAAGTGGGACTCGGTGATCAGTCACGAGCTCGCACATCATTGGTTCGGCAACCTCGTCACGCTCGCGTGGTGGGACGAGATCTGGCTCAACGAGAGCTTCGCGTACTGGATCGGCGACAAGCTCGGAGGCGATCAGAACGTCCAGCCGCCGGTGATCGACGATCCGATCGTCGTCGCCAACACGGGCTCGCCTCGGCCCCAGCTCGGCAGCAACCAATATTTTCAGAATTCGTCGTCGCTCGCGGTGCACAAGGGAGGGCGGCTTCTCGATCTGCTCGAGACGACACTCGGCGAGGCCCGACTGCTCCAGGTGTTGCGCACCTATCTGACCCAACACGCGCACGGCACGGCACGTTCGTCGGATTTGCGCGCTGCGCTGACCGCGATCGCTGGAGACAACCTCAGCACCGTCTTCGATCGTTATCTCTACTCACCGACCGAATCGCTCGCGCTCGACCTGCGCTGCACGCCCAAGACCAAGCGCGTCGAGGTCAAAGGCTTCGGCACGACCGGCCTGCTCTGCGTTACGTACGATCACGACGGCACGCGCAAGGAGCAATGCGGGAAGCTCGAATGGGGCTCCGCCGCAGTCGAGCTGTCGCCGAAGCGCTGCCCGCGCTGGCTGTACGCGAAGGCGCTGCACGACATCAAATGGACGGCGCCGCAGCTCGAGGCGATTCGCGATCACGGTTGGTCGGCGCTGACTAGCAGTGAGCGGCTCGCGGTGGTGGCGTCCTTGTTCCAACGCGACCCGTCGCGAGGGCGGCTTCGTCTGTCGTTCATCGACAAGACGAGCGACACGCTCGACGAAACCCTCATCAGCTGGGTCGCGAACTACCTGTTGATGATCGACAAGTACGTTGCGCCAGCCCAGCGTTCGCACTACGAGGCGTGGATCCGCAAGCGGTTCGCGGCGCGCGCGCGTGCGCTCGGCATCAGGTCGCCCGAACCGGAGCGAGACGCCTTCGTCCACATGCAACCGCTGCTGTGGCTCGTGATGAGCGCGCGCGATCCGGGCCTCATCGCCGACGCGCTCGCATTGCTGCCGAAGCTCGACGAGCTCGCAGGTCCCGCGCGTGCGCTCGTGCTGCGCGCCGCCATCCTCGACAAACCGAGCTACGCCGACGACCTGATCGCCGAGCTACCGACCGCGAGCTCCGTGCGTGTCAATGACATCGCATTCGCGCTCGACGCCGTTCCCGATCCACTGTTCTTTCTGACCAAGCACGCGGGCGTGATCCGGCAGCTGCAGCACCACCACAAGTCGCGCCTGCTCGGCCTCATCTGCGACGAAACCCGACGCAAGGATGTCGAGTCACTTGGCCGCCAGCTGTTCGACAAGTTCAATGATTTCATGTTGCGCGATTACGAGTGGTGCATCACCGAGCGTAAAGCGCTCGAACCCGAGCTACGTGCATTCCTCGACGGCGCAAACGCACTACCGAAACCCTCGCAGAAGCGCCGATAGCCGGTCTGCGCAAAGTTCGGGCGATGTGCAGGCACATCGGATGCAGTCTATCGGCGTATGCAGCGCGATCCACACTTCAGAATTGTCGTCGCGCTCGACCTTTCCGAGTACGCCGAGATCGTCCTCGAGTACGCGCTCGATCAGGCCGCGCGCCACTCTGCCCCCGACCTTCACTTCCTCGCGGTCGTCGATGAC
>DATDCH010000104.1:0-22736 GCA_036524455.1 Kofleriaceae bacterium | reverse complement strand
GGCCGCGGTCTTCGTCGGACGCGTGCACAGGTTAATCAGCCCGTAGCCAAACTCGACGAGCCGCTGATCCTCGTCGGCGCGCAGCTCGATCGGCGTGAGGCCCGCCGCGTGGAGCAGCCGCCAAAACGGATTGCCCGGTCCCGCGAAGTGATGACCGACCTTGCCCGACGTATTGCCGGGATTGATCCCGACGAACAAGATCGCCGGGTGATCGGTCACGATGTCGCGTGGGCGCGGCACGCGCCGGACTCTAGACCGATTTCGCCTTGATCCGACCGTGCGCGTGCTCGTGTCACGTGCACGTCCACGTACACGACGGTAGCGGTTCAGTTGGCGCTGTCGAAATCGAAATGCCCGGCTCGTGTCGATCCGGCATCGGTGGCCGACTGAGCGCCGATTGCTCGGGGATCGCGTAGCCCTGGCGACGACAAACTCGAACGCGCATTCGAGCACGTGCACGTGCCACGTGTACGTGTACGTGCACGATCAGATTGACCCAGAATTGGCCTAGTGCAGATCGGCGAGCTCGACGCGCTGCTGGTGCGCGCGCGTCTTGCCTTCTTCGAGCAGCGTCTTCATACGGACGAGATCTTCGTCCATGCGCGCCTTCGGATCCCAACCGAGGATGTGCGCGATCGCGTGCCCGACGATGCCGCCCGGCGGGCGATACGTCATCTGAACATGTACGCGCGTGCCGCCGGTCGTCTCCTCGAAGCGCACGCGGCCGTGATGCTCGATCGGCTGATTCGGCACCGTCTTCCAACCGATCACACGATCGGGCTCGAACTCGCACGTCTCGGCTTCGAACTCGACCTTGGTACCTGCGGGCCCGTCGACGGTCCACCGCGATCTCCGACCGCCGATCTCGAGATCGATCTCCTGCACGTGCTGCATGAACTGCGGGAAGTTGTCGAACCGCGACCACACGTCGAACACCTCGTTGATGGGACGGTGGACGAGGATCGTCTTCTGCACGGTGACGCCCCGCCCGTGCTTGCCCACGAGCTCGGGCATCGGCCGATTGAGCGTGCCGCGGAGCACGAGCGCACTACCGGCGCCACCGAGGAGCGCACCAGTCAGCCCTCGACGCACGAGCAAGCCGTAGAGCGCGAGCAGTGTACCGGCACCGCTCGCGGCGACCTGCGCAGTCGGCGACCACTTGCGACGTGGCGCGCGGCCCTCGCCCTGCAGCGACTGAATCGCACCCGGCGTGTCGTGTCGCTCCATGCGGTCGACGACCTCGCGCACACCGGCGACCCGGCGCGCCGCGCGCAAGACGAAGTCTGCTTCGTGGAGCAGTACGGCGCCGCGCAGGATCACGCGGCCGTCGTGCACGAGGACATCGAGCGCCCCCGGATGCGACACGGCGCGCCCGAGACACGCGCGCACGCGGCTCTCGATCACCTGATCCGGCGCATCCGGCGATGGACGATGCTTCGCGCGTTCCACGACGCCTTGCACGCGGTGCCTCGCGTCGCGGGCGGCCCTCGCGAGCAGGTCGCGCTCGTGGTTCTGCGCGTGCGTCACGGCCTCGTTGATGCGGGCGCGGCGCTTGCGACCGCGAATCGGGTCGAGGAAATACATCAGCCCCGCGCCCAGTAATACGCCACCGGGAAAACTCGTTAGTTTCATACTGCGCCTCCACGACGCAGCGTCGCAATCCGCGCGCCAGAGCGACTTTCCCCGAGCGCTCCGGCCCAGAGGCCGGACCGCTCGGACCATGACACGGGGGCGCCGGCGCCGGCACGGTACGGCGTCAGCGACAGTCTTCGCCCGACGAGTACGCAAAGCCGATGTCGCGCTTGAACAGATGCTCGAGCCCGAAGAACAGCCACGGCTCGATCTCGTAGCCAATGCACTGCGTGCGGCCGACGATATGCGCGCATTCGCCGCTGGGGTATCCGCACTCGACGCGCTTGGGCAGCGCGAACGCGATCAAGACGGCGATGAAGAACGCCAGCCGGCGTCCACTCGACGTCATCCGCGGATGGTTCACGCGGCTAGTTTATCGTCCAGTGGCGATCTTGACCAAGCAAAGCCCACGCCTGCTCGCAATCGCGCACGACCGCCGAGACCTCGATCGGGCACAGTGCCTTGCCGTCGCTGCGCAGCGAGAACCGCTTCTCGACGATGCTCGCACCGCGCGAGATCGCGGCGAGCGGAATCGCCGTACCAGGCGAACGATCGGCAATGCCGACGATCGAGCCGTGCCGCCATAGCGCGTCGATACCTTCGAGGTCGACGTCGATCACCGATTGCACGAGCGCGATGCCGCCGTTGCCGTTGGCGTGCACGGTCGCGACGACTTCTGCGAGCTCGAGCTCCGACGCGGTGCCGACCTGCAGCACGACCGGCTTGCCGGTGGCCGCGGCCGCAGCGACGAGATCGAGATCCGACCAATCGAACACGAGATAGAACCCAGCGGCGCCGAGCCAATCGAGACGCATGAGCGCATCCTCGTCGAGCGCGGTTGCGAGCAGCGTCAGGTTGCGCGCTTCAGCGCGCTGAATGAGACGAGCACTCCACGCCCACGGCATGCGATCGAGCTTGATCGCGTCGACGGTGCTCGCAGCGGCTGCGTCGATCGCAATGAGTGCCCGCTCGAGAGTCACCAACTCTCGACAGTCCAGCGTCGCAATGATGAACGGTGGATGTGCGGCCCCCACCGGTCGACCAAAATCCATCGGTCTCATACACCCCCAGTCGGCCAACTCTGACCGACGTTAAGCGGCTTGTCGGTAGATTGTTTTTCTACCGGCACCCGTTCCGAGAAACTCTCACGTCGTCGGTTCCCCAAAACCGTCGACGAATCGAGCTTCGCACAACACGCCGCGCGAGCGGGGTAGCAATCGGTGTCTTGTTGCTAACAGCTGCGTCTTAGAAACAGCACGAGTCGCGATAGCCGCAGTCACCACACTTGTAGTGCGCATGCTCCGGCAGCATTTGCGCGCCGCAGTTCGGGCACGTGGTCGACAGATCACATTGCTTCGCTTCGGTGTGCGGTTCTGCCGCGGCGTCAGCGCTCACCACCGTCGGAGGCTTGCTCACCGCTGTAGGTGCAACCGTGGCAACGGCAGTGAAGTCGTTCGGCGGCAAGCTCCCTCGTGGGAATCGCTCCATGTGAGCTGTCATACCAAAGCCGTCTGACAGGTACGACGGCACGGCCTCAGCGGATGAGGGTCTTCACGTCGACGAGCGCCGGTGTGGCTTTGGTGCCGCGCACGAGCGCATAGCGGAACACCTTCTTCTGCACGCGCAGCGCGGCGGCACCGACCGCGCCCTTCTTGTTCATCGCGATGAATGCGAGCTGCGCTTTGTCGTTGGTCTTGACCTCGGGATGCTTCGCGACGATACGCGCGAGGATCTCGTCGCACGCGCGCTTCGGATCGACGCCGGCGCGCATACGCTCGACGATCGCGAACGACGCCGCGTTCTTGATCGCGAGCTCGCCGATGCCGGTAGCGCACGCCGCGCCGACATCGTTGTCGCAGTAGTTGCCCGCGCCGACGATCGGCGAGTCGCCGAGCCGGCCCGGCAGCTTGTTCGACAGACCGCTTGTCGACACCGCGGTGGCGAGGTTGCCGTTCGCGTCCATGCCGATGCAGCACACGGTGTCGTGGTTGTCGCGCCAGAACGATCCCTTTGGATCCTTTTGCCACTCGGCCTTCGTCTCTGCGGTGAGCAGCGGCTGCTCCTTGAAGCCCATCTTCTTCGCGAACGCCAGTGCGCCTGGACCAACGATCAGCACGTGGGTCGTCTTGTCCATCACCTTGCGCGCGACCGAGATCGGATTCTTGATGCCTTCGAGCGCACCGACGGCGCCCGAGCGATGGCCGCGGCCATCCATGATCGACGCGTCTAGTTGAACGATGCCTGCCTCGTTCGGCCACGAGTTGTAGCCGACCGTGTGCACGGCCGGGTCGTCCTCGACGGCGTTGACGCCTTTCTCGAGCGCGTCGAGTAGGTCGCCGCCGTCGGAGAACACCTTCTGAGCGGCCGTACACAGCGTGACTCCGTAGTCCCAGGTCGCGATCACCGCGGGCAGCTCGACCGCGGCTTTCTTCGCCGGTTTTGCGCGCGCGATCGCCGGGATCAGTGAGATAGCAATTGTCGCGTCGCGCAGGAACTCTCGGCGGCTGGCTGGCATGCGGGCGACCTTACACCCGCGCGGGTGGATGAGCGCCGATGACTCGCTCCCGGTTTTTCCTCGCGCGTGACTACTCACACCGCTGAATCTGGCTAGGCTTGGAGTTGAAGAGGGATGCGCGGCGAGCTGCATTACACGCTCACGATCGTCGACGATGCGCCACGTGCGCTCGTTGCGGTGCGCAGCTGCGAGCTTGCGCCACGGTTCAACATCGCACCTGGGCAGCAGGCACCCGTCGCCCTCGTACGTGATGACACGCAGGAGCGCGTGATCGAGCAACTGCGCTGGGGCCTGCTACCGCGTTGGCGCGGCCACGGCGGCAAACGCGGCTCGCTCGTCCATGCAGCGCCGCTCGAAGCGGTCGCCGGGACGCCGCTGCTGCGCGACTCGTTCAAGAACCAACGCTGCCTCGTGCTCGCCGACGGGTGCTATGCGTGGCGCGAGCTCAAGCAACCGATCTGGTTTCATCCCGAGCCGCGCCGGATCGTCGCGTTCGCCGGCGTGTGGAACGTCAACGACGATGACGGGCTGCCGAGCTTCGCGCTGCTGCTCGGGCCACCGCTCGTCACGCGCGTCAAAGACCCGATGGCGATCGTGATCGCACCCGAAGTGTTCGACGCGTGGCTCGATCCGAAGCTCGATGTCGACGAGGCGACCGAGCTGCTCGTCGGCGCCGCGCATCCGGTCGGCTGGCGCACCGATCCGGTCACCACGCGCATGGCCTCGGCGCAGCACGACGACGAGCGCTGCATCCAGCCCGTCGGCAACCCGAATCAGGGCGAGCTGTTCTGAACAGCTCGCAACGCGAGGGACTACTCCTTCGCTGCGACCGCGGGCTGCGCGATGAACGTCGTCTGGCCGATGAACTTCACCATCTTCAACTTCGGGTGCGGCATCGCGCGTTTCGTCGGCGGCGTGCCGTCCGAGACGAATGCGTACAGCTGCATGTTCTCGGTCACCGGGAACGCGGTGCCGGCCACGAGCGTCGACGAGTAGTTCGCGGTCGGCGCGTCGTTCATGTCCTTGCAGCTGTTCCACTTCGCTTTATAGGTGCCGGGCTTGACCTTGAACTCGAGCGACTTGCCGACGGGCAGGCCCGCCTCGGGCAGCCAGTTGTCGCCGTATTCGGACTCGGTGTCGTACGACATATAGAGCCCGCACATTTTCTCCGGCGTCGCGTTGATGATCGCGACCGTCACCGTACCGACGTAGTCCTTCGCCGTGGCGCCATGAGACTCCGCGCCCGCCATACAACCAGCCGAGAGTAACGAGACAGCAAGCAGTGCACGCATGAGCATCACGGTAGCGCCAACGAGATGTAGGCTGCTGCCGCCAACCGCACAGCTAACGGCACTCGGTAATCCCGCTTCCACCGAGCGCAGATGTCGTACCAGCGCCGACGAAGGCTAAGTGCTCGTTCGCGATCCGTGACGGCGATTTGCCCTGCTACCCCGACGACGACCCTTACGTCTTCTCTTTGTAGATGGCCATGCTTGGTTTCTCGGTCGCGAGCGCCTTCTTCACCGCCTCTACGCGCGCGAGGAACGCGAGAAAATTCTCGCCGAGGATCTTCTTCAGCTCGGCCTCGGTGCGACCGCGTCGCAACAGCTCTTCGGTGAGCGCCGGCAGCTTCGAGTAGTCCTCCATGCCGATCGGCGGATCGCTGATGCCGTCGAAGTCGCTGCCGATGCCGACCGCGTCGATGCCGCCGATCTTGATCACGTGCTCGATGTGGTCGGCGATCTTCGTGTACGGCGCCTGCGGCCGCTTGCCTTGGCTCATGTAGAGCTTGAACAGCGCGCCGTACATCGCGACCGGGTTCTTCGCGTGTTGCTTCTTGAGCTTCTTCCACTCGGGCAGCAGCTTCTTTTTGAGCGCTCCGAAGTCGTCCCAGATCTTGGCGTCGAGGAACACCGAGCCGAAGTTGATCATGACGATGCCGCCCTTCGCGGCGATGCGCTTGATCTGATCGTCGGTCAAGTTGCGCGGCATCGGTGAGATCGCGCGGCACGACGAGTGCGACGCCATCACCGGCGCACGGGCAACTTCGAGCACGTCATCGACCGTCTCGTCGGAGACGTGCGAGATGTCGACGATCATGCCGAGCCGGTTCATCTCCTTCACCACGTCGCGGCCGAAATCACTGAGCCCACCGTGCACGCGAGACTGCTTCGGATCGAAGTCCGGCAAGTAGAACGGACCCGACGAGTCCGCCCAGTGGTTCGTGTTCGTATGCGTGAGCGTCATGTAGCGCACGCCCGCGCGATACATCTCACGCAGCACGCCGAGCGAGTCTTCGATCGCGTGACCCCCTTCGATGCCCATCAGCACCGCGAGCTTGCCCGCCTTCTTCGCAGCGCGAATGTCATCGACGCTCGCAGCCATCATCATGTCGTTCGGATGCTCCGCGACGACGCGCTTCGTGATGTCGATCAGCTCGAGCGCGCGCTTCGCGGCGCCCTTGTCCGCATAGACCGCCGACACGTAGATCGAGAAGAACGGCGCGCTCAGGCCGCCCTCTTTCGCACGTGGCAGGTCGAAGTGGTCGGTCGCGCCTTTAGTCGCGACGTCCGCCCACTTGGTGGCGAGCTGGTCGGGTGCGTCGAGGTGCGAGTCGACAATGATCGCCTCTCGCTGCAGCTTCTTGGCACGATCGGCGATGGCGTCGGCGTGCGCGGTCGTCGCGAAGCACACGAGAAATAGCAGGGCTAGCCGCATGTCGCGGCAGCTTACTCCGGTTCGCAGCCGCAAGCGGTCGTCATCGAAGACCCGCATCGCACGCACGCTGCTGGCGAGGCACAATCAGGGCGTGCGGTTCTTGGTGGCCTCGATCGCGGTTCACGCGCTTGTCGTGTGGTTGCTGCTCAGCGGATCGCAGAGCACGGCCACCGAACCGCATATCGTCCGGACCTCGAGCACCGAACCTGCCCGCGAACCTGATCCATTCGTCGTCGAGATGATCACCATATCGTCTGAGGGAGGGGGATCCACCTCGGCTGGGGCATCGGCATCGGCATCGGCATCGGCATCGGCATCGGCATCGGCATCGGCATCGGCATCGGCATCGGCATCGGCTTCGGCTTCGCAATCGCGGATCACCTCGACGCGCACGCGCTCCTCGGATCCCTGGTCATCGCTCTCCATTCGGAGCGAAGCCCCAGACGATATGCTTCGGGGCGGCGGCGGCGACGGTAACGGCACCGGCCACGGCAATGGCACCGGTAACGGCATCGGCTTTGGTAACGGCGGCGGCGTGCAAGGCGCGCGCGACATTCCGGCGCCGCCCGCACCGCCTCCGCCATCGAAGGCGAGGCCCGCGAAGCTCATCTGGCCGAACCGCGATGTCGACGTCATCGACGACTCGTACCTGTTCCTGGCGCGGGTCACCGTCGACGCAGAAGGCAGCGTCGTCGGCGCCCGCATGCTAACCGCAAGGCACGGCTCGCGCGCGGAGCATGCCGCGAACGCGATCTGGCAGTTCCGCTATTCGCCTGCGCTCGACGACGGCGGGCACCCGATCCGCTCGACATTCGAGCAACCGTTTCAGGTCCGCTGACCGCGAACGCACGACCTGCGCGTTCTCGCTGACCGGGATGGGCAAAACGCTGGCACGTCGGATGCTCTGCGAGAGGACGGTGACCCATGCGCCCACTCCTGATCGCAGCGATCATGCTAATCGCGTCCTCGGCCAGCGCCGATGAGCCCACGCAGTCCGGCCGCACCCGCGATGACGTCGACAAACGCACGCTGACCGCCGACCAAATCGCGCACTACGCGGCGTCGTACTACCCGATGATCCGCACGTGCTACTTCGAGCACGGTCGCGCTGCACGGCGCGCCACCGGCGAGCTCGCCGTCAAGCTCGTCATTCACCGCGGCGGACACATTCACGACTTCGCCATCGACGCGCCCGGCGTTACGGGCAAGCAGCTGCGCAACCTCGAGACGTGCATTCGGCTCCAGGTCATCGGCTGGCGTTTCCCGGTCCGTCGCGATTTTACGACCGCGATTCTTCCTTACTACTTCCTGGAGCTGAAACTGCCGGGCGCCGGCCCGCAATACAGCTGCTGGAATCCTCGCGGTTGCCCGGCCAAGCGGGTGCAGCACCGCTAAACTGCAGGCGTGCAGTCCCTCGAGCGGTTTGGTTTCGACGAACAGCAGCTGAAACAGTTTGCCGCGCGCGCCGGCGAGGTCGGCGACAACTACGTCTCCGGCGCGATCACGCCACCCGCGGGCGATGATGTCAGCACGCTGCCAAAGCGAGGCACGCCCGAGCACGCGGAGCTCGTCAAGCGCGGTGAAGAGGCGCTGCGCGCGAAGCACGTGGGAGTCGTCGTGCTCGCAGGCGGCATGGCCACGCGGTTCGGCGGCGTGGTCAAGGCGGCGGTGCCGGTCGTCGGCAAGCGCACGTTCCTCGATCTGAAGCACGCGGATGTGAGAGCGCTGAGCGCGCGGCTCGGCGTGCCGATCACGACGTACGTGATGACGAGCTACGCGACGCACGATCGAATCGTGCAGCAAGTGCGCGAGGAGAAGCTCGAGACCGACACGACGAAGATCGTGTGCTTTCCGCAGCTGGTCTCGCTGCGCTTGTTGCCGAACGGTGAGCGGTTCGTCGAAGCCGGTGAGCCGTCGCCATACGCGACCGGCCATGGCGATCTGACATTCGCGCTGCGCCAGAGCGGCGTGCTTGGCCGGTTTCGTCGCGCGGGCGGCAAGCTGCTCTACATGTCGAACGTCGACAACCTCGGCGCGACGCTCGATCCTGCGGTGATTGGTGCGCACCTCGCCGGCGCGAAGATCACGGCCGAGGTCGTGCGCAAGGATCCCGGCGACAAGGGTGGTGCGCCGGCGCGCGTCGACGGTGTGCCCCAGATCGTCGAGGCGTTTCGGTTCCCGCCGAGCTTCGATCAGAATTCGATCCCGCTGTTCAACACGAACTCGTTCGTATTCGACGCCGAGGCGATCGATCGCGACTTCGACCTGACGTTCTTCCGCGTCGAGAAGCAGGTTGGCGACGCGAAGGTGATCCAGTTCGAGCGGCTCGTCGGTCAGCTGACGGCGTTCTTGCCGAGCCACTTCCTCGAGGTGCCGCGCAATGGGTCAGATGGCAGGTTCCAGCCCGTCAAGGATCCGGAAGAGCTCGCAGCGCGACGCGCGAACATCGAAGAGATCTTGCGAGCGCGCGGCGTGATCTAACTCCGCGCTACGCAGCGACGCGCACGACACTGTCGACGATCGGCGCTTCGAGTGCTCGCAGGGTTGCTGCACGCGCGAGCTCGAGGGCGCGGCGGCCGGCGTCGAGCCGAAATGGGCCGGAGCGCGGTAGGCCATCGATCACGAGCGTGACCATGCCGGCGCGCCGCGGCACCGAGAGGCGCGTGCGCCACGGTGACAGAGACGCGATGTGATGGAACAGCACGCGCGCGTCGGGCGCGATACCGGCGAGGCCGGGGCGATCGAGGATGCCGCCGTCCCAGTACGCGCGGCGAGCGATCCACACCGGATGGAACAGGGCCGGCACGGCGCACGACGCGCGGATCGCGTCGGCGAGATCAGTGTCGTGAAGGACCGCGGTGCGGCGGCGCGCGATGTCGAACGCGCTGACGCGAACCGGCACGCGGCAGCGATCCATCGCCGTGACCGGAAGGAGCTCGCGCAGCAGCCGATCGAACTTGCGGCCCGCGAGCAGGCCCGCGCCCGGCGACGGATCCCAGAAGTCATCGCGGCGCAGCCCGAGGAGCCGAGCCTGCAGCGCATCGGCGTCGAGGCCCGCCGCCCATGCGCCACCGACGAGCGCGCCCGCACTCGAGCCGGCCACGAGCTTGGGCGTGAGCCCGCTGCTCGTCAGCGACGCGAGCATTCCGGTGTGCGCGAAGAACGAGAAGAAGCCACTCGACATCGCGAGCGCGAACGGCTGCGCGGCGAGCCAGTCGTGTAACCGATCAGCCATGGAAGACGCTGCTCGCGCGAATCAGGCCGTCCCGGACCTCGAGCACTTCGGCGACCGGCAGATCGGGCTCGCCGTCGACGTGGCGCATGTACTCCATGAACACGCGCTCGCGATCGGCGGTGATCGCCGTCGGCACGTAACGCATCGTCGGCAGCCGGTCGAACGAATCCTGCCACCATGCGCGCATCTGGGCCTTGCCACGCAGCAGGCCACCGGTCTCGGGATGGCGCACGCGGATCTTCGGCGACGTGTGCGTCGCGTCGTCGGCGTAGAGCGCGAGCAGGCCATCGAGATCGCGGCGATCGAAGCACGCGAGCCAGCGCCCCGCGATCGCGTGAAGTGTCGCCGGATCGCGGTCGGTCTTCGTCCAGCGCTCGCCGTCGAACGTGGAGCTGCGCAGCTCGCTGCAGACCTGGATCCGATAGCCTGTGTAGTAGCGATCGCGTCCCATCTGTTGTGCCGCGCGGTGAGACTCTTCATCTCGCCATCCGGCTAGGTTCGCCGGCGAATCCCATTCGATGAGCGCGAGGCGTTCGCCGTCTTCTGCCGTGAAATCCTTCGCGTCGATAAAGCCCGGCATCTTGATCGCGCGGTCGTACACGGCTTCGGCATGGCGATTGTAATCGTCGGCTACACCGTCGCGCAGGCGCGAGCGAAATACGATCACACGTCGATCGGTCATGGTAGGCAGTGTAACGTCGTGGCGCCTCGGCCACTCGAATAGACATGCTGGATGATCTCGATGACAGCGCACTCGACGACCTGCCGTTCGGCGTCGTGTGCCTGAACGAGTCGATGACGGTTCTGCGCATGAACCGCATCGAGTCGGAGAAGAGCGGAATCCAGCGCTGGCGCGCGATCGGCCGCGACTTCTTCGGGGACGTGGCGCCGGGCCCGACGAACCGACAGCTCGCCGAGCAAGTTCGCGAGTTCGCGGCGGGACTCCGCCATCGTGTGGCGATCGACCACACGTTCAAGCGCCGCGCAGGCGCCGATCCGACGACGATCGAGCTCGTACGCGGCCGTAACGAAGGTCGCGTGTATCTGTGCATCCGTCGCGAGTAGACTAAAGGCGTGGGCATCGAGATCCTCGGCCTCCTCGCCGCGAGCGCAGGCGCCAGCTATGGCTGGTGGAGGCTGCAGCGCCGGCGCGAGCGCAAGCTGCTCGACGTGCCGCGCGATCCGGATCTCGAAGTGGTGCTCGGCGTCGCGCAGCACGAGGCGATGTCGCGTCGCCACGAGTATCTGTGGCCGCTCCACCTCGTGCACGGACTCGCGCAGGACGAGACGTTCGTCGCCGCGATCACGCGCCTCGAAGGCGATGCGACGAAGCTCGAGTCGTTCGCGCAAGACGAGCTCGACAAGTACGCGCAGACGCAGGACGAGCACTCGATGACCGAAGGTGCGCACGTCGTAGGCGTCGCGTTCATGCTCGCGCGTGGCCACGGTCGCTCGGCGACGTGCACCGATCTGTGGTCGCGCCTCGCGCGCACCGAGACCGGCAAGGCTGCAGCGGCGGCGGCCGGCGTCGATCCGACGGCGCTGTTGTTCGTGCTCGCACACGGCATGCCGGAGCCGACGACCGCGCTGCCCGATCGCACCGACGTGCACGTCGTGCTGCGCAACGACGACTACACGACGCGCGACTTTGTCGTCGCGATCCTGCGTGACGTGTTCGACCGGGCGCCCGACGACGCCGAGGCCCGCATGTTGAAGACGCACAACGAAGGCCGCACGATCGTCGGCAGGTTCAAGCTCGAGGTCGCGCGCGACAAGATCGAGTCGGCTCGGCGGCGTGCGCGCAGCGAAGGCTATCCGCTGTGGATCGGCGTCGAGGACTGTTAGCTACTTCGCGCAGCGAATCCCTAGATCGTCATCGGCGCTCGACTGGTTCACGAAATCGCGAAACCAAACCGTGAGCAATGCGCTGCTGCTGCGGAAGCTACCGCCACGCACGACCTTCAAAACACTGTTGTTCACGTTGCTCGGATCGAGCGAACTGCCACTCTGCAGATAGAAAGTCTCGTCGTACGAGTCGAGCACCCACTCGCGAACATTGCCGGCCATATGCATGAGGCCGTCGGCCGTGGCGCCGCCGGGCATCGATTCGACGTCGACGACCGTACCGAGCGCGCACGGTGCAGCGTTCACCACCGTGCAATCGAACGCACCGCCCCAGGGAAACACTTGACCGCCACCTGCGCGTGCGGCGAACTCCCATTGCGCTTCGGTCGGCAGCTTCTTGCCGACGTGTGCGCAGTACGCGCGGGCGGCGTTCCACGTCACACCGCGCACGGGTAGTGCGGTCGACGTTCCGCCGCTCGCCACAGGCACGCATGACCCTGCATCGACGCACGCTTGATACTGCGCCTCGGTGACCTCGTGCACGTCGATCGCGAACTCGGACAGGCTGATCGGATGCAGAGGCCGCGCATCCATGTTGCAGTCGTCTGCGCCTTGAATGCAGCCCATCATCGACGTGCCCGCCGGGAACAGCACCATTCCGGGCGGCGCGACGTCGTCGCGACACACCCCTTCGAAGCACACGAAGTCCTCTGGACACACCGGCTCGACGTCGCATTTGAAGCGCGTGTCATCGTAGTCCGGCACCGCGAAACATCCGCCGAGCACGAACGCGCACCCTACGCGTAGCGCAGCCCCCCTGGCGGTCACGGCCGACTCCACGCGATGTGCAGCCAGCTGTCCTCGCCCTCTTCGACGACGATCGTGTGCTGGTGCTCGCGCCCTGACGGATCGGTCGCGACCAATCGATGGTTGCCGGCCGCGACGGTCACGTCGAACAGCGGCGTCTCGCCCACCACCGCACCATCGATCGTGATCAGGGCGCGAACATGCGAGTCGACCGTGAGCGTGCCGATCGCGAGCGCGAAATCCTGGCACACGCCATCCATGCAAGCGAATCCCTCCGGGCACAGCGGCTTGATGTCACACCGGAACCGCGAACCGGTGTAGTCCGGTGGCGCCAGGCAACCGGCAAGCGCGAGGCAGCAGGCAGCGCGCATCAGAAGCGCTGCAGCCATGATACGGCTCCTCCGCCGCTGGCCGGCGTAACGACCACGCGGTCGCCGCGCACGCCGACAACCACCGCGATGAGCGCTGCCGCTGCGCTTGCACCAAACGCGAGCTGCGCGGTCAGCTGTGCCCGCTCGAACCGCCGCTGCGGACCGATCGTGTCGGCGAACTGGTGACTCGGGCTGTCGGCGATGAGCTCGCGGATCTCCGATCGGGCGTCGACGGCCACCCATAATGCGCCGCCGCCAACCGCCGCGAAACCGGCAGCGACGATCGCCCACGTGGGCCAGCGCGCGAACAGCGATGGCTTCTCCGTGCGCTCACCCGGCGGCAACGTGATCGGCACAGCGGGCTGCTCGCCGATCGGCAAGCTCACGATCACGTTGCCATAGCGATCCACGAGGTCGATCACGCGCGTTGTCTTCGGCAGGCTCGCTTTGCCAGCGACGAGCTCGACGCGGTTGCTGTCGGCGCGGGCCGCTGCGACCAGCGACGCAGGGTCGCTCGCGATCGTCAGCGACGTCGCATCGGCGCCGCGCTCGGCACGCGCATCGAGCGAACTGCCGGCGAGCGCGCTGCGCGCCTTGTCGAGCAACGCGGTCAGCTTCGGCGACGTGCCCACCGGGAGCTGCGCCTGCGGATCGAGCGAGAGCCAGCGAGTGAACCACAGCTGCGCGTCCTCGCCGCGATTCATCGCGCCTGCCGCTTGCCCCGACACCGCGAAGATCGTGTGGAGCTCGCCGGCATCTGCTTGTCCCGTGCGCCAGGCGCGATCTGCGAGCACGAGCGCTTCCTCGTAGCGCAGCTCGTGCAGCGATTCTTTCGCCTGCCGCACCAGGTCAGCGGCGCCGCCTGCCATCGCGCTCGATGCCATCACCACGAGCACGAGCACGATCCGCGCGATCACGGCTGACTCCAATCGAGGCGCAGCCGCTTCTCTCTACCTTCCTCGATAACGATCGTTTGCTGCTGCTCGCGTCCCGACGGATCGGTCGCGAGCACCCGATGCTTGCCCGCAGCGAGCGTGACGCGAAAGATCGGCGTCGTTCCGAGCGCCGCGCCATCGATCTTGATGAGAGCGTACGGATTCGAGTCCACGGTGAGCGTGCCTTCACCCTTGGGCTTGACGACGACGCGCGACGCGCTGTGGCGCGGCCGGTTTTGCTCGCCCAGCTTGGCGGTCTTCCCCGACGGTGCGGGTTCCGGTTGCGACCGCGCTTCCTGCGACGCCGGTTGCGGTTCCGGTTGCGACCGCGCTTCCTGCGACGCCGGTTGCGGTTCCTGCGATGACCGCGTTGCTGGTTCCTGCTGCGGTTGTGGTCCTCGCGGCGGCTCCATCGCCGCGCGCGCCGGCGCCTGCTCGCTGCCGGTCTGTCGCAACTGCCTGCCGATCAGGAGTCCCGTCGCGACCGCCACGGCCACCGCTGCGGTCCCCGCGATCAGGATCGCGCCGCGTCGCCGTTTGGCCGCCGGCCCGCCGCGCGTACCGATCTGCTCGGCCCCGAAGTATGCGCTCGACGTCAATCGCTCGTGCGCCGGCAGCGGCAACCGCTCGGTGCCGCCGGTGAAGCTCGGCGGCGGCTCAACCGCGTCGTGCAACGCCGACCGCATCGTCAGCACGCGCGACCTCGCGGTCTGCGAGGCGGTGTCGTCGTCGATGGCCAGCCGAGTGCGACGATGCTCCAGCTCGGTCGCGAACCGCGTCGCGAGCCACTCGGCGAGCTCGCCGCGCTCGTAGAAGCTGCCGAGCGCCGTGCCGGCTGCGCGCAGTGCTGCGCCCATCTCGGCCGCGCTCGCGTAGCGTTGGCTCACATCTGCCGCGGTCGCGCGCGTGATGACCTCTGCGAGCGGCCGTGGCATCGCGCCAACTTCGATCGCGGCAAGCGCACCGACCCGATCGCGCGCGGGCCGTTTGGCGTTCGCGAGGTCATAGAGCACGAGGCCGAGCGCGAACAGATCAGCGCGCGCGTCGACGCCACGGCCCTGCACTTGCTCCGGCGACATATACGTCAGCTTGCCTTTGACGTTGCCGAACGGCGTGTGCTCGGTGGAGTCCGGGCTCTTCGCGATGCCGAGATCGAGGATCTTGACCGTGCCGGCTTCGGTGACGAACAGGTTCGACGGCGAGATGTCGCGATGCACGACACCGCCGTGCAGCTTGTGGATCGCCGCGAGCCCATCACATGCCTGCGCGATCATGCCGCACAGTGCGCCGACCTCGATGGGCGCGCCGCTCTCCTCTGCTCGGAGCAGCACCTCCCACGCTGTTAACCCTTCGAGGTACTCGAGCGCGAGGAAGAACTCGCCGTCCGCCTCCTCGAGGTCGTGCACCTGGCACACGTTCGTGTGGTTGATTTGCGCGAGCAACCGCGCCTCTTCGATCAGTGCGGTGACGAGGGCGCGCGACCGCAGCGTCTCGCGCGGCTTCTTGAGCACGACGAGCTTCGCGAACCCGGCCGGCCCGACGCGACGCGCGAGCACGATCTCGCCCTGCCCGCCCTGCGCGAGCGGCGCGATGATCTCGTAGCGATGGCTCACGGCAGCCCCGCGCGCTGCAGCAACCGATACAAGTGCGTGCGGTGCATGCCCGCCGCTTTCGCCGCCGCCGACACGTTGCCGTTATGGCGCCGTAACAGATCGGTCAAGTACTCGCGCTCGAACCAGCGCTGCCACGCTTCGCGCGCGACGGCGAACGGCATCGTCGCGTCGGGCATCTGCGCGCCGGGGTCGGCATCCAGCACGAGGCTGCGCTCGATGTGATTGCGCAGCTCGCGCAGATTGCCCGGCCAGTCCATGCGGCCGAGTGCGGGCGCGTTGATGCGATGGCGCAGGTTCTCGCGCGCCGCCCCGCGTGGCGTCAGCTCTTCGACCAGCGCGTCGACGAGCAAGGGCAGATCGTCAAGGCGCTCGCGCAGCGGCGGAAGCACGATCGGCATGACGGCGAGACGGAAATAGAGGTCGGCGCGAAACCGGCCGAGGTTGACGTCGCGGCGCAGATCGCGATGCGTCGCCGCGATGATCCGCACGTCGACCGCGCGTGGTCTCGCCTCACCGATGCGCTGCACCTCGCGGCGCTCGAGTACGCGCAGCAACTTCGGCTGGAGCTCGAGTGGAAGCTCGCCGATCTCGTCGAGGAAGATCGTGCCGCCACCGGCTTGCTCGAACGGTCCCACGCGATCGGCATTCGCACCGGTGAACGCACCAGCGCTGTGACCGAACAGCTCGGCCTCGGCGAGCCCGACTGGCAACGACGTGCAATCGACGACGATGAACGGGCGCTCCGCGCGGGCGCTCGCGCCATGAATCGCTTCAGCCGCGCTGTCCTTGCCGGTGCCGGTCTCACCGGAGAGCAGCACCGTCGCGTCGCTCTGCGCGGCTCGCACCATCCGCGCGAACGCGCTGCGCATCGCCGGCGAGCGCCCGACCATGCGGCCGAACCGATCGCCCGAGACCAGATCGATCGCGATCGGCTCGCTCGCCAATTCGAAGCGCAGGCGATTGCGCCCGATCTCGACTTCGGCACCGCGGCGCAGAAAAGCGCTGACGATCCGCACGCCGTCGACACGCGTACCGTTCGTCGAGTCGAGATCGCGGATCATCGCGCCGCCTTCGCCGAGCTCGATCTCGCAGTGGAACCGCGACGTGGCACGGCAGGTCAGCGCGAGATCGCAGGTCGGGTCGGTGCCGAGCGTCAGCGTTGCAGCGCTCGACAGCTTGGTCGCGCCGCTATCGGGCCCATCGACGACGACCACCCGAAAGCCTTCGCGCAGTGCCCGCTCGAACGTGGGGGCCGGTACCGCTTCGGTATGTGGCTCGGGAACCATTACGTTTTGATCCCGGCGTGCAAGCGTCCCGCGATCGGGAGGGCAACACAAGCACCTTGGGTTGTCGCCATTTGTGCAACGCAGGCGCCAACGCGGGCAGCGGTGTCGCGCCTATGGCAACTGCCGAAACCCGCAGTGCTGTCGCGAGTTAGGTTGTCGCACTCGCTGCGACAGACCTGGGAGGCGAGTCCCCTAGCGCCGCACGCAGTCCGCGATGATATCGAGGCCTTCCTGCAGCGTGTCGTGGTCGATCGTGAGCGCGGGAAACATCACGAACGCCTCGTCCTCCGCGAACGCCAATAGCCCGCCGTCGCGGCACCCCGCTTCGAGCTTGCGGACGTAGTTCTTGTCGCCAACGTCGACGGCGCACGCGAGGCCCTGGATGCGTAACTCCGGCTCCATGGGCCACTCCATGAGAGAGAGCTGTTGGCGCATCTGCACGCTGCGCTCGACGATGTTCGCGAGCACGGCATCGCGATGCTCGCGCCAGTAGTGCTGCACGCCGATAGCGGCTTCGACGGCCACTGGGTGCCAGCCAAACGTCGAGTAGAAGTCGAGCTCGGCTTCGGCGACCTCTTCGGTGGTCAGCACTGTCGCGAGCGGCGCGACACCTGCTGTGATCGCTTTGGCAAGCGGCATGATGTCGGGCTCGATGCCGAACAGCTCGCTCGCGTACATCCGACCGCAGCGGCCGAACGCGGTGCCGACCTCATCCATGATCACGAGCGTGCCGTAGCGATGGCACAGCTCGACAAGCCCTTGCATGAACTCGGTGTCGGGAATCAACACGGCGAGGTTCAGGACGATCGGCTCCATGATGAACGCCGCGACATCGCGGTGCTTGAGCACGGTCTCGAGGCGATCGAGTGCTTTGGCGTCGAGCGGTGGCGCGAGCTTCTTAAAGCCGGGCACGTGCACCTCGCCGTCGTCTGCACCGATCGCGCGCGCGCCGATCGAGTTGCCGTGATAGGCGCCGTCGATCGACACGATCTTGTGCCGGCCGGTATACTTCATCGCGAGCTGCAGCGCGAGGTCCACCGCTTCAGTGCCGCCCACGCAACGAAACGCGCGCGCGAGCGAGCCCGGCGCTAGGTCGACGAGCAGCTCGGCGAGCTCGGTCCACGGCTCGTAGAGGACGCCTGGCGCGACGTAGGTCGGTCCTTCGAAGCTGCGCACGCGCGCGAGGATTTCTGGCGGATTCCAGCCGAGATTTCCTACGCACCAACCGCATTGAAAATCGATGTACGTGCCGCCCTGCGCATCGCGCAGCCGACTGCCGTTGGCTGCCACGATCTCGATGTCCTGCGCGGGATTCGTGCGGCCGAGATACTTGCGATCTTTGCGGGCAACGTTCGGTCCTTGCGAGCGCCTCAGAAGGCCCATGACCTACTGATCTGCAAGAGTGCAACCACCTGTCTGCGGCAACTTGCGAAGCGTGGCTAGTAGACCAGCCGCACGTATGTCATCGAGACCACGCGCACAGCGCTAGGCACTGATCTTGATGCAGTCGCCCGGATGCGCTTGCGAATCGTCCTCGTCGTGGCACTGGCCGCCTGCACGAGCAGCGAGCCACCGATTCCCGACTCGCTGACCCCGCCGAGCAAGGAAGACTCCGGCGAATACACGCTCAGCGGCGCGCGCGCCTGGTACCTGGTCGGCGACGGCCTGACCGAAGGCCACGACTCGCTCGAGCTCGCGATCAAGGGCCCGTCGTCGACGAGCGTCGTCGACCTGTTTCTCGATGGCCGGTTCGTCAAGCGCGCGCATCGCACGACCAGCGGTTGGAAATTCGCGATCGATCTGCGCGACGTCGCAGCCGGCGATCACAGCGTGCTGCTCGCTGCCGACGGCGACACGCAGGCGTTCGCGCAGGTCAAGTTCAAGCGCAGCCATCCGCTCTATGTCGCGGTGTCGAACGACTGGGATACCGGCGATCACGGCGACGACAAGCTCGAGCGCCAAGACCGCCTCCACGCGAATCACCCGAGCCTCGTGATCACGCACTTCGTCGGACCGTACACGTTCACCGATCCGACGGTCAGCGCGACACGCGCGCAATACCTCGTGCAGTGGGTGAAGGGTTACGAGCAAACGAAAGGCGACGAGATCGGGCTGCACGTGCATCCGTACTGCAACTTCGTCATCCGCGCGGGCGTCACGTGCCGCACGACGCCGTCGTTCGCGAAGGCGAGCGATTCAACCGGCTACACCGTCGTGCTCGGCGCGTACACGCGCAGCGAGCTCGAGCGCATCTTCAAGACAGCCGCCGATCTGTTCGTCGCGAACGGCTTGCCGAAGCCGACGTCGTTCCGCGCCGGCGGTTGGACCGCGACCGGCGACGTGCTGAAGGCGCTCACGACTGCAGGTCACGTCACCGACGCGAGCGGCTGCAACTGGGCGCGGCTCGAGGAGTGGGAATTCGCCGCCGGTGCTTCGCTCTATCAATGGAACCGCGAGCACTGGATGCCGATCGACGACGACACGCAGCCGTACTACCCGGCGGAGGATGACGTGCTCGCGGATCGCGCACCGCACATGCAGATCCTCGAGGTCCCGGATAACGGTGCGCTCGTCGACTACGTCTCGGCGAACGAGATGATCGATATGTTCCGCAAGCACTACGCGCCCGGTCGCGCGTTGACCGAGGCGAAGCACTACTCGATCGGCTACCACCCCGTGAACTTCAGCGAGTCGTTCTTCGTGCGCATCGACACCGCACTCACCGAGATCGACAAGCACCTCGCCACCGACGACAAAGGCCCCGTGATCTACGCGCGGATGTCGGATCTGCCGAAGGCGTTTCCGCGCTGAGCGCTACTGCTCGGACGCGAGCTGCTGCGTCAGCTTTTCGATGTCGCGCACGTTGCCGATCTCCCAGCCCTCGCGCGAGTAGTACTTCTTCACGCCGCGGCTCGAGCCCTCGAGCTCGAGGCAGTAGTCCATGCCGCCGTGGTTGCACTCGGTCGCCTTGGCCTTGACGCGATCGCGCGTGCCGGTCTGCGGGAACACGAGGCGGAATTCGTCGCCGTGCGCTTCGTAGCGGAACAGCTCGAACTCGCCCTTCCAGCGCGAAGCCGCCTGGAACACGCCCATCGGCTCTTCGGTGATCGCGACGAAGATCTGGATCACGTCGCGCTCGCCGCGCGGAAGGTGATCGATCCACAGCCGATCGGTCACCAGGTCTTCGTCGTGCTTCGGCGCCGGCGCCGGCTCGCTCTGCCAGCGGTACACGCCGTAGCCCGCGCCCGCGATCGCAACCACCGCAAGAAGTGCGTTCTTCATCATCGCCTCCTGCCGCTGCTATAGCGCGGATTAGCGTTACGGGCAGCGCTCGCGCTCGTAGATCTCGCCACCGCCGCCGGCCATCACGAACCTCGTGTTATCCGGTGCGATGTCGGCATCCGAGCCGCCACTATCGATCACCATGGGATTCTCGAACGGCTCATCTGTGCTCGCGCGCGTGCGCCGAAGTACGCCACCAGCGCTGTAGATGAGCTCGAGCCCATCCGGCGACACCGATGGGTACTGCGTGCGATCGATCGCGACCATGCGCGGCGTCTCGAATGCCGCCGTGAGCGCCGGGCGCGTCGCGACGTTGAGCTTGGCAAAGTCGTCGAAGTAGATCGTCAAACCGTCGAGCGATATGTCGAGCCCGACCACGTCCATCGAGGTGAGCCCTGCTACCGGAGTCGCCGCGCCGAATGGCAGACCGCGTCCGGACCGCGTCGCGGTCCAAGCACGGTTCGGCTGGCTGTTGCGATTGGACTTGAAGACGAGTGTCTTGCCGTCCGCGGTGAGCGCCGGATCGGTCTCCTCGCTGGTTGTCAGCAATTCGGCGACTGGCGTGCCCATCGGGAACTCGTCGGCCGTGGTCGCGCGCTCGGCGCGCCAGATGTCGTAGGTGCCCACGCCACCGCGCACGAAGAACAGCTCGAGTCCGTCCTCGCTCAGCGTCGGATCGTGGCTGCCGCCGACGCTCTGCACAAGCTTGCGCGGCTGGAAGCAGCCCTCGCTTGAATCGGGGGCGGCGTCCCTTAGGTTGTCGAGGCGAAACACGACGTCGCACCCCCCCGCGAACAGGCAACCGACGAGCAATGTGCCCCGCATCTCTTCGACGGTAATCGGATCAGCGCGACTTCGCCAGCACTGAGCGTAGACCGCACCGCGTGATCATGCGGTGCATGTAGACGCGGTCGACGCCCGCCAGCACGGCCGCAGCGCTGACATTGCCGTTTGTCTGGGTGAGCAGCTCGGCAACGTAAGAGCGCTCGAAGTAGCGCAGCCAGCGCTGGCGGGCGTCGCGCATCGATTTCGATGTGTCGATCAGTGGCGGCTGACTGTCCTCGCTGGGCGGCGCGCCGTCGCCGAGGATCGCGCTCTCGATGTACGCGCGCAACTCACGCACGTTGCCCGGCCACGCCGCCGCGCGCAGCTGCTGGAGCATTTCGGCGCCGAGCAGTTGAATACCGGCTTGCGATGCGGCCGCGTCATGCGCGCCGAGGAAGTGCGCGACGAGCAGCGGCACGTCTTCGGGGTGCTCGCGCAGCGGCGGCAAGCGAACGCGCGCCGCGCCGATGAGCTCGAACAGGTCGGCCGCGAAGCGATCCGAGTTGACGTCGAGGCGCAGGTTGCGGCACGACAGCGCGACGATGCGAACGTCCGCAGGCACGATCGCGTCGCGCCGGCGCACGCTCTTTTGTTCGAGCGCACGGACGAGCGTGCGTTGCGTGCCACGTGACAGCGCACCGATCTCGTCGAGCACGAGTGTGCCGCGGTGACACCGTTCGAGCGCACCCTGACGCTCGCCGCGCCCGAACAACAGCTCCTCGACCTCGAGCGCCGAGCCCGCGCAGTCGATGACGTCGAGGAAACCATCGCGCCGGCTACTGCGCTCGTGCACGGCCGCTGCCGCAACACCTTTGCCGGTGCCGCGCTCGCCTTCGATCAACAGATGGCGATCGTGCTGCGCGGCCTGCTCGAGTCGTGCGAACGCGAGCTGCATGATCGGCGATGCGCTGATCAGCGTGCCGAATCGCTCCGGCTGCGGTGGCATGACGGGGGTGGTTGGCGTTTCGTTGCTGCTTTCGAATTCTCGCATCACGAAGGCATCGTAGCGACGCCGTCGTGAGCGACGACTATTTGCTGCTTGCACTCGCGTGAGCTGAGCCGTGTAGCAAAGCTGGTCACTGTCAGGGTCGCAGCCGCGAACGTGTAGCAAATCGAATCACGGTGAGCGTCGCAGGGGTGAACGTGGTCGGCGACACTGGGCACGTCGTCGTACGCAACGGCAGTTACCGCACCGGCGGTCCCTGGGCGCCTCATCTACACGCGCGCGTCTCGTGGGGGCGAAGCGCTCACCTGGAACGCCAACCATATGGTGGCGAATCCGTACGTCCGCGCGCGATCCGATGCATCGCTTGCGACGAGGATGTGTCTGGTATCGGAGGTTTCTACGCGAGCTACTGGCATGGACGCTGGATGCGCTACTGAGCGCCGACGACCCAGAGCTTTTTCGTAAGCGTCGGCACTTGGTTTGCTCGGTGACTGCGCAGGTCCGAAAGACCTCAGGAGTCACATGCGATCCGGTACGTACCTCACGTTCTCCCTCCTCGCGCTCACCAGTTGTTTTGGCGACGGTTCTAACGAGCGGTTGTCGACGATCACGTCCGAATCGCGCGTTCGTGGCGCGATCTTCACGACGCTCGCCGATGGCTCCGCGGTCAACCGCAACATCTATGACGCGAAGATCGACGTCTACCTCGATGGTGGTCCGTCGGGC
>DATDCH010000103.1:0-14853 GCA_036524455.1 Kofleriaceae bacterium | reverse complement strand
GGCTTCTACGACGCGGGCTACGTCGGCTTTCACTGGCGTGACGACGAGACGCGCGACTACTTGCCGACGCAGCACGACGGCGCGCACTGGTTCCGCAGCAACGTTGGCGGCGGCCTGCGCATCTACGTCGGCAACATCGTGTTGCCGCTGCTCGGCCTCGATGTGTCGTACGGCCTCGAGGGCAAACGGCGCGAGGTGTACTTCGAGCTTGGCTTGACCGACTTCTGAGAGCCGGTCATACTAGGGTATGACCCGATACGCGAAGATTGCGGTGAGCCTTCCTCTTCGTGCGGCTGAGACCGCGAGGCGTGCAGTAAGGGAAGGGCGAGCGCCGAGCGTTAGCGCGTACGTTGCAGAAGCGATCGAGCAGAGGAGCTCACGCGAAGATCTGAGCGCAATGCTCGACGAGATGCTCGAGGAGAGCGGTGGCCCAATCACTGCTGCGGAACGCCGGTGGGCGGACTACCAGCTCAGTGACAAACGGAGAGGGAGGCCTCCGCCGACGCCAGCGTCCCTCGCGCTGAGCAGCGGCAAGCGAAAGCGTAGACGATGAACGGCCTGACGCTCGATACTGGCGCTCTTATCGCATTCGAGCGCAATGAACGCAGAGTCATTGCGCTGCTAGAGGGCGTTCTTAGGCGGAAGGCGATCATCGCCGTTCCGGCAGGCGTGGTTGGGCAAGCGTGGCGCGATCCACGGCGTCAGGTTCGACTGGTCCGCTTGCTCGAAACTGAGGGCGTCGAGATCGAGCCGCTCGATAGCCAGCGAGCCAAGCGAGCAGGCCAGCTCTGCGGTGGTACGAAGACGACAGACGTTATCGACGCATCCGTGGTGCTGTGCGCGAGGATGCGCCAGCAGCCAGTACTGACATCGGATGCCGACGATCTCCGTCGCCTCGATCCCAAGCTCGAGCTGATCGAGATCTAGCGCCAGTCGTAGCCGACTTCGAACAGCACGGCACGGTTGCGCACGCCGGGCATCAGCTCGGTGAAGGCTTGCTCGGCGCGCAGGCCGAACGCGAGCGGCAGCGCGAGCACGGCGACATCGAGATCGAGCGCGCCGCCGATGCCCGCGCGATTGACGTCCATCATGTCGAGCTTGTCTTGCAGGTGAACCTCGCCGCGCAGCGCGGCACCGGCCGACACCACGACCGCGCGGCGCGCGAGTGCGATGTAGCTGAACCCGACGTTGATACCGAGCGTGTCGAGATCGCGATGCGCCCAGTCGAGCCGCGTGGTCAGCATCACCGGACCGTCGAGCGGGCGCGCGGCGAGTGCGGCGAGGCCGATGCTCGAGTGCATGTCGGCGTTCGTGCGATCGGCGATGCCGCCGGTGACGCGCAGGCCTAGTCGCCACGCCAGCACGGCGTCGGAGCTGCGCAGCGCGAATGGATCGTCGATCTGTTCGCCGCTCGGGCCGCTCGGCTGGATGTAGCGCTTCGGCATCATCGTGCCGTGCTTGACCGCGGCCGGCGGCCCTTTGTGCTCTTGCTCGGTTGGCTCGTCCTCGAAGTCGACGACGCCGTCCTTCGGCGGCTTGGCCGGCTTCGGCACGTTGATGATCACGCTCGTGCGGCTGTGCGGCGCGAGCGTCTTTTCGACCGTCTGGCCGCTGACCGTGATCTTGTACGTGCCGGCCTTCGCCCAAATCGTGGCGGGCGTCGTGAACTTCTCGCCCGGCATCGCGTCGGTCTCGCCTTCGAGACCGTCGGGCAGCGACGACACCGTCACGTGGGACAGCTTCGTCGCTTCGAGCTTGTGCGTGACGTCGTTGCGCACGCGCAGGCCATCGTCGTCCTTGCAGCTGTCGAGGTAGAGCGCCGCGCGAGGCAAGTCACCCTTCGCCGCGAGCGCGATGCCTGCCTTGCACCGCGCGTCATCCGCGTGCGCCGTAGCAGCGCCGAGCAGCAGGAGGGCAATGATCAGCTTCACGACTCCCTCAAGATGACACGCAAACCCTAGAATGGTTGCGTGAGTGAGAGGTCCGCCGAGGTCCGCCGGCTACTCGATAGATACATCGTCGAGATCGTCGAGACCTACGACTTTTGCCCGTGGGCGAAGGCGGCGCGTCAGAACGGCGAGCTCGCGGTCGACGTGCTGTGGGGAACGCCGGCGCCCGCGGCTTGGATCGATGCGGCGCGGCGCTTACTCGCGGTGCCGAGCACGCGCGTCGCGATGGTCGTTGCACCCGAGCTCGCCGCGACGCCGAGCGACTTCCGCATGATCCGCGACTACGTCGCGACGCGCATGTCCGCGGCCGGAGTCGCGGAGTTTCATCCCGATGCCGAGCTCGAGCTCGCGACCGCCGCGCGCCTCGTGCCATATCTACGGCGCTCGCCGGATCCGCTGCTCCAGCTCGTGCCGCTCGAGCTGCTCGACAAGGTGCGCACGCACACCGCGATCGTCGATGTTCACGATCAGGCGCAGATGCTCGGCGGACTCGCCAAGCCGACGCGGCCCGACATCGCCGATTCACTCGCCGACACGAATCACGCGCGCGTGACCGCCGACGCTGCTGCGATCGCAGCGACGCTCGACGACATCGCGGCCGATCGCCGGCGCAGCTACGCGCGGCTCGGAATCGCGATCAATACATGCCGGTGACGTTCAGCAGGAGATGGCGCGGAGCGGGCGTGCCGAGCGTGCTGATGTTCGTCGGATTCGTGATGCTGCAGGTCCCTGACATGATGTAGCCGAAGCCGCTCTCGCCGCCGTCGTTGCTGCCCATGAAGAAGGAGTAGAGGTTGTTGCCGTCGGGCGCTTCGACCTGGACGACCAGCTTCGAGCCCGCGGGAATCGTGGCAGTGATCGGCGCGTTCACCGTGCCTCCCGGCGTGGTCGGCGGTGGTCCGGGGTTCTCGATGATCTCGGGGACGGGCACCGATGCATTCGAAGCGAGGATCGTGATGCTCGCCGGCGTCAGCGTCGCGCCCGGCGTGCCGGCGTAGGTGCCGACGCGTACTGCGACCACGCAGCCGGTGTTGTTGATGTGATCGCAATGCTCGACCTGGAACGACACCTGCGAGACCGTGAACGCCGCGTTGATTCCCATCGCAGGCAGATCGAACACCCGATAAAAGCTGTTGTCGCGCGTGTGGCCCGTTGTGCTGTTGCTGCACGCGATCGTGTTGCCGGCCTTGAGTGTTTGACTCGTCGTCTGCGTCAACGTGCGCGTCATCGGCCCGACGGGCGCGTCGATCATCACCATCGAAGAATCCGTCATGGACGAATCCTGCATCGTGGTGCCGCTATCGGTCTGCTGCTGCCCGGAGTCGACCTGGCCGGGTTGATCCGTGCCCGCGGAAGCACAGCCGCCGGCGAGCGCAATGGCTAGCCACCTCATCGCGCAAATACTACAGAAAACCGGGACTCGGCCGATACAGCGATGATCACGTGACGTTAGCCATGGCCGGGTCCTAACGCCGGGGTCGGTTGCGCGCCCAGCGCGCTAGGCGTGCGCAACTAGCCGGGAATCGTCTCGGCGCCATGCGTCGCGGCGGGCGTTTTTCGCTCGCCCTCACTTTCGCTCTCAGCGATGAGGTCACGCCCTTGCGGTACCCGGACCGCGGGCCGCACTACATCGCGGTGCCGGTGACCGTGAGCAGGATCGAGTTGTCGGGGCGATTGATTCCCGTCGCGCTCGTCAGCGACTTCGGCGCCGTCATGTTGCAGCCGGCGGGCGTCGCGCGGATGTAGCCCTTCTTCGTTTCGCCGCCGGCACTGACACCGATGTAGAAGAAGTTGCCGTCGTTGTAGCCGTCGGGCAGCGCGATCTCGACGAGCAGGTTCGCGCCCGCAGGAATCGTCGCCGTCAGATCGGTAATGACCGGCGGATCGACGCCGTCGCTGGAGTCCGCATCGGGAATCGTGATCGGCTTCGACGTGATCGGCGTGATGGATGCGACCGTGAGCGTGTCGGCTTCGAGCGTGCCCGCGTACGTTCCGATCTTGACCGTCGCGGGCTGTGTGACGCCGGTGCCGCCCCACGCGTAGTCACTGTAGAACGTCACGCGCTGTACGTTGAACGCGCCGGCGATCCCGTAATCGGAGAGCTTGAACACGCGATACCAACTGTTGTCGCGCGTGCCGATCGGCACATTGAGGATCGACGAGCTGCACGCGATCGCGAGGCCGACGGCCATCGTGTTGTTGGTCGTCTGCGACAGCGTCACCTGCTGCATGCCGGGCGGCGCATCCGGCAGCGGCGCCGCATCGGGCAGCGGCTCCACCATGGCGTCCTTGCCCGTGCCACTGCCACCACCACCGCCGCCGCCACCATCGGGGCGACCGCCGACAACTTCTTCGCGGCCGGCAGTGGCACAGCCGCAGGCGAGGACCAGATACAACAGCCCCTTCATAGAGGGGCATCGTTGCCCGACTATCCGGCTGGCCTCAACTGAGAACTGCTGACCGGGCTGGGGTGTCTAGACCGCGAGGCGAACCGCGTCGACGCGGACGTCGAACGCCGGGCGCGCGGCGAGGCGGGCATTGGCCGCCAAAAGGTCATCGATCGTATCGATTTCGGTCGCATACATCGACCCGATGTCGACGCCGTAGAGGGTGGTGCCCTCGTCGATGAGCTGCTGGAACGAGGCCTCGTAGTACTCGTTGACGAGACCCTGATCGCTGACGCGGCTGTGCAGCGCCGAGAACAGCCGGCGCGACGACGGCGCGCTGAACAGCTCGATACCGACCGACTCGCCCATCGCGGACCGCACGGGGACGTGCTTGCCGATCGCGAGCACGCGGTCCTCGACGTCCGCAGTGACCTTCACTTCTTCCAGACCAATCTCGCCGACCGATCGCACGGCGAGGCAGTCCGGACCGCGCTCGACGAGCTCTTCGATCACTTCGAGATCGAACACCACATCGCCATCGAGCAGGATGAACGGATCGTTCTCGACATGCGGGCGGCAGAGCAGCAGCGAGTAAGCATTGTTCGTGCTGCGAAAATCCTTGTTGGTCACAAACGTGACATCGAGGCTGGGAAACCACGTCGCGACCGACTGGCGAACCATGTGCTCGAGGTAACCGGTGCCGATCACGAATTGGTCGAAGCCGCAGCGCAACAGACTCGTAATCGTCCGCCGCAGAATAGGCACGCCACCGACCGGCAGAAGCGTCTTCGGCGTATCGTCAGAGTGGGGACGCAGCCGCGTCGCACAGCCCGCGGCTAAGATGACTGCCTTCATAGGATTTGGGGCCGGCCTTCTGCAAACGATATGCGAGGACGGGTTTCGCGCAGTTGAGTAGCTGATCTGTCAAAAGTTGAACAGCCTGCCATGCGAAGCGCCTTCGTGCTGACAAGATCCTGTCACCCGGCAACGATCATCGCGCCACTAGCGAAGCCGCCTCGCATTCTGTAGAAGCTAGAGGGTCGGACCATGGCGAGCCTCAACGCGATCGTGCTAGCGACGGATCCGCTCTCGCGGGGCCGCATCGCAGGCCTCACGGCGTGCGAGCGTGCCGTGCGCGTCGCAAAGAAGGCGGGCGCGCTAGACGTCTGTGTCGTCGAGGATGAAGCGTCGCGCTCGCGTCTTCTCGACTGGCGGGGCGCGCAAAGAGGACGACTGCTCGTCATTCGCGCGGACCAGCTCGTGCACTCGGGGCTCGTCGAGCCACTGCTCGCGGTCGGACGCGATGCCATCGCGATCGTGCCCGAGGACGCACCCGTCAACGATCTGACGGCGGGAGCGTATGCGGGGGCATTTGTCGTCGGTGGCGACGCTGTGAACGGAGTTATCGAAGCGCTCGCGCGTGGGGAAACCGATGCGGCTGTCGTCGCGAAAATTTCTGAGCCGATGCGCGTTGCGCACGGCGAGATCGCGCGCGCTCCGATCGCGACGAAAGAGCAACGGCGCGCCGCGCATCGCCTGCTGTATCGCATCTTGATCAAGCCGCAGGACAACGCGCTCACGCGCTACTTGTATCGGCCCGTGTCGATGCCGCTGACGAAGCTGCTCGTGTGGACGCCGATCACGCCGAACGTGATCTCGTGTTTCGTCGCCGCGCTCGTTGCGTTCGGTTGTTGGCTGACCGCGCATCGCGATGTCGAGCTCGCGCTGCTCGGCACCGTGCTCGTGTTGGTCGCGTCGTACATCGATTGCTGTGACGGCGAAGTCGCGCGCGTCAAGCTAATGTCATCGCGGTTCGGTGCGTGGGTCGACACGATCGTCGACGAGCTCTCGTCGGTCGGTTACATGGTCGCGCTCGGCTGGCACTGCCATTTGTATTTCGGCCCGAACTATTTCGGCCGGCTCGGCTTCGATCCGTGGCTCGCCGCGACTGCAGTCGGCGTCGTCACGTACGTGTGGTGCATCTACTGCATCTACTACAACATCATCGTCGCGGTCGGCTCCGCGAACAGCCAGGACTACGTCGGTAGGTTCGAGGTGGTGCCCGGCAAGCGGCCGAACACCGTGCGCCTCGCACCGGCGGCGACCAAAGCGATCGTGACGAAGGAACCACTGCCGCAGCCGTTCGAGTTTCTCGCGACGTATATGCCGTACATCGTGCGGCGCGACTTCATCTCGTGGGCGGCGGTCGGGTTCGCGGGGCTACACGTCACGCACGCCGGCTTCGGCACGCTCGTGGTTGGCGGCTTGATCTCGTTCGTGGTCCTGTCGATCGATCACATCAAGCTGCGCTCGCTGCGCCGCTCGATCGAACGACGGGGCATGGGCCTCGAAACGCCTTAGCGGCCGTGTGAGCCATGTCCTGGTCGCAAACACGGGTTTGTGGCAAGGTCCGGCCGATGATCCTGTCGCGGTTTTCCAAGCTCGTTCTCGCGGCGACGCTCCTCGTGTTCGCGATGGGGCATGGCGGCGGCTGCTGTGGCGGCGACGAAGAGGTGCTCGGGCCGCCGACCGGAGCGACGTGCCCGCCGACGTCGACGCTCACGTACGCGAGCTTCGGCCAGACGTTCATGACGCAGTACTGCACGCGCTGTCACTCGTCGACGCTGAGCGGCGACGATCGAATGGGCGCGACGCTCGATCACGACTTCGATACGCAGCTCGGCATTCAGCAGGTTGGCGATCACATCGATCGCAGTGCGGGCTCGGGCCCCGACGCGACCAATGATCAGATGCCGCCAGACGGTGCGCGGCCGACACTCATGGAGCGCCAGCAGCTCGCCGAATGGATGGCCTGCGGCGCGCCGTAGCGATCAGGCGCGACCGCACGTATCACCAGGTTATTCCGTGTGATGGCAGCTCTGCGTTGACACGCTGGGGACCGGGTGCACAAATGTGGGGGTGAGCCTCGCAAAGGTCGTGAGCGCTGCGTCGACGCTGGTCGTCGCCATCGTGCTCGCGATCTCGGTGCCGGTCTCCCAGCTGCGGACGATCGCGCACGAGACCGAGTGCTGCTGCCCCGATCCCGATCAGTGCAAGTGTCCCGACCACAACCCCGACAAGGGCTTCCAGTCGAAGATGCGCGCTTGCCACAAGACGACGCAGTCGTTCGTCGCGCCCGTGTTGCCCGCATTTGTCCCGCCGCAGATCGCGCTCGTGGTTCGCCCCGAGCCGGTCGCGATCACGCCGGTGTTCTCACTGCCGGTTCCGCATCCGTCGCCACCGCCGCGCAGGCCCGACGCACCTTCTTAGCGAGGCACGACGTCATTACTCGTCGTCACGCGTAGGCAGGCGCCTGCTTGCTCTACGTACACCTTCGTCCTCGCCTGAGGTTCGCGACGCGTTTGGTGATCGCCGTATCCAGCGGCGAATCACCAGCGCCAACCACGGATGTAGCTCGTACGATGTTCATGCGACTCGTTATCGCCGGCACGCTCATGGTGAGCGCAGGCTTGGCACACGCCGATCACGCGCATTCCGTCGACAATGGCGGGAAGCACGCGTTCGGTGCGGGCGTGGCGATGGTCGCTGCGTCGTACGACAGCATGCTCTACGTCGGCAACTATCAGGGTATCGCGGCCGCGGTGACCTGGTCGAACGACCGCTTCGCCGCCGGTGCGAGCACCGCGTGGTATCGGATCGAGGCGAACGGCCGCAGTCTCTACGGCTTCGGCGATGTCGTCGCCCACGGCCAGGTACGGCTCGTCGGCGATCGCCACGCAGGTGCGGGGGTGATGGCCGCGGCGTCGGCACCCACCGGCGACGACCGGCACGGGCTCGGCATGGGACATCCGATGCTGATGCCGGCGCTGTTCGGCACGTGGCACGTCGACCGCGTCAGGTTGGCGGCAACCGCCGGCTACAGCGTCGCGCTTGGCGGCAACGACGGTCACGACCACGGCATGTGGCCGATCGTCGAGCCGATGAACCGCTCGGAGCTGACGTGGAGCGCCGGTGGCGACGTCGCGATCACGCCACGCATTCACGGCGGTGTGCGCCTCTCGGGTGGTGTGCCGATTGGCGACGGCGATCATCGTCTGGCCGGCGGCGTGCGCGCGGGCTGGACTAGTGGACGTTTCATCACAGCAGCAGAGTTACAAGCCGGGCTCGCCGGCGATCCATTCAACATTCGCGGCGTCGTATCCGGAAGCGTGAGCTTCTAGCGCGCGGCGCCTTTTTCCCATGAGGTCGTCATGAAGAAAGCACTGCTACTCGTTCTCGTCTCTGCAGGCGCCGCCGAGGCGCATCCCCATATCGACAGCGGCACGGCACAGGCCAACAAGTCCGGGCAGCTGATCACGTTCGGCGTCAGTCACGGCTGTACCGGCAAGGACACCGTCAAGATCGAGGTCGACATTCCGACGGGCGTCACGGGCGTACGTGGGCTCTATGGACCGTTCGGTGCACCGAAGGTGACGAAGGACGGCAGCAACAACGTCACGAAGGTGACGTGGGAGAAGGCGACGTACGAGACCGGCGACAACACGTATCCACAGTTCTCGCTGCGACTCAAAGTCCCCGACGTGCCGTTCACGTCGATCCAGTTCAACGTGACGCAGACGTGCCGCGACGCGAGTGGCGACACGGTCGTGCAGTGGAATCAGCCCGACGATTCAACTGGCAACGCAGCGCCGCGCCTCACGGTCATACCGGTGCGTGTGACAGGTTGGAACAAGTTCACGCTGAGCGCGGCCGTCGCCGAGGCTGACATGCCGGCGTATTTCGGCGATGCCCAGATCGTCTGGCGCGGGACCGCCGCGTACACCCCGAATGCCGCCGTCGCCGCGCTGATCGCGATGACACCCGGCGTGACACCGCTCGCCGGCGGGCTCTCCACTGGTGACGAAGTTTGGGTGAAGTACTAATGCGTGCGCTCCTTCTGGTCGTTGCACTCGCTGCATGCGGCGACAACAAGCCGGCGCGCGACGACGCCGGCACCGGTGATGGCTCGATGCCCGACGCGACGCAGCCGCTGCGGCACTGCCTCGATCATCCGACGAACCTCGTGAAGCCGCCGACCGGGCAATTGCCCTGCGACCTGTTGCCGCCGGGGTTCGGGCAATGAGGCGCGCATGCTTACTCGTCGCGTTGTGCGCATGCGGCGATGACGGCGGCGGTGGCGGCGGCGGAACCGTCGACGCTGCGCCCGCCGGCGATGCAAGCCCGATCGACGCGGCACCACCCCGTGAGCTGATCATGGAGACGCAGCCGCTACAGCCGGGCGAGCTCGTCGAAGGCATCATGACCGGCGGTCCACAAGATCTCGCGCTGATTCACCTCGAAGCACCGGTCAGCGAGATGGACTGGAACATCCACGGTCATCCGAACAACACGACGATCGTTGTCTACGAAGAGCTCAACAAGATGACGGTCGACTATGCATACACGCCAAGCGAGCAGGGCGATTGGTACCTGCTGATCCGCAACAGCGGCCCGACGAACATGGACGTCAAAGTTCGCGTCGGTCTCTATGGAGCGATGACATGGGCCTGGCAATAAGAACGTTGGTACTGGTCGCACTCGTCGCGTGCGGTGGACCAGACTCGGTGTTCGGGCCACCGACGGAGTCGACGTGCCCGCCGAATTCGACGCTGACGTACGACAACTTCGGTGCCGGGTTCATGGCGTCGTACTGCACGCGCTGCCACTCGAGCGAGCTGACCGGCGCAGCGCGCATGGGTGCACCGTCGTTTCACGACTTCGACACGATCTTCGGGATCAAGGCCGTGTCGGATCATATCGACGAGACGACCGCGTCTGGCCCGGCGTCGACGAACACCGGCATGCCGCCCGACAAACCGTTCCCGAGCCTCGAGGAGCGCAAGCAACTCGGCGAGTGGATCGCGTGCGGGATGCCGTGAGCGTTAGCCGAACGCCCACGCCACGCCGACGACACACGAGACGACGCCGGTTGTGATCGCGAGCCAACGCCGCGTCGAAGGACCACGCGCAACTTGCTGCAGCGCGAAGCCAGCGAGGCCGGTCGCGATCGCCATACCGGCCACCGAGCCCGCACCGAACACGATCATGTAGAGCACGCGCGCGCCGGTGGTCGGCAGCTCCGCAAAGGCGAGTGCGGTCAGTGCGCCGCTGCCGGCGAGGCCGTGCACGATGCCGATCGTCAGCGGCCGCCACGCGAGTGCGCGCGCACCGACGTGGACGTGCTCGCCGGCACCCGCATGCACGTGCTCGACACCGCCGTGGCGATGCGGCGCCGGTTCGCCGTCGACGTTGCGCAGGCCCTGCACGACCGCGCGCGCACCGAGCACGACGAGCATGGCAGCGACCGCGTACTCGAATGCAGCGCCGACGCGCGCCGGCAACGCGCCGTCGATCACGACGAGCGCGATACCGACCGCGAGCAACGCGATCGTGTGACCGAGGCCCCACAGCATGCCGAGCACGGTTGCGCCTCGCGCTCCGGCGAAGACGCCGGACCGCTCGGATCCATGACACGGGGGCGCTCCGGCGAAGACGCCGGACCGCTCGGATCCATGACACGGAGGCGCGCTGCGCGTGCTCGTCACCAACGTCGACACGGCCGCGAGGTGATCTGGCTCGAACGCGTGGCGCGCGCCGACTAGCAAGCCAAGCGAGACGGCTGCGATCTCGATCATTCGACGCGCTTCATCACGTGAAAGCCAAAGTCGCTCTGCACGATACCGACCTCGCCCACGTTCAGCCGCAGCGCGAGCTGCTTGAACTCGATCACGAGCTGCGCGTCGGGCGACACCGGGTACGCACGGCCGCTCGACGCGCTGCCGGGATCCTCCGAGTGCTGCTTCATCAACATGTCGAAGTCCGCGCCGGCCTTCGCCTGCGTCTGCAGCGACTTCACGAGTGTCTCGGCCTCTTGCTTCGAGCGCTTCTTCGCGCGCTCGTCTGTCGCGCTGTCGTTGTCTTTCCAGCTGATGAGGATGTGCTTGACCTGCGCGTTGTTCGCGACCGGCTCGCGCGCGAGGATGTCGCCCGACGCGGTGTCGCTACCCTGAGCGACCGGCGCCGGCGAATTCATGCGGTTGTTCATCGCCGGGCCGCCCTTCGATCCGGGACCACAAGCGAAGACCGTCAGCACGAGCGCGAGGCGAAGCATGCGCGCAAGCTATCACGCGTCGGGCTTGCGCTGTATAAGTGCGCTCATGTCCGAGGACGTTCGTCTCCAGGAGCTCGTCACGCTGCTGCCGCCGCGCATCTGGTACCTGACGTCGAACGGCACGGATATGTGGTGTCGCCGGCCTTACGGCTTTCTGTTTTCGACCGGTCAAGCCGCCGAGCAATTCGCGACCGCGATGGGCAACGGTGAACAGCTGTTCGCGGTCGGACTCGACGCTGGTGCGCTGATCAACGACGACATGCTCGCCGGCCTGCGCAACAGCGCCGTCACTCGCCTGTTCATCGACCCGTCGATCGATCCGGACAACGGCGACGTCCACGGCAAGATCCTGCGCCTGGCCCCGCTCACGTAACCGAGGTACGTGCTCCACCGGTGCTCGGTGTCTGCGTGGGCCGGTAGTGCGAGCGCGCGTGAGGGACACACGTCCCGCATACGGTTGTCTACGGACTCGCGTTCGGTCCGTGCGAGCGGGTTGGTCGATCCGCAACACTCTTGGTTCCGAGCACCCCTCGGCCACGAACTTGCATCGCGCTGCAGCAAATGGATCCGATCGATCGCGGCGCCGCCAAGAGGTCTAGCCATCCCGCACGCGAACGCTCGAAGCAACCGCGCGGCTCCAACGGCAGCTCCGATCGTCTCGAATCCCGGCTGCACTCTTTGCGCGATGCCATTCGAGCAGCGCGACAAGGAGACTTCGCGGTCAGGCTAGTGGTCGATCCGCTCGCGGATGACGCGTTTGCCGAAGTCGCACATGCCTTCAACTCGCTGCTCGGCGAGAACGAGGCACTGGTCCACGAGCTCGAGCGCGTGCACCGCGAGGTCGGCCTGGAAGGCAAGACCTCCGCGCGAGCAACGCTGAACGGCGCGCCGGGAGCCTGGGGCGTCGCGGTGTCCAGTATCAACTCTTTGATCGACCACATGGCCGCGCCTATCGCGGAAGCGACCTCGATCATCGAGCAGGTCGCGAGCGGCGATCTGTCGCACGTCGTGGATCGCTATCTAAGCGGCCAGCGGCTGCAAGGCGACTATCGCGCGCTGTTCGACGCGGCCCAGTCGATGCTCGTGCGGCTGCGTAACGTGTCATCCGAGGTCTCTCGCGTCGTACGTGAGATGGGCATCGAGGGAAAGCTCGGCGGCCAGGCGAGTGTTCCCGGGGTAGCGGGCGCGTGGATGAACATGGTCGACGATGTCAACCAACTCGCCGGAAGCCTCAACGCACAAGTCAAAAACATCGCACTCGTGTCTGCTGCAATCTCGAACGGTGACCTATCGCAGACGATCACGGTCGAGACGCGTGGCGAGATCCGCGAGCTCAAGGCCGCGATCAACGCGACCGTGGATCGGCTGCGCTCGTTCTCGTCGGAGGTCATTCGCGTCGCGCGAGAGGTCGGCAGCGAGGGCAAGCTCGGGGCACAAGCCGACGTGCGCGGCGTCAGCGGCGTCTGGCAAGAGCTCACCGACAGCGTGAACCGGCTCGCCGGCAATCTCACGTCGCAGGTTCGGAATATCGCGACCATTGCGACGGCGCTCGCGAAAGGCGATCTATCGCAGAAGATCACGGTCGAAGCGAAAGGCGAGATTCTCGAGCTCAAGAACACGCTCAACTCGACGCTCGACCAGCTGCGCTCGTTCGCAGCCGAGGTCACTCGCGTGGCACGCGAAGTCGGGACCGAGGGGCGTCTCGGCGCCCAGGCGGACGTCCAGGGCGTGTCTGGCACGTGGAAGGATCTCACCGACAACGTCAACCTCCTCGCCGGCAACCTCACCGATCAGGTCCGCAACATCGCGCTCGTCACCACGGCGGTCGCGACCGGTGATCTATCCAAGAAGATCACCGTCGAGGCGAAGGGCGAGATCCTCGAGCTCAAGAACACGATCAACGCGATGGTCGAACGCCTGCAAACGTTCGGCGCCGAGGTGACCCGCGTCGCGAAGGAAGTCGGTACCGAAGGAAAACTCGGCGGGCAGGCAGACGTCAAGGGCGTGTCGGGCACGTGGCGAGACTTGACCGACAACGTCAACCTGATGGCAGGCAACCTGACGGCTCAGGTTCGCGGCATCGCGAAGGTCGTGACGGCCGTCGCGACGGGAGATCTGACGCAGAAGTTCGTCGTCGAAGCGAAGGGCGAGATCGCCGAGCTGGCTGACACGATCAACAGCATGACCGAGTCGCTGCGCACGTTCGCCGCGCAGGTCACGACGGTGGCGCGCGAGGTTGGTATCGAGGGCAAGCTCGGCGGTCAGGCGCGGGTTCCCGGCGTCTCGGGAACCTGGCGCGAGCTGACCGACAACGTGAACCTGCTCGCCGGAAACCTGACGGCACAGGTGCGCAACATCGCGCTGGTCACCACGGCCGTTGCGAACGGCGATCTATCACAGAAGATCACCGTCGAGGCGCTCGGCGAGATCCTCGAGCTCAAAGACACCATCAACACGATGGTCGACCAGCTGCGCGCATTTGCCTCCGAAGTCACTCGCGTTGCCAAGGAGGTCGGCACCGAGGGCAAGCTCGGTGGTCAGGCGAAGGTCAAGGGCGTATCGGGGACCTGGAAGGATCTGACCGACAACGTCAACCAGATGGCGTCGAACCTGACCAGCCAGGTTCGCGGCATCGCGAAGGTAGTCACCGCGGTCGCGAACGGTGACTTGTCGCAAAAGTTTGTCGTCGAAGCGAAAGGCGAGATCGCTGCACTCGCCGACACGATCAACAACATGACCGACTCGCTGAGGACGTTCGCCGATCAAGTGTCCTCGGTCGCCCGCGAAGTCGGCATCGAGGGCAGGCTCGGAGGACAGGCGCAGGTTCCGAGCGTGGCCGGTACGTGGCGCGAGCTGACCGACAACGTCAACGTGCTCGCCGGCAACCTGACCGATCAGGTTCGCAACATCGCGCTGATCACCACGGCCGTCGCGAACGGCGATCTATCGCAGAAGATTACCGTCGAGGCGAGCGGCGAAATTCTCGAGCTCAAGAACACGATCAACGCGATGGTCGATCGCCTCAAGACGTTCGCGTCGGAGGTGACGCGTGTCGCGAAAGAGGTCGGCACGGAGGGACGGCTCGGCGGACAAGCCGAGGTCAAAGGCGTGTCAGGCACGTGGCGTGATCTCACCGATAACGTCAACGTGATGGCGTCGAACCTGACCAGCCAGGTTCGCGGCATCGCCGTTGTCGTTACCGCGGTCGCCAACGGCGATCTCGCACAACGTCTCGTCCTCGAAGCACGGGGTGAAATTGCGGCGCTGGCCGACACCATCAACGACATGACGAAGACGCTGCGCACGTTTGCCGACCAGGTGACGACGGTCGCGCGCGAGGTCGGCGTCGAGGGCCGCCTCGGCGGTCAGGCGAACGTCCCCGGCGCCGCCGGCACGTGGAAGGATC
>DATDCH010000102.1:0-6505 GCA_036524455.1 Kofleriaceae bacterium | reverse complement strand
ATATTGAGCTGATTGCCGTCGGCGAACGACAGGCCTTCGGGCGACGCTCGCCACATCGGGGTACGAGCGCTTGAACGTTGCGAGCGCCTGCGCGTTCTGAACGCCGGAGAGTTGGCTCGCGGCCGTGATCGTGCGCGTGCTCGTGCGTGAACGCCGGGTCGCTGCGCATCGCCGACCAATCTTCGGAGAGCAAGCACGTCTCGTTCTGCACCGTGCACAGCTCGAGATCGCCGTCGTAAATGCTCGACACCATCGCGCCGTCGATGCGGCTGAATATCGGGCCGTACGAGTTGTCACCCGCGCCGTACACGAAGGCGACGAACGCGCGCTGCGCGTCGGGCTCGTGCCGGGTCGAGGTGAAAGAACGGGGTGACGACCCCCAGTGGGGACCTCCGTTACGTCCGTCGTTTCAGGCGGTTGAGCCGGTCAGCGTGCTGTTAGCTGCGGACTGGAATTTGCAGTCTTGTGCGGCGTGCTGGGTCAACTCTTCCTCGTCGCCTGCGGGCTCGCAGCGCTGAGCGTCGCGGTCATCGTGTTCGTCGTGCTCGGGCCCGTGCCGGTCAAGCGCAAGGTGGTGATCGCGCCACGGCTATCGGTCTCGGGTCCGGTCTCGACCTATCCGATGCCGACGCTCGTCGCGCAGCTCGCGCCCGCGTCGCAGTCGTTCTCGCAACCGTATCCGTCGACGTTCCCGGCGACGATCCAAGGCGCGCCACCGATCGTGCCCGCGCGGCCGACGCCGAGCGCGCGCATGAACGCGCCGGAGCCGCCGCCGCTGCCGATCGCCGAGACGCCATCGCCCGTGTCGATGCGCAAGCCGAAGGGGCAGAAGGTGCAGCCGATGCCGCGCAAGCGCGCAGCGAAGGGAACCGCAGCGCCATCGCCGCTCGCGCCGGTCGTGCGGCCGCGCAGCTACTACCAGGACGACGCCGTGACCGCTCAAGTGCGGATGTTCGAGACCGAAGAGCTCACGATCGACGAGCGTTAACCAACCGCGGCGCTCGCGAGTCTCGCCTCTTACCGTCCGTAGGAGACTCGCATGCGTAATCCATGGAAGCTTACTTCGTTCGCGCTCGCCGGCGCGCTCGCTCTCTCGCTCGCTCCGTCCGTCGGTGCTGATCCGCAGCCGAAGATGCGCGACGCGCTCGATCATCTGCACAGTGCGGAGCGCGCGCTCACGAACGCCGCGCACGACAAGGGTGGCCATCGCAAGAAAGCGCTCGAGCTGACGCAGGCCGCGATCAACCAGGTCAAGGCCGGCATCAAGTTCGACAACCGGAACTAAGGCTTGATCTTGAGCAGGCGCGCGAGCTTGTTGCGACTGATGCCGAGCGCGCGTGCGGCGGCGGATTGATTGCCGGCTTCGCGCTCGAGCACGGCCTTCGCGTAGCGGCGCTCCGCCTCCTCGAGCGTGAGCCCACTCGGCAGGTGCACGCCGTCGGGCGGCAACGTGATTACGGCGCTCGACGAAGCGGTGATGCCGACCTGCGAGTCGCTCGCCGACGTGACGCGCTGGCGATCGAGACCGAGGTCCTTGTAGCCAATCGTCGGTCCGGCCGCGAGCACGATCGCGCGCTCGATCGTGTTCTCGAGCTCGCGTACGTTGCCGGGCCACGTGTAGACCTCGAGTGCGGGCCGCGCGGAGTCGGAGAGGCGCAGCGGGCCTTTGCGATAGCGGCGCGAGAACTGCTGCACGAAGTGATCGGCGAGGTCGAGGATGTCCTCGCCGCGCGCGCGCAGCGGCGGGATCTCGATCTCGACGACGCGCAGCCGGAAGTAGAGGTCGCTGCGGAACTGGCCGGCGTTCGCCATGTCCGCGAGGTCGCGGTTCGTCGCGGCGACGAGCCGCACGTCGGCGGTCAGCGTTTCGCGCCCGCCGATGCGCTCGAATTGGCGCTCTTGCACGAAGCGCAGCAGCTTGCCTTGGAGAGGGAGCGGCAGCTCGCCGATCTCGTCGAGGAACAGCGTGCCGCCGTTCGCCTGTTCGACCTTGCCGATCACGCGCGAGTCGGCGCCGGTGTACGCGCCGCGCTCGTGACCGAACAGCTCGCTCTCGACGAGTGCAGCCGGCAGCGTCGTGCAGTCGACGTGGACGAACGGTGCGCCGCGGCGCGGACTGTTGACGTGGATCGCGCGGGCGAGCAGGCCCTTGCCGGTGCCGGTCTCGCCGTGCAGCAGCACCGTCGCGTCGGTCTGCGCGGCGCGCACGATCATCTCGTAGACCGCGGCCATCGCCGGCGAGCGGCCGATCACGTGGTTGAAGCGGCCGCGCACCGAGAGGCCGCGCACGCTGTCGTCGCCGCGCAGCGTGGTGTAGTCGAGCGCACGGCCGATCTGCTCGGCAAGCACGCGCGCGAACTCTTCGTCCTTCGATGTGAACGAGCCGTCGGACTTGTTCAACACCTGCAGCACGCCGCGCATCTGGTTGCGGCGCACGATCGGCGCGGTGAGGATCGACGTGGTGCGGTAACCGATCTGCTGCGCGAGCTCGCCGCCGCCCCAGCGCGGATCCTTCTCGGCATCGCGCACGTTGACGAGCTCGCCGGTCTGCGCGACGTGACCGACGATGCCGTAGTCGCTCGGCACGCGCAGCTCGGGCAGCTCGGGCAGCGTCGCGACGCGCGACCGGATCTCGCCGGTCGCGCCGTCGATCAGCCACAGCGTCGCGCGATCGGCGCCGAGTGCGCGCGCTACGCGATCGGCAAACGTCGCGAGCATGTCGTCGAGCTCGACCTCGCCCGCGATCATCGCGCCGAGGTCGGCCAGCAGCTCGAAACGCTGCTCGTGCTCACTCATGCTGATTGCCAGCATCGCATGAACGGACATGGTCATGCCGCCGCGGCACGCTCCGCATCGCGTGCGTTGAGCACCATGCCTTCGCGCGCAGCGACGGTGCCGGGCAGCGCGGCCTGCGCCGCCGCCTCGAGCGTGGCGAGCTGTGCGTCGGTGCGCGATGGGTCGTGGTGGAACATCACGAGCTGCGGCACACCCGCGGCGCGCGCGAGCTCGGCGCCCGCGAGCCACGTCGAGTGACCCCAACCGACCTTGTGCGGATACTCCTCGGGCGTGTACTGCGAGTCGTAGATCAAGATGTCCGCGCCCGCGGCGAGCTTCTTGAGCGTCGGGTCGACGCACGAGAAGTGCTCGGTGTCGGTCGCGTACACGATCGACTGACCGCCATGCTCGAGGCGATAGCCGTAAACCGGATCGGGATGGTTGAGCTTCGCCATCGTGATCGTGATGTCACCGATCTGGAATCGATCGTTGGGCCTCAGCTCGCGCGTGGTCACCGTGCCGCCCAGGTCGTCGAAGTCGACCGGGAAGAACGGCGCCTTGAACAGCGAGCGGATCGCCTGGTCGTGCGACATCACGCCGTTTGGACCGCTCGCGATCTCGACGCGGTAACCGGGCACGTAGACCGGCGTGAAGAACTGCAGGCCGGCGACGTGATCCCAGTGCAGGTGCGAGAGCAGGATGGTCGAGTTGCGGATGCCGCTCGCCATGCGCTCGTTACCGAGCTGGCGCAGACCGGTGCCGGCATCGAGGATGATCCGCGTATCGCCCGCGACCACCTCGATACAGGCGGTGTTGCCGCCTGCAGCCATACCCGGGGTCGCGATCGAGCCGCGCACACCAAGAAAGCGAACCGTCAGGTCGTGGGTCATAGCTACGTCCTCCTCTTCTTTCGAGGCGGGGATATTGCGGCTTCGATGCCAGCTCCAAGTAGTCAAGATCCCGAAGCAAGCCTGCTTCAATCGGGACGGGTTGCTCCAAAACGAAGCAGCCGTTGCAGCGGTCTAGCGCTGGCGTTTCAGCGACTTCGCAACGAGTTGGAGGAGGTCCTTCGCGGTCTCTCGGCACAGCACGAGCGCGGCGCCGACGTATGCGATCGCGCCGACGCCGATCTCGATGATCACTTGAAGCCACGGATAGTCGACGCCGGCCGAGACAAGCCCGCGATGCGTGAGCCACACCGCCGACGCCATCACCGCGCACGCCGCGAGTGGTTGCAAGAACGCGGCGGCGAGGCGCGTCGGCGAGGGTCCGTGCCGCACGACCATCGCGACACCGGCTATCGCGGTGAGCCCGAACGCAAGACCGACCGCGCCGGCGGCGACGCGCAAACCATACGGCGCGAGCAGGCCGAGACCGAGCAGCAAGAAGCCGACCTTCGCGAGCTCGAGGAACATCAGGCGACCGGTCTTTTGTTCGGCCTCCATATACGCCGACAGCACCCACGTCACCGGGCGGAATACCGACAGGCACGCGAGCACGGTGAGCAGCGGCGCGACCTCCTGCCAATCGTTCGCCGGCAAGATCCACGCGATCAACGGATACGCGACGAGGCCGAGCCCGATCGCGAGCGGAAAGATCACGACCGACAGCAACGCCGTCGAGCGTTCGAGCGCGCGGGCGCGGCGCTCCTTCGGTAGCTCGGCCATCGACGGCAGCAGCACGAGCGCGATCTGCTCGCCGACTTGCACCGCCGGAATGTCGGCGAGGTTGTAGGCCATGTTGTACGCGCCGAGTGAGCCGGTGCCGAAGTAGTACGAGATGGCGAGGTTGTCCCAGTAGCGCGACGCCATATGCGCGATGCCCTGCACGCCGAGCGGCACGCCGAACTTCAGCATGTCCTTCGTGCGAGCAAGCGAGAGCTTCGTCGGCGTCGCCCAGCTCGTCACGCCCGCCGCGCGTACGAGGATCACGACCGCGACGATCGACTTGACGATGTTTGCGATCACCATCGACCAACCGCCCCAGCCGAGCGCGGCGAGCGGCAGCGCGGTCACCGTGAACGCGAGCTCGCCGAACGCGAGCGCCATGCCCGACGGCCGGAAGTTCATGTTCTGCGTCAGCATGCGCTCGGGCATCGCGCCCATGCGGCGAATGAACACGGACAGCGCCATGCCCGGGATGAACGCCGCTGCGCCCGGCGCGTCGAGCATCTCGGTGAGCGGTGCGCCGAGCGCGATCACCAGACCGAACGAGACGAGGCCGGTGATGAAGTAGAAAAACGTGGCGTGCCACGTCACCTCCTGCTTGTCGGCGCCGCGGGCTTTGACAACGGTGTACTGGCCAAAGCCCCAGATCGTGAGCCAGCTCGCCGTCATCGCCAGGATCGCGGCGGCCGACACCTCACCGATGTCTTCGGGAGCGAGGAAGCGCGTGATGACGAGCGTGCCGATTACACCCACCGCACGCCCGCCCATGCTCGATATCACGGTCCAAAGTGCTCCTCGCGCAGCTTTGTGTGCCAGTGACATCGTTCGCGCCATCGTCTCGTGCAGGGTCTATGCCTGCAACTATCCGCAACCGGGTGTGCGCCTGCGCTACGCTCGCGACATGCGCTCGGTTCTACTCGCGACGTTCGTGCTAGCGAGCTGTGGGCCGTCCGCGGGCGGCGGCTCCGACGGTGGAGGCAGCGGCGACGTACCGAGCTGCACGATGTCGGACTTCAAGAATCCGACACCGCTCGCCGGCATCGTCGGCAACGCGAGCGATCCGACCGCGAACCACGATCCGCTCGAGCTGTGGTTCTCTCGCACGGGCATCGTGCCGACCTACGACATTGCGGGCGCGCTGCGCGCGAGCACGACGAGCTCGTTCGATATCGGCATCGCGTTCTCGCACAACTCGGGGGCAACGGATCGCGATCCAGCGTTTTCCGGTGATGGCCTCACGATGGTGTTCATCTCCGATCGCGGCGGCAGCCTCGCCATCTTCGAAGTGCGGCGCACGGTCACCACGTCGGACTTCGAACCGCCGGTCCAGCTCACGCTCGATGTCGATGCGCGGATCGACAACGGTATCGAGCTGTCGGCCGATGGGCTCACGCTGTACGTCGTCGATGCGGCGGGTGACCTGCGCTCGATGACGCGTCCCGATCGCGGTGGCGCGTTCGGCCGCCTCAGCGACGTGCTGGCGAGCGGCATCATCTCGCCGTCGGTCAGTGCCGACGAGCTCGAGCTGTTTTACGGGCGCACCGACACCGCCGGTGTGTATCGCCGCGCGCGCGATAGTAAAGCGGGTGCGTTCGACAAGCCCGAGACCCTCGTGCTCGCCGACGCGATCGAGCCCGACGTTGCGCCGGACTCCGAGCGGCTCTACGTCAAGGTCGCGGAGTTCATGGAGCTGACGCGGAGCTGCGATTAGAGGAAGCGGCGCAGGCGATAGCCGATCCACGCGAGCGCTTTCTTCCACCACGGCAGCTGATTCCACACCGTGATGTCATACGGGTCGCAGTTCGGCATGTCGGCGTCGAACTCTTTGACGAGCCTCTCGCCGACGTCGGGATCCAAGATCTCGATCGTGACTTCGAGGTTGTTGAACCGGCTCTGCGCATCGAAGTTGTAGCTGCCGATCGTCGACCAGATCGCGTCGACGGTCGCGGTCTTCGCGTGCATCATCACGCCGCGCCAGCGCCAGATCTTGATGCCGCGGCGCGCGAGGTTGCGCAGCACGAACAGGCTCGCCCACTCGATGATCTTCACGTCGCTGCGGCCGG
>DATDCH010000101.1:0-25688 GCA_036524455.1 Kofleriaceae bacterium | reverse complement strand
GCTGTCGCCGCCGAGTCTTCGTACGGCGCGCCGACGAGCAGCGCTTCAGGCGTGATCGCGACCGCGGCGCCGAATTGATCGCCGACGCCCGGGTTCGACGCCTTGAAGGAAGGGCCGGGCGTGAGCGCCAGCGCGGTGGTGAAGCCGACCGTGTACACCGCCCCCGCATCGCCGGCGAGCTCGTTGCTCGCCGCATCGACGCCAGCGGCAGCGCCATCCTCGAACGGCGCACCGACGACGAGCAGGTGCGGTCGCGAGTCCGCCGAGCTGCGGATCGCGAGCGCACTGCCGAATCCGTCGCCGACGTCGACGTTCGGCGCCTTGATATAGACCGGTGTCATCGAGGTCGTCGTGAACAAGTAGACGGCGCCGGCGCCCGATGCGGAGTTGTCGCTCGGATCGGTCGTGCCCGAGTCTTCGAGCGGCGCACCGATCGCGTAGCTCGCACCGTCGCGACTGATCGCGACCGCGGCACCGAATCGATCGCCGGCGTTGGCGATCGGCGCTTTGATCGCGGTTGCGGTTCCGCTGGCAGTGACGTCGAGGAAGTAGTACGCGGCGCCGGCGTCGGGAGCCGCGTTCGGATCGGTGACGCCGACTTCGTTCGCCGAGTCCTCGCCGGGTGCACCGACAATCGCGCGGTGCGTGTCGGAGATCGCGACCGCGGCGCCGAACTCGTCGCCAGGCTCGATGCCTTCGCCGAACAGCTGGCCGACGCTGACGCCCAGCATGTTGTAGACGCGCACGACATTCGCGTCGGGCGCACCGACGAGAAAGTACATCGGGAACGGGCTCTTTTCGATCGCGACCGCTGCACCGGTGCGGCCTGGGTTCGTGAGCGCCGGTAGCTCCTGCCACACGTTGGTCGGGTCGCGCTTGTAGAGGTACGCCGTGCTAGCGCCCGGTGCGCCGACCACGAATGCGTTCTTGCCGATCGAGACGCTCGCGCCGAACTTGCTGCCGGCCGTCTTGCCGTCGAGCACGAGCTCTTGCTTCCAGGTGCGGCCCTTGCGCGAGTACAGCACGACGCGGCCGTTGCCTCGCTCGGGCTGACCGACGACCAGGTACTCTTCGAACGCATCGACCGCTGTGCCGTAGCGTGCGCCCTCGACGACCTCTGGAGGCTTGCCGTATCCGAACTGCTCCGGTGGCTTTGACAGATCGATGCGCGTCGCGTAGTCGCGCTCGGTGATCAGCGTGAAGATCGGTGGCGCGTGCACGGTCACGGTGACGTCGATGCCCTGGTTCACCGTAACTGCGTCGATGCCGAGGTTGGAGGTTGCGCTCGCGTTGATGGCGGCGTAGTGCGCGGAGGGCAACACCTTGGTTTGCTGGGTCAAGGATAGCGAGCCATACGTGACGTACTGACCACCGACGAGCTTGGTCTCGATCGGTGCCGTGAAGCCCCAATCGCCGAGCGTGAGCAGGCCATCGCACGCGACGGTGACCTGCTTGGGACCGCCCTCGATCGTGCTCACCGCGCCGGCGACCGGCTGGCACTTCGCCGACGTGGTGACCGTGAAGGTCGCGCCGTTGATAAGGCCGCGCGGGAACTCGTAGTCGCCGTCGGCGGTCGGCGTCACCGTTTGACGATCGCCGCTCACGCTGTCCTCGAGATAGATTTGCACCGGCTGATCGCTGGCTCCGACGATGCCATCGACGCGCACTTCGACCGGGTAGGCCAACACCGTTGTCTCGTCGGGAATCCCGAGCAGGCTCTGACAGCCGGCGAGCAGCAGCAGCGCGAGCGCACGCGCCAGCGAGCCGCAAGGCGAGCAAGTGCCCTTGGGGTGCATCAGAAGCGACCCTCGACGAGCACCGCTGCGCCATCACGGCCGATCACCGGCGTGATCTGCGCGGACTCGTACTTCGGCGCGGTGAGAAAGATCGCGAGCCCGGCGCCGAGCACGGCAACGCCGGCGATGCCGAGGCCGGTCGCGATATCGGCTCGCGTTGCAGCCGAGCGCCCCTGCTCCTGCGCCGCGGCGTCGTCACACACACGCGTGTCTTTGTTGCAGCCGGAGCTATCCCAGCTCGAGATCGCGAGTAGACCGAACGCCCCGCTCGCGCCGAGCAGCAACACGCCACCACCGCCCACGGCGAGGCCGATCTTGCGCCGGCGCGACATCGTGCGATCGACGCTCGGCGCCTCGAGCTCTTTCGGATCGGCGACCAGCATCGGCACCGCCGTCTTCTGCTGCTCGCCGTCGACGATGTCGACCGTGCTCTGCCATTTCTTGTAGCCCTTCGCATCCGCGGCAATCACGTGCGGGCCGCCGTCGATCGGAAGTGGCTGGTCGAGCGCGGCGCTCGGCTGCACGACGCCGTCGATCGTGACCTCGAGCCCTGTGACCGGTTTCGCGGCAGTGGTGTCGATCGCCAGCTTCGCGAGCTTGGGCTCGAGCTCGGCCGCCTTCTCGCGCGCCGCCTGGGCGCGCTCCGCGTGGCCTTGCCGCTCGGCGATCGCAGCGGAGTCGCGATACGCGACCCATGCACTCGCGAGCTTGCCGACCTTCTCGTAACACGCGCCGAGCAAGCCGCGCGTCGACGACAGCTGGCTCAGCTTGAAGCTGGCCTCGAGCTTCGCGCACGCCTCGCCGTACTTGCCCTCGGCGAACAGCGTCTTGCCCTGATCGAACAGCGCCTTGGCGGCGGCATCGTCGGCGCGCGCCGGAGCCACCGTGAACCACAGCGTGCAGATCACCGCGAGCGCTCTCACGTGCCATCTCCGTACATACACGTCTCGTAGTCCGGCGTCCCCTTCACGCACTTCTTCGCAGGTGGATCCTGCTTCGGCGGATCTTGCTTCGGTGGCTCGTGCTTCGGCGGCTCGTGCTTCGGCTCGACCTTCGCGGTCGCCTTCGGATCCTTCTTCGGCCGCTTCTTCGGCTCTTGCTTCGCCGGCTCGGCGGCGGCCACCGCCGCGTCGGGCGGTGCGCTTTCGACGATCGCAGGTGCATCAGCGGGCACCGCGACGGGCGCCGCGACAGGCTCGACCGGATCCGCCGGCTTCGCGACCGGGCGCGCTTCCGTCGTCGGCTTGGGCCGCGTCGCGACGACGATCGCGAGCACGATCATCGCGATCGCGATCCCACCGACGACCAGTGCGACCGGCGCCCACTTGCGCCGCGTGATCACGCTCGGCGTCTTGAGCGTGCTCGCGAGCAGCGTGTTCTCCGTGCCGACCTTCGTGCGCGACGACACCGGTGTGCCGACCGCGAGGTTGCCCTGCGGTGGCGTGAGCGCGCCGAGCGTATCGCCGAGTGCATCGGTGAGCCGCTTTGCCCGCGTCAGACTGGGCTGACTCGGCCGAATCCCCGGCAACGTATCCGCGAACTGCACGCCGGCGACGCCGCGCAACGCTTCGCGAAGCCGCACACGCAGCACGGTCGCATCCGAGATGCGCTTGTCGACATCGCGCTCGAGCGTTTCGCGCACGAGCTCGACGAAGGCCTCCGGTGCGTCGGCGCGCCGTGCAGCAATCTGCGGCAACTCGGAGTGACAGATCTTGTAGAGAATTGCAGGCAGGTTGTCCGCGTCGAATGGCACGACGCCGGTCGCCATCTCGAACAGGATCGTGCCGATGGCCCACACGTCGGTGTGGCTGCCGACATCATCGGCGCGTCCTTCGGATTGCTCCGGAGACATGTATGCCGGCGTGCCGAGCAGACGTGCATCGGTGGTGACGAGGCTCTTGGAGTCGCGCACCTTCGATACGCCGAAGTCGAGCAGCTTCACGCGCTCGTCTCCCGAGTCGTCCTGCGCGAGGAAGATGTTCTGCGGCTTGAGGTCGCGATGCACGATGCCGTTCGCGTGCGCGATCGACAGCGCGGCGAGTACCTGATCGGCGATGCGCGCGAGCTGCGGCCACGTGAGCGGGCCGTCTTCGATCCGGCGACCGAGATCCTCGCCCTGCAAGTACTCCATCACCATCGCGGGCGAGCCGTCGTCGAGGGCTTCCCAGTCGATCACCTCGACGATATTCGGGTGTTTGATCTTCGAGATCACATCGGCTTCGCGACGAAACCGCGCGAGCACTTCGGGGTTGGCAGCGGCGTCGCCGGTCAACGTCTTGAGCGCGAACTGACGGCCGAGCCGCGTGTTGCGCACTTCATAGATCGCCCCCATCCCGCCCTTGCCGATCAGCCTGATGATCTCGTATCGGCCCCCGACCACGGTGCCAATCAATGGGTCGTGCTTTGCAGAAGCGTGTCCCATGACGCAGTACCTTCGATCCTATAACGGGAGCGCGGTCAGTCGTCGTAGATCGTGATCAGATCGTAGCCGCGTTGGTTCGATCGTTCTGTCCACACGAGCGCGAGGCCATCTTGGCCACCGCTGCACTTGATTCCAACGACACCGCCCTTCGCGAGGTACGCGTTGACGGTCGTGCGCAGCTTCTCGTACCCCGCTGGCGTGCCCTCGGGCAGCGGCTCGAACGCGACGCCGAGCTGCTTGGCGTACTGCGTGCGCGGCTCGGTCGCGACACAGCCGCCGCTCCCGACCGTGCGCTGCGCGAGGATGGGATAGAAGTTGCCGACGTTGCGACGCTCGCGTTCCGCAGGGTAGGGCGTGCCGTCTTCGGTCGCGAACTGCAGCTTCACGGCGTGCGGCAAGTTCTCGAGCCGACCGTTGAGATCGTAGCGATGGAGCAGGATCTCGAATTCGCCGACCGCCGCGAAGTCGAACAGCTCGACGTACGCTTCGCGGCTCGCCTTGACCGCTTGCTCGAAGTCGAACACGACGCGCTCGCGCATCGCTGTCGGGCGCTCCGCGGTCGGTGGATGCGGGCTCGGCTCGACGGGCACTGGCGCGGGCGCTGTGCCGCATGCTGCGAGCAGAGCCGCAGCTATGCAGCGTGCGCCCATGCGTCACCGTAATCGTCGAGCGCGCTGCCGACCGGAATGTTGAGCGCCTGGAAACCCGGCACGAGCACGTCGCGCACGCACGTCGCGTAGATCACGCGCTCCTCGGCCGGTGTCATGAGGCCATGCGCGCGCACCGCCTCGGTGACCTCGCCGACGGGCCGCTCGCGCTCGACGACGTTAGCGACACCGCGCAAGGCAACCGGCAGCATCGCAGCCGCCGCGTCGATCACACCCTGGCCGCCGATCTCGATCGCGTGTCGCAGATACGACCAACCGAGCCGCGCGTGCATGACCTCGTCGGAGTAGATCGCGGTCAGCACGGCCTGCGCAGTGGGGTCGGTCGTCAGATCGCGCGTCGCTGCCAGCACGGTCGTCGCGTAGGTCTCCGACACGCACGACACCAGCATCGTGTTCGCGAGCGCCTGGTGCAGCTTCGGCCGCGATGGATCGTCGGGCAACGAGCTCATGCCGTGCACCGGCAGCAGCTGCTCGCCCGAATAGATCTGCGCCATCCGCACGCACATCTCGGCGTGGCGAACCTCGTCGATGCCGGCGCGCAGGCACAGCGAGATCACGTCGGCGGGTGCCATCGCCGCGACCAGATCGATCGCGAGCACCGAGAACGTCGATACCGCGAGGAACTCGGCCTCCGAGCGCCGCATCCAGGTTCCCGCGAGCCGCTTGCGTTCGGCGTCGGTGAGCTGCGCCGCGGTGGTCGCGTGCCATGGAATCGGCGTCGCGCGCCGGCGCATCAAACGATGATGCTCGGCCTCGAGTGGGGTGCCGGAGAGCCACCACGGGCTCGTCGGTTCGTACGCGTCGTCCTGCTTGTCGTCGGGTGCGTCGAGGGTCATGGCGCTTGCTCGTGCGTGACGCGACCTGCGTCCTCGGTTGGGTCGAGCGTCATGTCGTCTGCTCGTGCCTGACGCGACGCTGCGTCCTCGGTTGCGTCGAGCGTCATGTCGTCTGCTCGTGCGTGACGCGACCTGCGTCCTCGGTTGCGTCGAGGCTCATGTCGCTACGCGAGCACGAAGCCGCGACCTTGGGGCTTCGAGCTGGTGTTGCCGCGCGGGCGCTTCTTCTTTGCGGCGGCCTCTTCCTCGGCGCGCTTGGCATCTGCGTCGGCCTGCGCCTTGGCGTCCGCCTCTTCTTTGGCCTTCTGATCGGCCGCGGCCTTCTCCGCCTCCGCTGCCATTGCCGCTTGTTCCGCAGCCTGCTTGTCGGCCGCTGCCTTCTCGGCGGCCGCGGCGGCTTCCCGGTCCTTTGCGGCTTGATCGTCGGCCGTGCCGCCGGTGACCGCTTGATCGGTCGTTGTCGTGGCTGGCTTCTTGCCGCCGCCACCACAGCCGGTCAGCGGCGAGGCGAGCATCGCACCGGCGAACACGACGGTTCGCCAGATCGTCGATGCGCTCTTGCGACCCAGACTGCTCGCGTACAGCTCTCTCGCCAGTTCACGATGCTTCGCCATGGTGCTGACGATGACACTGCATCCACTCGATTACCAGCGCATTGCCCCGCAACGCCGTGTCGTAGACGCTACGACAAGACAAACCCGCGACCCATGCCGCCACCGCCGTCGTTGTCGCAACCGCGCACGCGGCAATCTTCCGTGGCCGGATCGGGCGTTGGCGGCTGCGTCGCATCGGTCGTCGTGGCCGGCGGCGCGGGCTCGGTGGTCTGCGTGGCCGGCGGCTGCGGCGTGGTCTGCGGCTGCTTCTTGCTACACGCCGGGCTGCCGAGCATCGCGCCCGCAAACACGACGGTACGCCAGATCACGTTGGTCGCGTCTCGCTTCATGCCTCGAGCGTATCACCGAGTCGCTTCCATCAGCGTGAGCGTTGTACCGACCACGCGCATGAAGAAGATGTGCTTGCCGTCGGGCGACACCCACGGGTCGGTCTCGTTGCCCGCCGTGTTGAGCTCGGTGATCGCGGTCGGCGGGTCGAACCCGTCCATGACGCTCGCGCGCGTTGCTTGAAAGAGGTCGTGATTGCCGTTGCGGTTGGAGTTGAAATAGATCGTCAGCTTGTCGGTCGACAGGAACGGGCCCTCGTCGGCTGCATTTGGATCGTTGAGAGCCGTCATCGCCATCGGCGTGCTCAAGTTCTGCGACACCATCATGCGATTCGAAATGTACAGATCGCCGATGCCGCTGCGCCGCGAGTTGAAGACGAGCGTGAGCGAGTCGCGACTGATCGCTGGGCCTTCGTCGTTCGCCGAGCTATTCAGCACGGTGACATTGATCGGCGTGCCCCACAGCGCCGTCAGCGTGGGGCGATTCGACGTCCAGATGTCGAGCCCGCCCATGCCGCCGGTGCGGTCCGTCGCGAAGTAGAGCGTCAGGCCTTCCTTCGACAGCTCCGGCGATGCCTCGGTCAGCGCGGACGTGCTGAGGTCGACCATGCTCGGGGACGTAAACACTGCGAGCGGCATCGGGCGCTGCGCACCATAGATATCGATGTTCGCGCCGACGATGCGTTTGACGTAGAGCAGCAGCATATTGTCGGTCAACGTCGGATCATCATCGACGCCCATTGGTGTACCGGTGGGGAACTGCACGGGCGTCGCAGTGCCCCAACGGGCCGACGGCGCATCGCCTGTATCGGGCATGCCGCTGTCGGAGCCGCTTCCGCCGCACGTCGTGCCCATGCTCGCCACGCAATACCCGGACTCACACGAGTAGCCGGCGGGGCACGCCTGCGAATTCACGCACGTGACTTCGCAGTCGCGATACCCGGGCGAGTAGCACGCGGTGCACAACGCGAGCGCTAGCAGTGTGGTTCTCATTGCGGCTGGGCCTTGCTCGCCTCCGCCATCATACCGCGCATTCGCCTGACCAGCTCCGCAACAATCGCTTCCGACATTTCCGACCGCTCGCTCATCACGCGCTTGAATCCCTCGCCGGGCACGCGCAACGCACGCGTCGCTTCGAGCGCACGCACGGTCGCCGAGCGCGGTGACGCATCGAGCACCGCCATCTCGCCGATGCACGCGCCCGGGCCGAGCTCGTTGATCGTCTTCTCCGGCCGCTCGCCGCCGCCGACAAACACACGCACGCGACCCTTGATGATCAGATACACCGCGTCGCCGACGTCGCCTTCGCGGAACAGATCCTTGTCGGCCGCGATCCGGCGCTCCTCGACGATCGACGCCAGCTCCTCGAGATCCTCGGCGTCGAGCTCCGCGAAGATCGGCACCTGGCGGATCAGCATCATCTTCTCGATCGTCGTCAGCGAGGCCATCGCCGCGTTCGCGTCGAGCGTCGCGTACACGCCGGAGTTGCCGACGCCCTTCGTGGTCTGTGCGAACACGGCCGGATCGACGGCCGGCAGCTCGTTCGAAGTCGTGCCCGACACCGCGCGCACGGCCGCGTGGCGCACCACCGGCGACGGATCGCTCAGCACCTTCGTGAGTAGCTCGCGGGTCAGCCGGCTCTTCGCGCCCATCGCGCGCACGGCCGATTCGCGCACGATTGGCTCGAGGTCGTCGAGCATCGCGAGCAGCTGCGCGCGGGCAGGGCCGTCATCGAACCGCGACAGCAGCACCGCGACGGCGGCGCGCAGGTGCGGCGAGGCATCACCTGCGATCGCCAAGATCGGTTCGGCCCGCAGCTCGCCCGAGTCACCACGCTCGGCTCGCGTCACGAGCTCGACGAGTGGCCCGCGCACGGCTGCATCGACGCCATCGAGCAACACGAGCCGATTCGGCTCGAGCGTGCCGCGCGCCTTTGCGTGCTGGCGCAGCTGATCGATCGACGGGCTCGAGCCACGCACGAGCGCCGGATCGGTCGCCTTACCGTCGGGCTTCGGCATCGTGACCGCGATGATGCCGAGCGCGTTGATCGCGTGGTCGTGCGCGCGGCGGATCGCGAGGTGGCGGAGCAGCGCCAAGCTCGCCGACTCGGTCGTACCTTTGCCGCGGTCGGTCTTCGCTGCCTCGGGATGCGCAGCCTCCGCCGCCTCGACAAGGCGCTTCATCGCAGCGAGCTCGGCGTTGTAGATCGTGGTGATCGGCCCGCCCGGCGCGAGGATCGCGACGAGCGTATCCGCCTCTTCGCGCTCGCTGATGCCGCGCTCGTTGCGTAGCGCTGCAAGCGTTGCTGGTGCCGGCGTCGCGCCTTGCCGCGCCGCTTCGACGACAATCCGCTCGAGCTCCTTGCGGTACTGCTGGCGTGCGAGCCGCTGCTCGACCGAACCCTGATACGCCGGATCGAATAGCTGGCGCTCTTCCGCGGACAGCTCGCCGAGAATCTTCTGATGGTCCTTGTCGGTGACGCCGAGCTGCGCGCGCAGGCTATCGAGGATCGTGAGCTCGCTGCGCGTGACGAGGCCGTCGGCGACGAGCTCGCGCACCGTCTCCTTGTACGCGCGCAACCGCGCCTCGCGCTGCTTCGTGCGCTCGGTGTGGAGCAGGTAGATATCTTTCAGATCATCCGAGGGCGGGGCATCTCCCCACTCCCACTTCTTCAAGATCTTCTGCGCGAACTTCTCCTGCACGTACTCGTCTTCGCGACGGCCGAGGCGGCGCATGAAGATCGCCGTCGACGAGAACACGACGACGAGCCCCCAGCCGGTCACGACCCACGCCGGCAGCTTCTGCAGCGTCGGTTGCCCGGCGAAACAGTAGAACGCGTTGAACGCAACGAGACCCGCGAACGCGAGCACACCGTGGCGCACGCGCGCGACCGCCTGCTGCTTCTGCTCGTCGCTCCCGGTGGCCGGAGTGAATCCGGCCGCCTCCATTTTGGGTGCGCCGGCGGGCAACTTGCGCATCGCGAGGATCGCACGCTCGAGCGCCGCGAAGACGACGAAGCTCGCGAGCCCGAATCCGATCAGCGTCAGTGGTGCCGCAACGACGCGCGGAATCTCGGGCGCGAAGTAGAAGCCCGGCGAGAGCCACAACGGTTCGCGCTCGTAGGCCCAGCGGCCGTCGAAGTAGTAGCTCCAGTCGCCGCGCGCCAGGAAGTAGTACGCGTAGAACGCGACGACGATGCCGGGCCACGCGTAATAGGCGATGCGGCGCGCGCGGCCTTGCGCGTCGGTCGCTTCTTTCCAGTAGCCCTGCTCGAGATCGATGTCAGGGCAGTGCTTCTTGCACGCGACGCACGGTGCACATTGTGAGTTGAGGTCCGCAGCGGCGCCCGTCGAGGACCGCGACGGCTCGGTGTAGATCTTCTCGACGAGCCCGACGGGACAGATGAAGTTGCACCACGTCTTGCCGCCGTAGATGAACGACACCACCACGGCCGCGAGCACGACGACGCCGAGAAACACCGCGAGCCCGAGCGCGCTGCCGTTGGTGACGACGAGGCGCAGCGACAGCGCGACGATCATCAGGCCGAGCTGGACGAGCAGGTAATGTTTGCCCATCCAGTCGCCCATCCGGCGCGCGCCTGGTCTGCCGAGCAGGCGACCGAGCTGGCCGGCGACCGCGAGCGGACAGATGCGCCGCCACACGTGATAGCCGACAGTCATCCAGAAGAACGGCAGCGCGGCGATGCACACCGTCCACAGCAGGCGATTGCCGTGCTCGACGCCGAGGATCGTCGGAATCGTCGCGGCGAGCGCGAGCACGAGCACGACGCGCGCGGCGATCACCCAACGCGGCGCGGTGCCGCCGTCGGTGAACGCTTGCCAGCCTCCGGCTCGCGTCTTCGCGGCCTTGCCCTCGGCGATGGGAAGCTTCTTCTTCGGTTCGGCCACTATTTAGCGAGCGGGCAGGTGAGGCCCTTAGCAGCGGCGGCACCGAGGTACTGCTCGAAGTGCGCCTTGCCGCGGCATTCCTGGTGATGGAGGAAGTCGATCGTGAACGCCTCCCACTTGTCGCTCGGGATGATCTGGAAGTTCAGCGTCGCGATCTTCTTGTTCGGCGCTTTCGGCACGCCCTTCGACGGATCGACGTTCGCCGGATCGCTGTAGTCGTGCATGCCGAAGTTGCGAATGTGACACTGCGCGCACGTCATTCCGTTTTCCTCACCCAGATCGCGACGCCCGTCCTCGAGTGCAACGCGCTCCACCATCCAGCGCTTCTTGTACATGAGGAACAGATTGTTCGCGTCGCGTCGACCGTTGACGATTCTGCCATCCTTCACGTCCGGCAGATCGACGAAGCCAAGCGTCTTGCGGCAGAGGATTTCGTAGCCCGGGATGAATTTGTCCGCAGGATTGAACCGAGTCGCACACCGCGGCACCCAGGTCTTGCCGTCCTTCGACGCAACCGTGTCGGTCCAGAACCCCGGAATCGACACGTTCTGATACTGCTGCGTCAGTCCCTCGGCAGTCTGGAACGGCTTCTGTGCGCTCCAGCCCCAACCGTCGCCGCTCTTGTAGCTGCCGTCGGCGTTGCGCGCGGAGCCGCCGCCCATGCGCGCTTCGGTCGCGATGCCGATCATGAAGCCACGCAGGTACGGCTGTGTCTTCGTATCGTCGAACGTCATCAGCTCGGTCATCAGCGCGGACACCGCCTTGCCGTGCCCGGCCTTGTCTTTGACGAACTTCGGGTTCGGCGTGCCGTCTTTCATCAGATGCTTGGCGACCATGCCGAGGAAGATCTTGTTGTTCGCCTCGCGTTCCTCCTCGGGACGCGGCAGTGCAGGCACGTATTCGACGGTGGGACGCAAGCGGAACATCGCGAACACCGGCTCGTGCGCGTTCATCGCTTGATAGACGACGCGCAGCTCGGTCCACGCCTTGTCGATGCGCGGGCGCACGGCGACGATCTTCCAGGTCTTCACATCGCCGAACGCGTGCTTGTCGAACTCGGCGGTGCCGGGCACGAACCGCAAATTCTCGTGCGTCAGCCCCAGCTGCGTGATCATCTGCTTGTACGAAGTGTCGCCGTCGAGCGCGACCTTGAGCTTGCCGCGGCGGTCGTCCGGAATCTGCAGCTTGAACGTTTCGGCGCCGACCTGGAGCAGCTTGTCGAGCGGCCAGTCCTTGTTGACCTGCTCGAGCCGCTTCGGATCGCGAATCATCAGCAGCGTCTCGATCACCGGGGTCTGCTGCGGCGCGACCGGCGCGGGAACCGGCTTGCCGCGGACGACGTCGATGTCGAACGACTTCGTCATCGTCTTGCCGCGCGCGGGCTGCGAGATCGTGACCTCGAAGCTCGCCTTCGGCATATCGGTCTTCGCCGGCGTCCACACGATTGTCTGCGTCACCGCGTCGAACTTCGCAGTCGGCGGCAGCTTGCTCGCCACGACGCTCGTGTCATCGAGATCCTGATCGATGATGGCGGTCGAGAACGCGACCGTCTGGCCGACCGCCACCTTCTTCCACGCTGGTGGGAAGAATTCGGGCTCGCTCGTGTCCGGAAGCTCGAGCTTGGGCTCGGGCGGAATCGCGACGGTCGAGCCGCCGACGACGGTGTCATCACACGGGTCAACGACCGCCGGCGTGGGCGAGGTCCCGGCTGCCGGCGTCGCCGTTGCGGAGCCGGCGGTTGGCGTCGGAGTCGGGTTTGGGTTCGTGGTCGAGGTCGGCGCCTTGCCTCCGCCGCACGCCCAGATACCGAGGAGGACTAGGGCTTTCGCTGTCCGCATGCCGCGGCATCGTACCACCATGCTAGGGTCCGCTCGCCGATGACGAACGACCTTCCGACGCTCGCAATCAACACGATTCGGACGCTCGCGATCGACGCCATCCAGAAAGCAAACTCGGGACACCCGGGTCTGCCGATGGGCTGCGCGCCGATGGCGTACGCACTCTGGCACCGCTACCTCAAGCACGATCCGCGCGCACCGCAGTGGTTCGATCGCGATCGGTTCGTGCTGTCGGCGGGACACGGCTCGATGCTGCTTTACTCGTTGCTCCACCTCACGGGCTATGACGTCTCGCTCGACGAGATCAAGAGCTTCCGCCAGTGGGGCAGCAAGACACCGGGGCATCCCGAGTGGCACGAAACACCGGGCGTCGAAGCGACCACGGGTCCGCTCGGCCAAGGTGCGGCGAACGCGGTCGGCATGGCGCTCGCGGAGCGGTTCCTCGCGAAGCACTTCAATCGCCCGGGCCACACGATCGTCGATCACTACACGTACGCGCTGGTTTCCGATGGCGACGTGATGGAAGGCGTCGCGTGCGAAGCCGCGAGCATCGCGGGCCACCTCGGGCTCGGCAAGCTGATCTATCTCTACGACGCAAACCAGGTCACGCTCGACGGTCCGCTCTCGCTCGTGATGAGCGAAGACGTCGGCGCGCGTTACGCCGCCTGCGGCTGGCACGTCCAGTTCGTCGAGAACGGCGACAAGGACGTCGCCGCGATCGATGCCGCGATCCAGAGCGCGCGCAGCGAAGGCGATCGGCCCTCGATCATCGTTATCCGCACGACGATCGGCTACGGCTCGCCGAAGAAAGCAGGCACGAGCTCGGCACACGGCTCGCCGCTGGGCGACGCCGAGGTCACGGCCACCAAGCAAGCGCTCGGCTGGGATCCGAACGCAAAGTTCCACGTCCCCGACGAGGTGCGCACGCACCTCAGCGAGGGCGGACGTCGCGGCGCCGGCGCGCACGCCGAGTGGCGCGAGGTGTTCACCGCGTACAAGTCGGCGCACCCCGAGCTCGCCGCTCAGTTCGAGCTCGCGCTCGCCGGCAAGCTGCCGCAAGGCTGGGATGCCGACCTGCCCACGTTCTCGGGCGCGACCGCCACGCGGAGCGCATCGGGCAAGATCATGAACCAGCTTGCCGCGAAGATTCCGTGGCTCGTTGGCGGCGACGCCGACCTCGGCGGCTCCACGAAGACGCTCGTCGCGGGCGGCGACTACGATCGCACCGGCGCCGGTCGCAACCTGCGCTTTGGCGTACGCGAGCACGCGATGGCCGCAATGGGCAACGGCATGCTCTATCACGGTGGCATGCGCTCGTTCGTGTCCACGTTCTTCGTGTTCAGCGATTACATGCGCCCGTCGGTTCGCCTCGCCGCGCTCAACAAGCAGCCGGCGATCTTCGTATGGACGCACGATTCGATCGGCCTCGGCGAAGACGGCCCCACGCACCAGCCCGTCGAGCACCTGATGGCGCTGCGCGCGATGCCAAACCTCACGCTGTTCCGGCCCGCCGACGGCAACGAGACCGTCGTCGGCTGGAAGCTCGCGCTCGCGCGCCTGCACTCGCCCATGGGCCTCGTGCTGTCGCGCCAAGATCTGCCGACCGTTACGTCGGCGGGCGCACCTGGGGCAGAGCAGGGCGCATACGTGCTCGCCGACGGCAACGACGCGATCATCATCGCGTCGGGGTCCGAGGTCTCGCTCGCGCTCGCTGCACGCGACGAGCTCGGCAAGGCCGGTGTCTCGGCGCGCGTCGTGTCGATGCCATCGTGGGAGTTGTTCGCCGAGCAAGACCAGAGCTATCGCGATCAGGTGCTGCCACCGGCGCGCTGGCAGCGCGTCTCGGTCGAGGCCGGCACCACGTTCGGCTGGAAGCAGCACGTCGGCGATCGCGGCGAGTCGGTCGGCGTCGATCGGTTCGGCGCATCGGCACCGGGTGAGGTGCTGATGGAGAAGCTCGGTATCACCACCACCGCCGTGGTCGACGCGGTCAAGCGCGTCGTCGCGAAGCAGTAAGCGACGCTCGACGGCGCTCGATTCGCAGTGCGGGTCGAGCTAGTCTCGCAGCATGTCGGTCGCGATGTTGCGCGAGCATGTGATCGGGTTGGCGGGTAAGCCGACCACGCCGGCCCTGTTGTGCATCACGGGTGCGTCGGGCGCGGGCAAGACCGCGGCGGTCCGCGCTCTGCGCGAGCGCATCGAAGCGCGCGTGCTGCCGACACTCGCGTTCGACAGCCTCGGCGTGCCGAGCGACGACGAAATGCACGCGGCGTGGGAATCACCGCGCGGCTGGCAGAAGGCGATGACCTATCACTGGGTCTACACCGCCAAGCACATCTACCGCACGCACCCGCTCGTCGTGATCGAAGGCTCGTTCGATCCGCAGTACGCGATCGCCGCGTGTTCCGCGCACCGCGTGCAGCGCTTCGCGGTCGTGCTGTTGCACACGGACGCGGCGGTACGGCGCGAGCGGCTCGCGAAGCGCGGCCAGGCCGAGCTCGACAACACCGAGATGACAAGCTGGGCGAGCTACCTGCACGAGCAGACGCAGCAGCTGGGCGGCGTCGTCGTCGATGCAGCGCCGGCGCTCGAGCACGTTCTCGACGCGGTCTGTGCGCACGCGATTCCGTTGCTCGAGCCGCGCGACGATGAGGCACCGCGCGATCCGCGGGAGCGCATGCGGGCGAAGCGCGTCACCCGCGATAACTAGCTCAGCAGTTCGGGCCGAGGCGGCTTACTTCATCAGCAGCGTGGTCTTCGCGACGACGGTATTGCCGGTCGTGAGCAGCTGGATCGTGTACGTGTTGCCCTTCGCGAGACCCTCGTCCTCGTTGATCGAGATGTCACCGGTGAGCGCGGTACTCTTGGGATCGATGCCGTCGAGCCGCTTGTCGGCGGCGAGCTTGCCGTTCTTCAAGAACTCCATCTTGAGGTTCTTGGCGCCGGTCTTCGTGAGGAACGCGGTGTAGCTGAAGTTCCAGTACTGGACGTCCTCTTGTGCCTCGCCCTTGATTTCTTTGAGCTGGGCTTTCTTGATCTTGGCGATCGTATCTTTGTCGTTCTTGCCGACCGGGAGCTCACCCGAGCTGATGATGAGCTGACCTTTGAACGCGGCGATCACGCCACGTGACATGTCGGCGAACGACGGTTGGCTCGTCGCCACGACGAATGCAACGGCGAGAGCTGCTGCGGAGATCATTCGACGAGACATGGGGCCTCCAACACGAAGATAAAACCACGACAGCGCTCGGGTCCCGGAGTTTCTTACTCGGCGATCCGTTCTGTGGCTTCGATAACCAGTTATTCGGTCGGTGAATCGGTCTGACTCTCGGGCGCTGCCGAGGGCGTCTGCGCTTCGACGGTCGAGCCCTGGTCGGTATTCACCGGCGTCTGGCGCTCGGCTTGACGCTTCGCACGACGCTCGGGATCCCATGGAGTTCCGTCGGGTCCGAGGCCACTTGCGTCGGGACCGATGGGCTTGCGCGGGCGCTTGCTGCGCGGCGGCAGCGGCTGACCATCCGGGCCCAACCGAGGCTGCTGCGGAGGACGCTGAGCGCCGCCACCATTCGGTTCCGATTCCGGACCGAAGTTCTGCTCGCCAGGTCCGAAGCCAGGCATGAAGCCGCCCGGTCCACCGCCGGCATCGGGCGCATCGCCAGGACCGCGGGGACCACCGGGACCACCGGGGCCGCGTCCGCCACCCGGACCACGTCCGCCACCCGGACCACCTGGACCACCCGGACCCCGTCCGCGTCCACCGCGTCCGCCACCCGGACCGCGTCCGCCACCCGGACCACGTCCGCCACGATCTTGTCCGCCGGCACCGGGTCCGCCCGCGGTGTGTTCGCCACCCGCGTGCTGTCCGCCGAAATCTCCGCCTTGATTCTGTCCGCCCTGATTCTGTCCGCCGAAGTCTCCGCCTTGGTTCTGTCCGCCGAAGTCTCCGCCTTGGTTCTGTCCGCCGAAGTCTCCGCCTTGATTCTGTCCGCCGAAATCTCCGCCTTGATTCTGTCCGCCGAGATCTTGGCCGGCATTCGGACCACCGAAGTCGCCGCGTCCACCGCCCGGACCGCGTCCACCGCCCGGACCGCGTCCGCCACCTGGACCACGTCCGCCACCCGGACCGCGTCCGCCCGGACCACCGCCGCCCGGACCACCGCCACCCGGACCACCGGGACCGCGACCACGTCCGCCGCCTGGACCACGTCCGCCACCCGGACCGCGTCCGCGACCAGGACCACCGCGTCCGCCGCGATCACTGAAATCGCGCGGCGCGGCCGTGAGCTGCCAACCGATTCCGGCGCGCGGCATCTCGCCACGTCCGGGACGATCGTCGTCCTTCTTGTCTTCTTTGGGCGCGCCGATCTTGAGGCTGCCGAGGCCGCGCGGCTTGTCGCGATCACCGCGACCGCCGAAGCCACCACCGCCACCACCGCCACCGCCACCGGGACCACCACCACCGCGACGTTCGCCGCGCTCGCCGCGACCACCACTACGTCCACCGCGATCGCCGCGATCATCGCGACGACCACGCGATGCACCAGCGACGCGATCGATCACGTAGTGGAACTCGCCGCGCGACACCGCGCCGTGCGGACCCTTCTCGCCTTGGAACACGCGCACGAGGCGAACCTGATCGATGCGATCGCCGATGATGTCGAGCGCCTCGAGCAAACGCTCGGCGCGATCCGGTTGCACGTTGAGCGCAGCCGCGACTGCATCGGCGGCCGGATCTTTTTCCTTCGGCTTTGCTTCGCTCGCGTCGCCTTCGCCGGCGGCAGCAGCTTCGCCTTCGCCCGCAGCGGCTTCGTCTCCGCTCGCCTCGGCGCCTTCGCCTTCGCCAGACGCCGCAGCCTCCGCTGCACTATCCGGCGCTGCATCCGCCGGCATCTCGCCACCCGACGCGTCGGCCGCTTCTGCACCCGACGCATCGCTGACGACCACGTCGCTCGCGCTCGGCCCGGCTTCGGCAGCCGCATCCGCCAGCGCTTCGGAGGCCTCGGGCGCGGCCTCTGGGGCGGAATGCTGAGCGGGCCGCGGCGCACCACCGGCAGCCGCACGCGCCGCCGCCGCATTACGGAGCAGCAACGGGGAGAATTCGGTGAGCGTCTTCATCGCAGAAGGCTAGCTACACCAAGAAGGCGACGCGCGCCATAGCGGAGATGCGGCCATTCGCCGCGAAATTCTTACGTTCTGTGACGAACGGGTATCCATCCGATGAAGCTCGAAAACTACAGCGACTTGGCGACCGAAACGAACAACGCCGCCCCTCGCGAGGCGGCGCCGTCAGACTAGGTGATCAGTGCGGGTTACGCGCCGCCGCCGACCTCGCCCGACGCCGAGGCCGAGACCTCGACCGAGACGCTGACGTTCGCCTGGATGCTCGTCGCCGCGTTGACCGCAGCCGCGACCTGGCCGGTGATGCACATCGCCTGGTCCTTGAACGAGTTGACGAACTTCGGACCCATGTCCTTGAGCTCGCGCGCCGTCGACACCGTGGTCTCGACCGCCGCTTGGAGCGGACCGAGGCGGGCCTTGACCGAGAGCAGCTTCGGGATGCCGTTCTGCAGCGCCTTGACGACCATCTCGGCCTTCGACTTGTCGAGGACCATCTTCGCGTCGAGGGTCACCTTGAGCTCGGCGTCCGTGCACTTCATCTCGGCGCTCGCCGACGCTTGCGCCTTCGCCTTGCACTGACCCGACGCCTTCACATCGGCGTGGCCTTCGCACTCGCCCTTGCAGGTGCCTTTGCACTGACCGTTGCACTCACCGCCACCAGCAGCGCCGCCGCCGCCGGCCTTCGCGCCACCGGCGCACGTGCCGTCGCACTTGCCCTTGCAGGTGCCCGAGCAGCTCGCGCCGACATCGGCCGACGCCTTGCCCTCGCACTTTGCCGCGAACTCCGCCGTCGCGTTGACGTCAACGCGGCAGACGGCCGGCTTGTACGTGATCTTGAGCGCGGCCTTGCCCTTGAGGCCGACCTTGAACGCGTCCTTGTACGCGCCCCAGACCTTCGCGCAGATGTCCTTCGTCTCCATCGAGTCCGGGAAATCGGCGTCGCCCATCCCGAGCTCTTTGCCCATCATCTTGCAGCTCGTCTTGACGACCTCGACGGTCTCTTGCGACTGCTTCTGCAGATCCGCGACCGCTTCGAGGAACGCCTTCAGCCGAGCGCCGGCTTCCATCGAGGCGTAGTTGCCGCAGGTGTTCGGATCGACCATGCCGGACGAGCCGCCCATTCCTGCGGGAACGCCGCCGGGAAGATCGCCGCCGCCGGGTACGCCTTTGCCGCCGGGCATCTTGCTGCCGCACGCCGCGACCACCACTAGAACTGCCGCTGCCAGGAAACGAGATCCACGCATGTCAGGCTCCTCCTTTTTGACCTGACATCGATACCTCAAACGCGATCGCGATTGGCGTTTTCGGCCAGGAAAATCCTCGATCTAACGCTCATTCGATCGGGGCAAAAGGCCCCGCGCGATCAGTGATCCACGCACGTCTGCGAACGGTGCGCGGCGTGCTCGACATCAAGTAGACGAGACACTCCGCATACGGGTCGAGAGCGATGGTGGTGACGGTGAACGCGGGAGTCGGAATCGTCAGCGTCTGATCGACGGCACCAGTGAACGTATCGACCTCGTGCACGACTTCTTCCATGTTCGCGCCGCGCAGTGCGACGTGGAATTTGCAGCCGCGCTTCTGCGCTTTCTCGTTCGTCTGATCGAGCGCGAGCGTGCTCGTGCCGGCGCCCGCCGTGAACACGACGTTGTAGCGCGGCCAATCGGGCTCGCCGCTGCCCTTGATCCACGCCGCCGCGTACGCATCGAGATCGAGCCCCGTCGAGGTCTCGAGCGCGGCGATCAGCTCGTCGACACTGAGAGCGCGCGGCCCGCCGAGCACGGCCTGGATTCCGGCGACCACTTGTTCGCGCGACGTCAGCACCTCGAGCTGGCGGAACAGCACCATCGGCCCGGGCCCATACGCATCGCCGTAGTAGTCGAACAGCGCCGGCATGCTCGTCGGTACCGGGAAGAAGCTCGCGTCCTGGCTGAGCAGCTTCCAACCGCCGGCGGTGCGGCGCCCGACCGTCGCGCTCGTCACGTCCTCGTAGACGTACGTCAGATACTCCGCCATCGCTTCCTTCCACACGAAGTCGTAGGTAGTCGCGAGCGTGGTCTGGTCACCGGCCCACATGTGCACGATCTCGTGATCGAGCACGTGCGCCGTGGGGTTCGCGTAGATCGAATTCGTCGTCTTCGCGAGCCCGTCGTCGAGCACGATGTTGCCCGGGTGCTCGAAGCCGCTCCAGTACGTGGGCGCGGTCAGGATGCGCAGCTCGTTGCCGTATGGATACGGACCGAACCGCTGCTGCATGAAGTCGACGAAGCCGGCGTGATACGCGGTGTCGATCGCGGCGGTGATTCCGGTCGACGCGCGGTCGTAGACATCGACGCGTACGCCGCCCCACGTGCCCTTGTCGGCGATCGTCCAGGCCGGATACGCAGCCACGCCGAACGTCGAATACGTCGGACCGCCCTCGTGCTCGAACGCGCACTCGGTCTGCGTCGCGCTGACCTCGCTGATCGTGCCCGGGCAACGCGCCTTGTAGTTGGCGGGATGGGTGACGGTGAAGTGATACGTCGCGAACTGATCGCTGCGGTTGTCGCACGGCGCGAACCGATCGCAGCCGCCGACCCAGCTCACGAGGTAGTAGAACGAGTTCTGCTCGCTGTCCTTCGTGATCGAGTAACCGACCTGGCTCGTCGACAGGGTCGCGAGCGGAATCACGAGGTCGACCTCGAGCTCGCTCGCGCCGATGCGTTGGCCGACGCCGCAGATCTTCAGCATCTCGCCTTCGACCACTGCGGTCGCCGGCTCTTCACCGAGCAGCGCGTTCGTCACGTTCTGCGCGCGGAAGGGCAGGGTGATGCAGTCGCCGCCGGTCGTGACGTCGAGCGTCAGCTTCGCGTGCGCCGCGCGCGTGTCGATGTCGAACGCGTAGTCGTACGCAGTGACGGTCGCCGTGATCGGTCCGGTCGGCAGCGGACCGTCGCCACCGTCGTCACCACATGCGATCAGCAAACACACAAGCGCAACCCGACGCATGCCCTGCGCATACCACGGCTCGCCGGTTCGCTGCAGGGCGATCGTCGACGCCCGTGCCTAACGCACGTTGTTAAGCGCGCTCTTTGTTACGCGCCGCGCGCAGCTCCGCAGACGCCGACGCCGCCGCTTCGACCGCAGTAACCGAACGCCCCACTGTGACCCTGACGTCGAGCCCGAGCTCGTCCTTGATCAGGTCCGATTTGCGCAACATCCGCGGATCATCGCGCGACGGCCCATCGCGCACGACGAGGTCGAGCACGATCGCATCGCCCATCCGCGTGCACACGACCTGCTCGACGCGCGAACGGTGGTCGGTGTCGAGGCTGTCGGCCAGCCGGAGCAACGCGGTTAGCTTGCGCAGCTGGGTGCGGTGCTCCTTCGCCAGCGTCGATTCGTTGATGATCTCCTTCGCGCGCGCCGAATCCTTGCGATGACAGCGCGCCATCAGCGCGACCATCTCGCGGCTCGTGTCGTCGAGCCCGGGGATGCGGCCCCAGCGGATCATGTACTCGCTGTGCTTGTGGTGACCGCGTTGGTTCACCACCTCGCCGACGTCGTGCAGCAGCGCGGCGACCTCGAGTAGCACGCCGCGGTCGTCGGGGATGCCGTGCACGTCACGCAGCTGATGAAACAGCGCGCGCGCGAGCAGGCGCACGTGCTCGCCGTGCGTGGTGTCGTGATCGACGCGGTTCGCGAAGCTGCGCGCGGCGGTGAGCAGCGCCTTGTCGTGCGCGCCCTCCGCCTTCGCCTGGACCTCACGTGCGGTTTCGGCGAGCTCGAGCAGCACGCCTTCGCGCACGCCGACGCCGGGTGCGATCAGCTTCGTGAAGCCGAGCTGGCGCGCGACAGTCGCAAACACGAGCGCGGCGATGCCGATGACCTCGGCGCGGTCTTTCTTGACGCCGAACTTGTCCATGCGTTCGTCGACCGAGCGGCCGACGATCTCGGGCAGCGCCTTCTCGAGGTCCGCGAGATCGAACATCGGCGTGCCCGACGAGCTCGGCGCGATGATCTTCGCGAGCGCCTCGGCGTTACCGCCGGTGATCGCCGCGACATCCGACGCGCCGCCGGCGCGCAGGATCGTTTGCATCAACGTCGCGGTGTAGCGCCGCACCATCCCGGCCTCGGCATCCGCGATCGCGCCGTCGAGACCGAACGTCTCGAGCAGGCGCACGGTGCCGACCGGCAGCGAGTGGCCACGCCACGCCGAGCCTTGCCGCATGTTGACCTCGAGGCTGCCACCGCCGAGGTCGAGGATCGCGCGCACCTGATTCGCCGCCGGGCCGAGCGCCTGGACGACCGCCTTGCGCACGAGCCGGGCTTCCTCCTCGCCTTCGATCACGTCGAGCTCGATGCCGGCCTCGTGATAGATGCGGTGGAGCAACACGTCGCGGTTCGTCGCGTTGCGCACGGCGCTGGTCGCGACCGCGCGATACAGACTGACGCCGTGATGATCGAAGCGCTGGCGGAAGTGCACGAACGCGGCGACCGCTTGGTCGATCGTCTGCGAGTCGAGTCCGCCGTGCGTGAACGCGTTGTGACCGAGGCGAACCGGGCTGCGCTCGGCCTCGACGCGGAGGATTTCCGTCGGCGCGAGCTCCGCGATTACGACTCGAATCGCGTTCGATCCGGCGTCGATCGCACCAAGCTTGACGCTCGAGCCCACGCACAAACGCTATCCCATCGAGGGCGGCGTGGAAACCCTCGTCTGCTGTGCGATCCCGCTCAAACCGGACGCTACTTCTTCGCAGGCGGCTTGCCACCGCGGGCGCCGGGTGGCCCCATCGGGGGTGCGGGCGGACCGGCGGTCTCGGGAATCTTGATCCGGTCGGTCTTCGATACGCCACCGAGCACCTCGACCTTGATGCCGTCGGAGAGGCCGAGCTGGACGTCCTTTTTGACGAAGTTCTGCTTCGTGGTCTCGACCTCGACGAACGGCTTGTCCTTGTCGTACTGGACGAGCGCTTCGCGGATCGCGAGGACCTGCTTCTTCTCGTCGAGCACGATGTCGGCGTTCGCGCTGTAGTTCGCGCGGATCTGCATGCCTTCTTTCTTTGCCACCGCGGCCTTGATCTCGAATTGGATCGCACCGTCGATCGTCTTGCCCTTCGGCGCGATGTACTCGAGCTTGCCCTCGAGCGTGTCCTTTTCGATCGCGCCGACCTTGATCGAGAGCTTCATGCCTTCCTTGATCTTCGCGACCTCGGCTTCGTCGACGCGGCCCTCGAAGATCATGTCGTCCATGTCTGCGACCACGGCGACCGTCGTGCCCGGGTTGAAGTTGTTGGCCTGGATCACCGAGAAGCCGACCTTGACCGGCACGTCGATCACCATGCCGGCGGCGGTCGCCGTCACGATCAGCGTCGACAGCTTGCCTTGCCCGCGCGTCGCGCCCTCTTTGACGAGCTGGAGCGACGAACCCGCGGTCTGCAGCTCCTGCTGGCGTAGCGCGAACTCGGTCTTGTAGCGCTGCAGCTCGGCATCGGCGACGACGCCGCGCTTATACAGCTCCTCGTTGCGCTGTAGCTCGCGCTTCGCGTTGTCGAATGCGATCTGCGCCGTGCGCAGGCCGGAGTCAGCCTGGTTGATCTGCATCGCGTCGGGGATGATCGAGATCTTGCCGAGCGGATCGCCCTGCTTCACGATCTTGCCGGGCTCGACGTAGAGCTCCGAGAGCACGCCGGTCACCTTCGGTTTCACCTCGACCTCGCGGCGCGGCACGATCGATCCGGTCGCGACCGTCTTCTTCGTGATGTCGGCGACCTCCGCGGTCTCGGTCTGGAAGATCACCGGCTTCGCTTGCGACTTCTTGTACAGATAGAAGAAAGCCCCGCCGATGATCATCACGAGACCGACTCCGAACACCCAAGCAATAATGCGTTTCATAGTCACTCCGCTCGCAGTGCTTCGATCGGCTTGATCGAAGCGGCATGGGAAGCAGGCATGATGCCGGCGAGTACGCCGGCCACGACGAGCACGCCGACGGCGGTGAGCACCGTCTGGATGCCGACGTTTGGTGGCCCGAACGGCAGGTCCACGGCGTTGGCGAGCACCGTATCGGCGAGCGCCATCAGGCCGACGCCGGCGGATACACCGACGAGACCGGCGAGCAACGTCAGCACGACCGATTCCTTCATCACCATCGAGATGATCGAGAACGGCGACGCGCCGAGCGCCTTGCGCACCCCGATCTCTTTCGTGCGCTCTTTGACGGTGATCAGCATGATGTTCGACACGCCGACGACGCCGGCGAGCAACGTCGCGCCGCCGACGATCCAGCTCATCATCGCGAGCACGAACATGAACGTGCGGAAGCCTTCGAACTTCTCGAACATGTTGAACGAGCCGATCGCCAGGTCGTCGGTCGGCGCGATCTTGTGGTGCTGCTTGAGCGCCGTGCGCACGCTGCGCTCGAGCGCGGGACCATCGGTTCCAGGCTTCGCGGTCATCGCGAAGAAGCCGACGCGGTCACCCTGGTTGAACGCGGTCTTCATCGTCGTGAACGGGACGAACACGGTGTTCGCGTCGCGCTCGCCCATCTGACCTGAGCGCAGCGTGCCGATGACGCCGACGATCTGGAAGTAGACGCCGCTGATCTTGATCGACGTGCCGATCGGATCGACGTCCGGCGGGTAGAGCTGCTCGCGCACGGCCTTGCCGATCACCGCGACCTTGCGGCTCTCGGTGATGTCGCGCTGGTTGATGAAGCGGCCGGCGTCGTAATGGAACGCGACGATGTGCCGGAGCTCCGGATAGTCGCCCATGATCGTGAACGTGCCGCTCTTGGTGCCGTATTGCACCGTGTTGCTGTTCATCCAGCCGCCGAGGCTGATGCGCGGCGCGAGGTGCTCGATCTGGGGCAGCCGCTCGAGAATCTTGATGTCGTCGGTGTTGTAACGAGTGGGTCGCCCGGGCTGCATGCCCTCGTACGGCTCCGTCGAGACCTGGCCCCAGACCCACAACAGATTGGTCGCGAGGCCCTTCATCTGGCGCTGCATGCCGCTCTGCATGCTCGAGCCAAACGACAGCATCGCCATCAGCATGAACACACCCCAGAACACGCCGAACGCGGTGAGGAACGTGCGCAGCTTGTTCGAGCGCAGCGTCGCCCAGATCTCCTTCCACTTATCGAGGTCGAACAGCGTCATTCGTCCCTCAGCGCGTGAATGGGATTGATCTTCGCGGCGGCGCGCGCCGGAAAGTAGCCGGCGAGAGCGCCGGTGAGCACGAGGAACAACGTCGCCTTGATGCCGACGCTGATGTCGATCGACGGATTGCGGATGAAGCTGGTGAAGTTCGCGCTCTCGATCAGCGATAGCGAGAACACGCCGCCGGCGAGGCCGAGCAGACCCGCGACGCCGGTCAGGAACACCGACTCCTGGATCACCATGAATACGATCGACGACGGCGTGGCACCGAGCGCCTTGCGCACGCCGATCTCCTTTGTGCGCTCCTTGACCGCGATCATCATGATGTTCGACACGCCGACGACGCCGGCCGCGAGCGAGCCGAGCCCGATCACGACGACGAACGCCGACAGGATGAAGAACATCTTCTGGAAGCGCTGGAACTGCTCGACGTTGTTCTGCACACGCACGGCTTGCTTGTCGTGCGGCGAGAAGTTGTGGCGCTCGGAGAGCTGGCCGACGACCTCGTCGACGATCTTCTGCGTCTCCTCGACACCCGCGTCGCCGACGGTGAACATCAGCATGCCGAGTCGATCGGCGCCGTTGAACGCGAGCTGCGCGGTCGACACCGGGATGTAGAGCTGACGCTCCTGCTCGGCGCCGCCCGCGTTCTTGAACACGCCGACGATCTGGAACGGCACGCCGGCGACCTCGATCCACTCGCCGATCGCTCGCTCGTGCGGTTGAAACAAGAAGTCGACCACGGGCTGGCCGACAACCGCCGACTTGCGCAGCTGGGTCTCGTCGCTGGCGTTGAGGAAGCGCCCCATCGTCATCTCGTGCGTCTCGAGCGCGAGCGCACCATGGTGGACCGCGTTGATCTGGAATGTGCTCGCCTTGCCGCCGCGCTTCGTCATCATCGGCGTGCCACCGAAGCGGCTGCCGCGGATGAAGAACTGACCGGCGGCGTCGCGCACGCCATCGACATCTTTGGCGCGCGCATAGTCGCGGTTGTCGAACGTGATGCGGCGGCCGACGTCGTAACCG
>DATDCH010000100.1:0-2379 GCA_036524455.1 Kofleriaceae bacterium | reverse complement strand
TCTTCATCGCGGCGCGCGAGTGCGGCGTCGTCACGCTTCTTGTCGAGCTTCTTCTTCGCGGCCTCGGCCTCGTTCTCGAGCGTCTCGAGGTTGCGGGCCTGCTCGCTCGGATCGAACGCGACGATCGGATCGCCCTCCTTGACTTCCGCGCCCTCGGTCGCGAGCTCGGCGATCTTGAAGTCCCAGGTCTCGTACAGCGCGGGTGGCTTGACGTCGAGTGAGTCGACGGCCGCGAGCTCACCGACGACCTCGACCCCGATCACGAGATCGGCCTGCTTGACGTCGACGAACGAGACCTCTTGCGTGCCGTGGCTGCACGCGACGATTGCGAGCGCAAACCCGATCAGCTCGCGCCTCACACGCCACCTCCGATCGCGACCGCGTCGCCTTCCGCGATGCCCTTCGTGACCGCGCAGCGCTGCGCGTCGCACGGGCCGAGCTCGACGTCGCGGAGCTCGCCGGAGCGCAGCCGCACGCGCGTCTTGTTGGCCTTGTCCCAGGTCACCGCGCCGCGCGGCACCGAGATCGCGCCGGCCAACGGCGGTCGTTTCAGCTCGACCTTGACCGACATGCCAGGTCGCATGCGCTCGTGATCTACCTTGTCGAGCGCCAACACGAGCGCGAAGCCGCGCCGCAACGACTGAACTCCTTTGCCGCTCGCGACCGGCATCATGCTCTTCACGCCGCATGGCGACGGATCGTTCGGATAGGCGTCGAGCGTGCACGTGCCAGCCATGCCGACCGACACGCGCCCGTCGTCGACATCCGACAGCTCGGCGCGCACTTCCATGCCCGACCCGTAATCGGGCAGCGCGACGATCGTCCAGCCCGGCTGCACGCTGTCGCCGATCTGGAACTTGCGGCCCATCCACGGGTGGTCGCCGACCACGATCACACCGTCGCGGGGCGCGGGGAGCACGAGCTCGCTGATCGCTTTCTCGGCGTCTTCGATCTTGATCCGCGCCTTGTCGAGCTCGATCTGCTTGACCTGACGGTCGAGCGAGCTGGCGGCCTTGACGCTCGCCAGATCCTTCTCGGCTTTCGCGACCGCAACCTCGGCGCGCTTGAGCTCGAGCTGGCGTTCCTGCGCGGTGCGCGCGGGCAGCAAATCGGGCGGCACGCTCGCCTGCACCTTCGCCTTGGCGAGCACGATGCGATGGGTCTCGAGCTCGAATTCTTTCTGCGCGATCTCGAGCGCACTGACGTCCTGAAACGTGCGGAACTGCATCGCGGCGTCGAGGTACTGCAGCCGCTGCTCGGCGAGTGTGCGCGTGAACGACGACGTGTCGAACTCGAGCGCGCGCTCGTTCGCCTTGACGATCGCGCCGTCCTCGGCCATCCAGCGGATCGGCAGCTCCCACACCGGCGTGCGCGGCACGCGCAGCTCGGCCGACTGAATTGCCGCGAGCGTGCCGGTCACCAGCACGCGATCGAACACGTCCGCCTTGGTCGCCGTCTCGATACGCACGCGTTCGTCGGGGCTCGCCGCCGTACTACGACGCGAGCTCTCCGCGCTACACGCGCACGCGACCGCGACCGCGACCGCGAGGAGCGCAAGCCGCTTCACGCCGCGCCCTCGGTCGCCGAGCCATTCGCGCGCTCCGCTCCGTTGGCGGCCGCGTGCTCGGACGCACTCTCGACGCGACCTGCCACGCCGGTTTCGACCGGCGCGACCACCTGGACGGTCGCCGCACCGCGCGCGACATCGATGCCGCGCCCGTCCGCGAGGATCTTGCCGTCGGCGATCCGGATCGCGCGCGGACAGCGCGCCGCGATCGATGGGTCGTGCGTGACGATCACGATCGTGTGCTTCTCGTCATGCAGCCGATGGAACAACCCCATGATGTCCTCGGTCGTCGCCGAGTCGAGGTTGCCGGTCGGCTCGTCGCATAGCAGCAGTGACGGCTCGCTGACCAGCGCACGCGCGATCGCCACGCGTTGCCGCTGACCGCCCGACAGCTGATACGGCTTGTGCTTGACGCGCGCCGACAGACCGACGCGGGTCAGCGCCTTGTTCGCGCGCTCGCGCCGCTCGCGTGCCCGCATACCGCGATACACGAGCGGCAGCTCGACGTTCTTCAGTGCGGTCGCGCGATGCAGCAGCTGGAAGCTCTGGAACACGAAGCCGATCTGCTGATTGCGGGCGCGTGCCCGCTCGTCATCCGACAGGTCTTGAACGTCGCGACCGTTGAGCCGATACCGACCGGCCGAGGGCGTGTCGAGGCAGCCCAAGATGTTGAGGAGCGTCGACTTACCCGATCCGGACGTGCCGACGATCGCCACCATCTCGCCGTTCTGCACGGCGAAGCTCACGCCATCGAGTGCCGCGATGCGCTCGTCGCCCATCTGGTAATAGCGCGCGATATCGACGAGCTCGAT
>DATDCH010000099.1:0-14034 GCA_036524455.1 Kofleriaceae bacterium | reverse complement strand
TCGGCATCGCGGGCCGCGGCGGTGGAATCGGCGGCGGCCGCAGCTTGCCGAGCGGCACGCCTTGCGGCGGCGTCAGTCCACGCGGCGGCGGCGGCGGCGGCCGTGACGGCGACGGCGGCCGCGACGGTGTCGCCGTCGTCGACTTCGGCGGAATCGAGACCACACTCGGCCGCTGTGTCTTCGGCGGAATCGAGATCACACCGGGCGGCCGCGACGGCGTCCTCGACGGTTCGATGCGGGGCAGCGACGGCGTGCTGCGCCGCGTGGACGGCGGCGTCAGCGCATCTTCACTGCCGCGCGGCAGCGGCGTGAGCGCGCGCTGGGGTTCGGTCGACATCAGGTCCGCTGCGTCGGGCGGCGGCGGCGTCGTCAGATCGTCGTCGATGTCGTCGTAGCGCTCGAGTGGAATCGTCGGTGGCGGCTGCGCGATCTTGTCGAGCTCCGCGCTCGCGATCTTGCGGCGCTGACGCGTGTCGAGCTCGGCGGAGACATCCACCTCATGCGGAATGCCGCGCGAGTCGCTGATCAACCCCGAGATCCGGCGCGCCGCAGCGACGAGACCGCTCGGTGCTTGCTCGGGACGCGTGACGTCGTCGATGTCGCCCTCGGAGATCCGGTTTGGCTGCGACGTCGGATCGCTGAGGTGATACGGCACCGGCGACGGCAACGGTGTCTCGTCCATCGACGAACGACGCCCTGGCACCGACGAACGCTCCGATGGGCGCCGCGCGCGGGAAGGATCGGACGCACGCACGACCGGCACGTCCGGTTGTCGCGGCATCGGCTTGTCGATCAATTGCTGCGGCCGTGGAATCGAGGTCTCTGCGATCGGCGGCGGCTTCGTCAGTGGCCGTTGACCGACGGCAGGCGTGCGCTGCCCCGCCGGTGGGGTCACGCGCTGCGTGGGTGCCGTCGCCGGTCGCAGCGATGGAACGTCGGGCGCAGGCGGCATCGGCGATCCGCGCATCACCGCCTGCGGTTGCGACTCACGCGGCGGCTGCTGCGACGAGTGTTGCTGCGACGGCGGGCGCGGCGGTTGCGCGGCGTGCTGCTGCGACGGCTCGCGCGGCCGCGGCTGGGTTGGCTCGGTGCGCGGGCGTGGCTGCTCGACGGGAGCCGACACCCGCGACGGCGTCAGCGTACGCGACGGCACCGGCGTGGAACGCTGCTGCAGCATCGCGATCAGGCCCTGACACGCCGAATCCTCGGGCGCGATTTCGAGGATGCTCCGGCACACGGCGATCGCCTGCTGCGTGCGGCCTTGATCGCGATACGCGAGCGCGACCGAGCGATACAGCTCCACGGCTTCGAGACTGCGTCCAGCCTCGCGCATCATCCCCGCGACCTGGACGCGTAGCCCGAGATTGTTCGGCTCGTTCTTGAGCCGTTTCTCGAGCTCCTTCAGCTTCACGAGGGTGTTAGGGACACCTGGGCTTTAAAGGTCATCGTTTGCGAGTTCTGTGGCAGTTGCCACTTCTGCGCGATGGTCTTCATGCAGTTGTCGAACGTGTCCCCTAGGTTCTGCGTCGCATGAAACGATGAGTTTTGGTAGGCGCCCTGGCCCGTGAACGTGGCCTGCACCGTCAGCGTGACGGTGCGCGCTTGCAGACTCGTATCCTTCTTCAAGACTTGCTCGTAGCACTTCTGGATCGAGCCGCGGGATTTGGCGACCACGTCGTAGAACTCCTTCGATGCGGCAGCGACCACTTTGTCGTCGACCGGGCGCGTCTCCCCAGGCTTGCCCGGCCGTACGGTGAACAGATTGCCTTCGAGAGCCACGACGATCTCGCTGCCTCCGGTTCCGCGCATCAGCCGTGCGTTCTCGTCTTGCAGCGCCTGCGCGAGCTTCTTGCTCTCTTCGAGCGTCTTCTTGCAGATGTCGAGATCGCGAATGGTGTCGGGGTTCTCCTTGACCGTCGTTTCGCCCTTGCACCCGAAGGCAACGGCAGCAGAAGTCAGGAGGATCGCGATGGTATGGCGCGCCATGGCTAGCTGTCTTTCGTCCTTGATCCTACGGGCACGGAGTGGAGGATGCCAGGTCGCTCGATGAAGTCGCGAACGATCTGACCGCCGATGACGTGCTCAACTATCACGCGTTCTACTCGTGCTGCGTCCATCCGATTATACAGTGCCGTCACGCCGCGAGGTCCCGGCAGCGTGGCAAACCCACTGCCGAGCGTCGGTTGATCACCGACAATCTCGCGCACGAGGACGTTAGGGCCTTGCGTGCACCGACCGAAGCAGCTCTGCCACACCAGCTCCGCGCGCTCGCGCGCGTCGTGCGCCTCCAGCGCAGAGCGGAACACCTCGTGGAGCGCCGCGGATCCACGTCGATCGCCACATTCAGGGCCCCTGCAGACGACGATTTTGAAACGACGTGGCGTGGCCACCGAGGTTCGAGGGTACCTGCGTACTTAGTCGTTGACCAGCGCATCCTTGATTGTGGTCGCAAGACCCGGCTTCGTGCGCGGATCCGCGGCGACTTGGCGCAGTAGCTCTTTCTCGCCGGGTCCACCGTGGACGTCGAGCGCGGTGACGATGGCGGTCTGCCACGCGTTGTCGGCGCCGAGGTCGTCGTCGGCGTGATAGAGCAGCAGGTGCGACCCCAGCACGGTGCGCTCGGCACCTGCACCGATCGCCGCCATCGCTCGAATCACCATGACGAGCTCGGGCGTCTGCGTCGCTGGATCGTCGAGGTGACCTTGCAGCGCGGCGAGCGCGAGCGTCACATCTTTGGGGTCGAGCTTCGTGCCCGAGAGGCTCGCGATCGCCTTCGCCACCGGGCCGACCGATTCGGGCTCCGTCTTCGCGATGAAGTCCGCGCGGACCTGGAGCTGAGTCGCGAGCACCGGCAGGCTCGCCGGGTCTTTGCGCTTCGTCAGCATCTCGACCACCGTGTCCTTGAGCTTCTGCGGCGCGCGCTTGTCGGAGAGCACGGCGAGTAGCTCTTTGGTTACCTGCCCGCCCGGCAGCTTCGCGAGCGAGCTGACCGCGAGCTCCTTGACGCGATCAAACCGCGCATCGCGATCGCGCGCGATCGACACGAGCGCCGCCACCGTCTCGACCTTCTCCCCGTCACCCGGTGGCACCCAGCCATCGGCGTCGATGGTCGCGCCTAGTACCTGGGCACCGAGGCCGAGGTTCTTCTTCTGGCGCACCGCGCCCGTCTTCGGATCGAGCGCGACGATGTCACCTTGTGTCGAGATCACGACGATCGCGCCACCGGTGTGCTCGCTCGCGACCAGCTCGACGCGCGGATTCGAGTACGCCCACGCGAGCTCGCCCGCGAGGTCGAAGCCGAACACGTAGCGGAAGTAGTGCACGGCGTACGTGTCGCCGGTGAACTTCATCGGCCCGCTCTCGGTTGGCTCGGATGCCCACAGCACGCGCGCGCGATCCGCCGCGGTGTAACCGGTCTGCACGTTGTCGTAGAGATCGACGCCGTAGCTCGTGCGATCGAGCTGGGGCGGAATCTTGACCTGACCGTACGTCGCTTCGGTCTTCTTGCCCGAGGCAGCGCGCGCATCGAGCGCGAACACGCCCTGCTTGGAGCCAAAATACGACGCGCGGCTCGTCACCCGCACGACCGAGATTTGCTCGTCGATGCCGCGCAGGCGCGCGAGCTGCTGCCCGGTGGCGCCGTCGACGAGATACAGCCACTGGCGCAGGAACGGCGACAGCACGACGCCGGCGTGCACCGACGGCGCACCGAGCTCGCCTTCCGATGGCGCGCGCCACGCTTCCTTGCCGGAGCTCGCGTCGAAACCGGCGATGATCCACGTCGGCTTTGCGTTGGTGCCTTCGCGCCACGTCACGTACGCGCGATCGCGATCCGCGGCCGCGCCGACGAACTCGCCTTGAATGCCGACCTTCCAGCGCGGCGAGCCGGACTTCTGATCGCGCGCGACGAGCTGCTTGCCCTCGAGCGTGAGGATGAAGTCGCCACCGACCCAGACGCGCGACTGCACGTCGGCGTCCATCTTCCACATCACGCTCGCCGCGTTGAGGTCGTACGCGACGATCGTTTTCGGCGCGCCGTTCTGCACGACGAACATGCGCGGCGCGCGTGCCGCATTGATCGGCGTGGCCTGCTCCGGAAGCTTGCGCTTGGCGAGCGCGGTAGAGATCGCAGCGCGATCGTTATCGTCGGACGTCAGCCGGAACATCGACTTGGGCCCGCAGGCCCCGGCGAGCGAGACGACGAGTGCGATGGCGAGGAGGCGGTTCATTTGCCACCTCCGCCCACGCGCGCTTCGACCATCTTCTGCGCCTCTTGCCGCGATGCGCGCGGAGGATTCTTCGGTGTCGCTTCGACGTACTCGGTGAGCACCGCGGTCGCCTTCGGATCTTGCATCTTGCCGATCGCGCGCACGAGCTCGACGCGCGCCGGATCCGGACCGAAGTCGGTGCGCTTGAGCACCATGCCGAGCGTCGTCGCGAGAATCGGTTCGGGCACCTTGCCGAACTGCTCGCCGATCTTGCGCGCGAGATCCGCGTCCGCCATTGCCGCGAGTGCCTTGGCCGCAGGCTCTTCGTTGCGGGCGAGCAGCTCGAACAGTGGCTCGACCGCTTCGCGCACGCGACCCTTCGCAGCTGCTGCAGCCGCGGCAGCACGCACCGCGGCGGTCATGTCGCGTAGTCCAGCGACGAGCGCTTTACGCGCCACCGGATCCGGATACATCGCGAGCGAGCCGTACGCCGCGCTGCGCACCATCGGGTTGCGATGTCCTGCGTAGCGCTTGAGCGCGGTCACGTCGGGTGGCGCCGGATGCTGCAAAAGAGCGCCGACTGCGACGATCGCAACCGTGGGCGGCAAGCCCATTGCGAGCGCGTCGAGCAACGCGTCGTGCGCTGCGGGCTCGGGCGATGCGCCGAGTGCTTCGGCCGCTTTCACCGCGGCATCGACACTCGCGCCGTTGATCGCAGCGATCGTGGGTGCGAGCTCGACCTTCGCGCCTTTCGCCCCCTTCTTCGGTTTCGGTTGTTTTGCGGCCGGCTGCTTTGCGGCCGGTTGCTTCGCTGCAGACGCAGGCGGCGGCGCTTTCTCGGCCGGCTGCGCGTGCACAGCTCCACCGAGGGCGCACGCCAACCCCACCACGAGCCACGTCCTGGTTCTCATTGCGGCGTCATACCAAAATCCCCGCGCCGTTCAACAGCGGCGATCTCGCTCTGATGTACAAGTAGACCGTGGATCCAGCCGTTCTGCCGATCCTGCTGTGCCCGAGGTGCAGGACCGCTGCACCTTTCTCGCACTTGCGGAACCCCCGCTGCGCCGCCTGTGGCCTCGAGCCGCAAACCCAGCGCCATGGCGTCCTCGACCTGATCGACGTCCAGTTCGGGGGTGAACCGACCATCGCGAGCACCGAGCAGCGGCTGATGGAGAGCGACCTGGTCGCCCGCGTCTACGAGCGCCTTTGGCGACCGTCGTTCGTGCGCCTGTTTGCTGGGCGAGGCGCCGGCGCCGCAGTCGGTGGCATCTCGGGCGAGCTATTCATCCACAAGCACTCGCTGTCGCTCGACGATCGGCCCGGCCCGTGGCTCGATCTGTCGTGTGGCCCCGGCGCGTTCCTGCGCGCGCTCGCCGCCGCGGCCCCGGGCGCACTCGTCGTCGGGCTCGACCTTTCGCGCGCGATGCTCGACGTCGCGGCGCAACGCACGGCCGGCTACACGAACGCCGTTCTAGTGCGTGCCGACGCGCACGCATTGCCGTTCATCGACGGTGCGTTTGGCGGCGTCAACAACGCAGGCGCGCTGCACGCGTACGACGATCCGGAGCTCGTGTTTCGCGAGATTCGCCGCGTGCTCCGGCCCGGCGGCATCTATGTCGGCTCGACGTTCGCCGAAGCACCATCGCTGCTCGGCCGGCTCGCGGCGCGCGCCGCCGGCATTCGCCGATTCGAGACCGCGGAGCTGCGCGCGTGGCTGCAGCGCATCGGCTTCTCCGATTACGAGGAAGTGCGACTCGGCGGCGCGTTCGTGTTCCGCGTGCGCCGGCCCTAATACGTCGCGCCGAGCACGTTCAGCGTCATGCCGCGCTGGTCGCTCGCGAGCTGCGGCGACAGCGGCGATAGGCCGATACCGCCGAACATCCACTTGCCGCTCGAGCTGCGCGCGACCGCCGCGACCGGTGCGTCGTCATCGCTGGTCGGCGCGCCACGCTTGCCGTCGTGAACGTCGAGCCCGTCGTCCATGCCGCGCGTGAGTCGGAAGCCGAGGTACGCGCCACCGACGAGGCCTGCCGTCGACAGAAAGCCAACGACTTGTTCGTCGGAGTCGGTGCCCTCGTCGTAGATGCCCGCGTAGAGCAGGAACGGCACGGCACCGCCCGCGGCGGCGAGGCCGGCGACGCGCAGCATGCGCCGCGGCGTCGTGTTCGTGTTCGGTCCCGCAACGACGCCGGCGATGATGCCGCCCGCGGCGCCGAGGATCGAGTTGACCGCGTATGCCTCGGGCTGCGCCGGCTGCATCAGCATGCCCATCGTGAGGCCGCCGACCGCGCCGATGCCGGCAAGCGTATCGACGAGCGCGACGTCACCGCGCGTCAGCTTGCGGTTGCGCGCCATCACGCCGCCGGCGACGAGACCGGCCGTTGCGCCGATGCTTCCGCCGAGCAGCACGCCCTTGGTACTCGGCGATCCATCGCCTTCGCCGGTGACAGCGCCGCCCATCAGGCCACCGATCACGCCGCCCCACAGGTTGATCGATCCGGCGGTGCGAACCTGCGCTTCGTCCCACTCGAGCGAGCGCACGACGCGCCGGCTGAGCAGGCCCGCGCCGAGACCGGTCGCAATGCCGAGCGGCACCGCAACGCTTGCCGGTTTGTCTTGGCCGATGAACGCACCGATCGTCGAGCCGAGGATGCCGCCGTAGAGCGCGCCGTGCACCATGCCGGCGGTGCGGCCATCACGCGGCTGCGTATCGACGGGTTGTGGCGGCGGATCCTTCGACGGATCGACGGGCGCGGTTGGATCGACGATCGGCGACAGATCAACCTTGTCGTCGAGCGGCTTGACCTGCGACGGCGGCGTCGGCGGCGGATCGTCCTTGATGCCGAGGTACTGGTTGACGATCTTGACGATGTAGCGCGCGCGATCGGCGGCGTTGCCCTTCGGGCTCTTGACGAGCGCTTCGACCGCGAGCTGCTTCGCGTCGACGTACAGCTTCGCGTCGAGCAGCTCTTGTGCGCGCGCCACCAGCTGCTCTGCGATCTGCTCGCCGAGCACCGGATCGGCAGCGGCGTACGGATCCTGCGGTGCGTTCGAGCCAGCGCCCGGCGCAGGCGCGGGTGCGGGCGGAGGCACGGGCGCCGGCGTTTGCGTCGGTGCCGGCGCAGACTCGGTTGATGGAGCGGGCGATGGCACAGGCGCAGGCGGAGGGCGCGGCGGCGGCGGCACCCGCACTTGTGCAGCGGCAGTGCCCGCGACGAGCAATGCGGCAAGCGTCACACCGGGGCGCATGAGCACCATGCGACGGGGTTACCACTAGGGACGCGTGGGCGCCAGAGGGCCCGCATCACCCGAAGGTTTTGGTAACGGCCCCGTCATGGGCCGGGGCGCATCTTTCCAACGTTTTCTGTAGAAGTACATGAACACGACTTGGGTCGCGCTCAAGATCGGCACGGCTAGCAGCGCACCGACGAGCCCGTAGCTGTGCTCGCCGAGGAACAACGCGAAGATCACGAGGACGGGGTGAATCTTCGCCGCGGTCCCGATGATCTTGGGGTTGAGGAGGTTTGCCTCGATGAAGTGGATACCGATGATCCACAACGTCATCGCAACGCCGCGGAAGATGTCGATGCCTTCTTCGCCGGAGACCAGCGCGACCGCGACGATCGGTATCGATGACAATATCGAGCCGAAGATCGGAACGAGACTCATCACGCCCGCGACCGTCGCGAGGATGAGTCCGTACTTCACGTTGAAGATCAGTAGACCTACGTACGTGAGGATGCCGTTGATCAGGCAGATCAGGAGCTGGCCGCGGATCACGCCGGAAAGGCCGCGATCCATGCCGGCGATGATCACGTCGTAGTCCTCGCGCACGTTCGATGGGAACAGCCCGCGCAAGAACCCGTGCACCTTCTCGAGATCGATCAGGATGAACGCGCCGATCATCAGCGTGAAGAAGAAATAGAAGATGCCCTTGATGAAGCTGGTGATGATCGCCTGGCCGAAACGCACCGCGTCGTTGAGCTTGCTCTGCAAGCTGACGATGCCTTTCTTGACGTAGGCGCGCAGCTTGTCCTCGAGCGTTAGCGGTTCGGGCGGCGCTTCGAGCGCCTGCAAGTGCCAGCCGCCGTCGGGCGTGGGCTTGATGTCGACGCCGTTCGGCGTGAGCTGCACGGCGAAGCGGCCGTCGGGCAGCGGCGTCATCGTGAACGCAGTGCCGGGCGGCTCGGGAACATCTGCGACCGGCAACTGCTCTTCGGGCACGGTCTTGACCGCAGCGAGCGATGGGAAGCGTTGTTCGAGCCAGCGCGCGGTCGATGGCACGTACTCGTCGTTGATCCGCTTGTAGAGTGCGGGCGCTTCCTTGCCGAGGCGCGCGAAGTCACGCGACAACCGCGGCACGAGCAGGAACATGAAGCCCGTCACCGCGGCGAGGAAGATGATGTAGCAGATGATGATCGCGAGCCAGCGCGGCATCCGCAGCGTGCCGTTCTTGCGCTCCGACATCCAGTGCACGACCGGCGCGAGCACGTACGCGATCAAGAACGCGAAGATGAACGGCAGCAGCACCTTGCGGCCGAGGATCGCGATCAAGACGATGAAGAGCGGGAAGCCCCAGCGCCCGAGGAACCGGCGCGATGGCGCGCCCTCGCCGAACCAGGTATCGCGCCGCGACCGCGCGCCCGCCGACGTCGGGCCGCTCGTTGGACCACTCGTCGGTCCGCTTTCGCCGCGCGGCACGCCCTCCGATGGTGGTCCGGGTGGATCGTCTGGCGTCATCCCGGTGCCGGTATACCAGAGGATCCAGCGAGTGCTGCATCGAGCAGCCCGCGGATCGTTCCGGCATCGACCGGCTTGACGAGATGGTGATCGAAGCCCGCGGCGATCGCGCGCTCGCGATCCATGGCCTGGCCATAACCGGTGAGCGCGACCATGTAGATCTTACGTGCGGGCAGCGCGCGGATCTGCCGAGCCAGCTCGTAGCCATCGACGACCGGCAACCCGATGTCGAGGATCGCGGCTTCGGGCGCCCAACTGATGACGAGCTCGAGCGCGGCTTTGGCGTCGCCGGCCGTGCGCGTGTCGTAGCCCTTGCGCGCGAGCGCGTCGGCCATCAACGTGGCGGCATCGTCGTTGTCGTCGACCACCAGCACCCGCGCACCACGCCGTTTTGCGGTGCCGTGATCGACGGTGATCCGCGGCGTGCTCGCGCGCACGCGGAGCGCCGGCAGCGCGATCTCGAACTCGCTGCCGCGATTCGCGCCCTCGCTGCGCGCGGCGACGGTGCCGCCGTGCGACTCGACGAGACTCTTGACGATCGTCAGCCCGAGGCCGAGCCCACCGCGTGCGCGATCGAGCGATTGACCCTCTTGCACGAACATGTCGAACACGCGCGGCAGCATTGCGGGCTCGATGCCCTTGCCGGTGTCGCGCACGCGCAGCACGACGCGCTCGCCGACACGCTCGCCGGTGACATCGATAGCGCCGCCGGTGGGCGTGTACTTGGCCGCGTTCGTCAGGAGGTTCGCGATCACCTGCGCGAGGCGCGTCGAGTCGGCATCGACGACGAGCCCGTCGGGCACCGCCACGCTGAGCCGCTGGTTGCGTTGCTCGATCAGCGGCTCGGCCATCTCGATCGCCTTCTCGACGACCTCGAGCAGATCGGTCGGCTCCTTCTCGAGCGTCACGAAGCCGCGTGCGATTCGCGACACATCGAGCAGATCGTCGACGAGCCGCACCAGGTGCCGCGTCTGGCGCTCGATCACGGCGAGCTCGCGCTCGGGTGCTCCGCCGCGCGCCTTCATCAAGTCGAGCGCGGTGACGATCGGCGCGAGCGGGTTGCGCAGCTCGTGGCCCAAGATCGCGAGGAACTCGTCCTTCGCGCGCACCGCGCTCTCGGCTTTGTGCAGCAGTTGCTGGCGCTCGGCGAGCAGCACACGCGTCTCGGTCTCGGCGCGCTCGGCACGCCAGCGTGCGGTGCGCTCGTCGGCGAACCGGCGCGCGGCATCGATCGCGAGCCCGGCGAGGCCACCGAGCTCGCGCGCGAGCTGATGATCGACGTCCTGGAACGCACGCGATCCATCGCAGATCGCGAGCGACAACACGCCGACCGCCGAGCCGCGTGCGATCAGCGGCACCACGATCGACGACGTACAACCGAGCGCGCGCAGGATCCGCAAGTGCTCCTCGTTCTGCGCGGCCGTCGCGAGATCTGCGTCGGTCACCTTCGGCACGTACCAGCTGCGCCCCTCGCGAATCGCGTCGGCCATCTCCGACGTGCGATGCGACTCCGGGCTATAGCCCGCGAGGTATTCCTCCATCGCAGCGGCGCACGCTGGATCCTTGTGCACGCCGACAATGCGGCGCACGACACCATCCTTCTGGCGCAGCGAGATCGTGCACCAGTCGGCGAACCGCGGCACGATCGCGTGCGCGAGCTGGCGCAGCGTCTCGCCCATATCGAGCGAGCCCGCGAGCATCATGCTCGCGTCGGCGAGGAACCGGAGCCGCTCTTCCGCCATGGTTAAGGACTACGCCGCCACACGCCCGAGAACCAGCCACCAACGCGTCCCAGCAACGAGCGACGTGTACCCGCTCGCGCGAGCTCGTCATCGGTAAGTCCTGGATCAAGCGTGGCTGCGGGCAACGACGTGTCGGGCGCTGTCCCGAGCAGTCCCTCAGGGCGGTACGTCCGCGGTGAGGCGCGGCGATCGCGCGGCGCCACCGGCGGTGGCTCGACACCGGTCTCCATGCGCAGCGTCGCCCAGCGCCGGCATTGTCCGCACCGCCACGAGAACGGTCCTGGCCGATGCCCGCAGTGCGCGCACTGCCAGCGCCCGCGCAGCGCCCACGCGAGTGCGCCCTGCTCTCCCGCGATCACGTCGAGCGCCTGCCGCACCGACGTATCGTTGCCGCTGCCGAGCGCGAGGCGCGCCGCCGCAACCCGCGCCGCCAGCGCATCGGGGAACTTCGTCGACAGCTCCTTCGTGATCGATTCGACGTCGAGCTGGGTCGAGCCCGGCGCAGGTGCATCGATGCTCTTCGTGCCGGCGGCGAGCTGCGCGCGGATCAGGGCGAGCTCGAGCCGCGGACCGGTCTCGGCTTCGATCTCGGCGAGCAGTACGAGCACGCGGTCGGTGACGCTGCCGGCGGGTTTCGCGTCGGGCACGAGCGGCACGCCGAGCGCGGGCGTCGTCGGTCTCGTGAGTGCGACGCCTTGCGCGGGCGTCGTCGGCTTCGAGAGTGAGGTCGGTATGCCTTGTGTGGGCGTCGTCGGATTTGTGATCGGTACGCCTTGCGCGGGTGTCGTCGATTTCGCGATCGCAGTCGAGTCGCCGGCGGCGAGCAAGCCCGTGCTGCCTGCTTCGAGCTTCGGCGACGAATCGCGCGCGTCATCGTCGTCGAGCTCGTCGCGCTTACTACTCTTGCGCGGCTTGATCTCGTCGATGCCTTCCTCCGCGGCAATGAGACCAGGCAACAGGTGCGGCGCGAGCGCGGGGTCGGCGATCAGCGCTTGCTTGAGGCGCTCCTTCGCACCGCTGTGATTGCCGCGCGCGGCGGCGAGCTCGGCGGCGGCCGCAAAGAAATGCGGGCTCTCTTGCAGCTTCTCCGCTTGCTTGAGCAAGTGCTTCGCACTCTCGAGGTCGTCGCGGCCGAGCGCGGCCTGTGCCGCGGCGACGAGCAAGTGATGCTCGCGCACGCTGAGATCTTCGTTGCGCCGCTTGCCGAGCCGTTGCCACAGCCCGGCGGCTTCGTTGAACCGCGCCTGCTCCTCGTAGAGCGCCGCGAGCGAGCGCAGCCCGCCTTCGTGGGCCGGATCTTCGAGCAGCACTTCTTCCATCGCGCGCGTCGCGCGGCGCGGCATACCTGCCGCACGGAAGTCGAGACCGAGCTCGTACATCGCGCGCTGGCGCACCTTGCGCTTATCGCGTTCGCGCAGCGCGAGCGCCTGGTGCACGCGGATCGCGCGCTCGTGCTCGCCGCGGCTCCTGAACATCGCGCCGAGCGCAAAGTACGGCTCGACGTCGTCGATGTTCTCCTCGACGACCGTGCGCAGCTCGTTGACCGCGGTCTCGTGATCGCGTGCGATCAAGAAGCTCAGCGCCTTCATGTACGAGCGCGCGTGGCGCGCAGTGCGACGCAGCTGGCGATCGTCGGGCACGTAGTAGCGACCGATCAACACGCCGGCCGCGATGCAGCCCAAACCGACGAGCAACAGCACGAGCGCGGCGCCCATTACGACGGCCCCAGCCCTTCCTCATCGTCGAGCGAGCTCATCACGCGCGCGGCTTGGATATTCGGCACCTCGGGCAAGTCCTCGAGCGGCGCCGGCTCGGTGAACGGCAAGTTGCGTAGCTTCGCGAGCTCGCGCTCGAGCCGACCGATCAGCGATTCGTAGGCGCGCCGCCGCCACACGTAGAACAAGCTCCACAGCACGAGCGTGGCCAGCAGGATCGCGGCCGCGAGCCAGCCGGCGATCAGGCCTGGCAACCAGATGTCGCGCGGCTTGTCGCCGAACAACCCGGTGAGCCATTCCGGCGTCGTGATCGGAATCCAGCCCTTGTTCGCGACGAGGAACAGCCCCGCCATGACGCCGAGCCCGATCATCGACAAGATGATCGTTGCCGTTGCGACCAGCCTCAGCCACCGGATCACGGATCGACTCTACTACGGGCCTCGCGTAGTATCGCTCCGTGCTGCGCGTGATCGCGATCCTGCTGCTTGCCACGAGCCCCACCCTCGCGGAGCCAGCGAAACGCTGCAACGCCGACAAGCTCGAAGCCGACGGCAACGACCTATTCCAGATGGGCAACACCGCCGCCGCGTTTGCCAAGTACGAAGCCGCCGCGAAGTGCAAGCCGAGCGATCGCATTCACGAACGCGCGGGCATGGCCGCGTGCACGCTCTATCGCTCGGGCAAGAGCGAGCATTGGTTTGCCAAGGCGAAGCTCTACGTCGGCAAGCTCCCGCTCGCCAAGCGCGATCGCGTCCAGCGCATGTGCTTCGCCGGTTGCGGCGGGCCAGGCGGTCTGTACCCGACCGAATAGCGCCGCGACCGCTTACAGGATGAGGCCGAGCAGGAACGTCAGCGTCATGCTCAGCAGAGCGACGACGATCAGCGCGTTCGCCACGGTCGACGAGTACTCGCGCACTCTTGGATCTTCGCTCCACATGCCGTCACCATGCGGGCGGGCGGCGGTAGGCGGCCGTGGCTCGCGCGTGAGATGCGCGTGATCTGCGCCGGTCACTCGCAGTCTTCACAGCCCGCATACTCGTTGTAGCTCCGACGCTTGCGCGGCGAGCCCATGTCGATCGAGTAACCGATCACGAGGCCGGCGAACTTCGCGCCCTCCGCCTCGCGATAGGTCGCGCCGACGAAGTAGCCATTGCCCGTAGGAAAGCCCCAGTCGGTATACGCGCGGCCGACGCGCACCGCGAGCATCGCCTCCAACTCGTCGGCGAACCGCGCGCCATCTTGCCGGCTATCGGCCGCAGCGAGAAACACCGCGCGCGCTCGACCGAGCACGCGAATGCCGCGACCGAGCTCGAAGCGCGCCTCGACGGGAAATGTCGCCGCGTCGTCCATCGTGCCGGTCGCGCCGCTCGCACCAACGCCAACCCCGAGCGTGATGAACGATGTCTCGGCAAACCTCAGTGCGACGCCAGCGGGCCACAGCGTGACGTCATATGCGAAGCCGCCGTTATTGATCGTGCCGCCCGCCGCGAGATCGAGCCCCGCGTGATAGCCAAACCGACGGCCGCCGATGAAGCCGTGCAGGCGTGCGCCGGCGAGCACGATGTCGCGCGCGGCGGGCGCGTCCATCTCGTCGTGCTGATAGTCGTGCATGCCTTGCAGCTCGTAATG
>DATDCH010000098.1:0-10134 GCA_036524455.1 Kofleriaceae bacterium | reverse complement strand
ACGTGATCAGCGACTACAAGGACAAGCAGTACCGGTGCGTCACCGGGCTCACGGTGTCGAAGTCGTCATGATGCGCGTCATCGCTCTCCTGCTCCTGCTCGCGCCGGCCACCGCGCTCGCGCAAGAAGTTTCGCCGATCCTCTACATCAACCGTTGCACCGGCGGCTGCATCATCAACGGTGGTCCGGACGACGCACGCACGATGTCGTCATCGATCCCGTGCGCGGGCACCGTGAGCTGCGGCGGCGGTGGCTGCTCGTGCTCGGGCACGAGTGCCGGCACGTACACGATCGAAGAGTTCGAGGACTACCAGGGCAACACCGGCGCGGCTGCTGACGCCGAGTGGAACATGGTCGTGCAGTGCATGCGCGAGGTGTACTCGCCGTACAACATCGTCGTCACCGACGTGAAGCCGGAGGTGGTGATCTCGCATACGCAGGGCATCATCGCGGGCCGCCCCGCGAACATCGGCTACGGCGGCGCCGGCATCGGTGGCATCGCGTCGGGCGCGCTCGGCTGCGGGCCACAAGACAATGTCATCTCGTTCTCGTTCGCGAACATCTTCGGCGCGAGCACGCAGCGCGGGCGCGTGCTCGAGCTGTGCTCGGTCGCGGCGCAAGAGACCGCGCACTCGTTCGGCCTCGACCACGCGTTCGAATTCTCCGACGGACGCTCCGCGTGCACCGATCCGATGACGTATCGCACCGACTGCGGCGGCCAGAAGTTCTTCCGCAACCTCGGGGCGCGCTGCGGCGAGTTCGGCGTCCGTCCGTGCGATTGCGGCGGCCTCCAGAACTCGCACCAGCGGTTGATCAACATCTTTGGTCCGGGTACGCCGCTGACCGCGCCTCCCACGCTCAGCGTCAGCGCGCCGATGAACGGCGAGACTGTCGGGAACGGCGCCACTGTCGTCGCGACCGCCAGCGCACAGCGCGGCGTCGCGCGGCTCGAGCTCTGGCTCAACGGCTATCTGTGGGTCACCGTCAAAGGCGCGCCGTTCAACCAGAGCGGCCAGCCCGAGACCGCGTACCCGCTCACGTTCCCCCCGAACGTGCCGAACAGCATCATCGACATCGTGGTCAAGGCGTACGACGACATCGACGCCGAAACGATCGCGCCGACGATCACCGTCACCAAGGGCGCACCGTGCGCGTCGGCCGACACCTGCGCGGCCGGCCAGAAATGCGAAGCCGGCAAGTGTTTCTGGGATCCCCCGGCAGGCGAGCTCGGCGACGCGTGCACGTACCCGCAGTTCTGCATCAGCGGCAACTGTCTCGACACGAGCGAGGGCAAGTTCTGCTCGCAGGACTGCGTCGTCGGTGTCAACGACAGCTGCCCGGCGGGCTTCGAGTGTGAAGGCGCAGCGGGCGGTGGCGGCGTCTGCGTCACCGCGGGCGCAGGTGACGACACCTGCTGCGGCATTGGCGCGGACTCGCGCACGTCGTCGCTGCTCGCGCTATTCGTCGTGACGCTCGTACTGCGCCGCGGCCGTCGCCAGCGCAAGCGTTAGTGCGCGGCCAGGGCGACCGCGCGCTTCTTCGCCGCTACTTCTTCGCCGCAGAGCCTTCAGCCGCAGGCGCCGCGGAACCTTCCGCCGCGGGCGTGGGCTCGGCGGGCGCTGCACCCGGCTTGATCTGATCGGGTCCGATCAGATCGTGCGCGGCCTTCGCGCACTTGCCGATCAAGTCGTTGTCGACGTTGCTCGGACCACCGCGCACCTGAATGATGCACTTCGTATCGGTATCGAAGAAGCGGAACCGCTTCACGTCGTCGGCGCCGGTCGCGACGATCAGCACGCACGCGTAGAAGCCGAGCGAGTCGTCGTCTTGGTCCTTCATCTCGGCGCACTTCTTTCTGAACCGATCGGGATCTTCGATCGTCCAGCAGAACGTCGACACGTTGCAGATCTCGTCGCCGGCGAGCACGCCCAGCCGACCCTCTTTCTGCAGCTTCTTCTTCTGCTCGGCATCGGTGAGCCGCTTGCCGCCGCGCAAGACCGAGCACGACGCCGCCGCATCCGGCTCCGACTTCGACTCGGCCACCGTTACCGGCTCGACCTCGCCGAGGACCTGCTGGAACTGCGCTGTGTTGATCACCGCGCGGCAATCGAGCTTCGCGCGGCCCGCCACCGGCGGATTGATCTTCTTGGCGACGCCCCCTGACGCCTCCTTCTCTTTCTGCTCTTTATCGGCCTGCTTCTTCGCCTCTTCGGCGCCTTCATTCGCACCCTTGCTACAGGCGAGCAAAGCGATGCTCAGAACAATTGCGATCGTGGTCCGCATCGCGCTGAAAGCTAACACGAATGTCAGAGCGTCGCCGTACGATCGATCTTCCATGCGGTACCACCACACGAAGAACAAAGGTGACCTGGGGGTTTTGCACGCTCAGCTGGACCTCGCCCGTCGCGGCTACGGCGTTCTGTTACCTCTCACCGAGCACGAGGCGTTCGACTTAGTCGGCTACAAGGACAACCGATTCTTGCGCGTGCAAGTAAAGTTTCGCGCAGCAGTGCAAGGCGTCATCAAGTTTCCGCTGTCGTCGGTGTGGGCCGATCGCAATGGAAACCACCGCGTCCCGATTGATCGATCGGCACTCGATGTCCTCTGCATTTACTGTCCCAATACCGATTGCTGCTACTACGTGGACCCCCAGGGTTGCGGTGCGTGGGTGAGCCTTCGAATCGAACCGACCCGCAATCGGCAATCAAGGAGTGTGGTTTGGGCGAAAGACTTCACCGAGATTCCGCGCTCAGTGCTTGGAGTTCCCGCAGGTTTTCGGCAGCCACTTGAGCGAATGCCTTTCGTAAGTCAAAGTCGTGAGCCTCGAGCCGCATGGCTCCCCAGCGCCCATAGTTCAGCTGGAAAGAACACGTGATTTCTAATCACGGAGTCGCAGGTTCGAGTCCTGCTGGGCGCGCAGCGTCATCTCATCCGTTTTCGGAGACCGCCGGCACGTGCGCTGCACTTTGACTGCGCATGCAGATCAAGGCGTTTCTGCGCAAGCTCGGCAAGGAGCTCGTCGACGACGGCGTCACGGATGTCGGCGCGATGATGGCGTACTACGCGGTGCTCGCGCTGTTCCCGATGCTCGTGTTCGTGCTGTCGCTGTCGATGCTCGTGCTGGACGCCGACACCGTGCGCGAGGGCGTCCACTTCGCGCTCCGTGCGTCTCCGCCCAGTGTTCGGGAGATGATCATCGCGCGTGTTAACGACCTGATCGCTGCGTCGGGTGCCGAGTTCGCGATCGTCGGTGCCGGGTTGGCGCTGTGGGGCGCATCGCGCGGCGCGGTAGGCCTGATGACCGCGCTCAACACGATCTACGACAAGAAAGAGACGCGGTCGTGGTTCAAGCGTCAGGCGATCGCGCTCGGCGTCACGCTCGGCGTCGCCGTGCTGGTCGTGCTCGCGCTCGGCCTGATGTTCGTGGGGCCGCACGTGGGGCACTACTTCGCGGATCGGTTCGGGCTCGGCGCGGCGTTCGACGTCGCGTGGGGGATCGGTCGTTGGGTCGGTGCGGGTCTGCTCGTGATGTTGGTGTGGGCGGTGATGTACAAGTTTCTCGCGAACACGGATGCGCCGTTTCGCGTGTTCACGCCCGGCGCGATCAGCGGTGTCGTGCTGTGGCTCGGCGTGAGTGCGCTGTTCGGGCTCTATCTGGGCCACTTCAATAGCTACGAAGCGACATACGGCACACTCGGCGGCGCCATCATCTTCTTGACGTGGCTGTGGCTGTCGAACATCGCCATCTTGTTCGGCGCTGAGGTGAATGACGTACTCGCCGATTTTCGTCGGCAGAAAGACCCTGCGTCAGCGCAGCTGTCGCAGCCAACCGATTCGACGACGAAGAAATCAGCGCGTCCTGGTGAGCATCCGCACGCATCGCCTGCGTGATCGGTAAGCTGCGTGTGCATGCATACGCTCAATTCCTTCGTCGAGTGACGAACACAGCGTTGTCTTCGTGATCACTCGCGTTCTCCGAGGGTGGTCCCTATACTGTGCGCCGTTCGCATCGATACCTTACGGAGCACAGTAATGAAAAATTTGTTGGCGTGTTTGCTCGTCGTCTCGATGAGCGGCTGTCCCGACGTCTCTGTCGACCCTGACGAGGTTGGCGGTGGCCCGACGGTTGAATTCGATCCCGCGCGTTCGCAAGCAACGAAGGCGCGCTTCATTCCATTTCCAAACGACCTCGCTCGCGATCCTGCGACGGGCAAGGTGAATCTGCCCGAGCAGAACTGCGAGACCCCGACGTCGAAAGCGACGCGCGAGAACATTCTCAACACGCTCGACGGATACGGCGCGTATCAGACGGCGATGCAGGTGACGTTCACCGAAGAGGTCGACGAGGCCTCGCTGACCGGCAACGTCGTCATGCTGCAGCTGACCGACAACGGCATGCCGCTCGCGACGCCCGCGATGATTCCGGTGGTCGTCGCGCGCGTCAGCAAGACGCCGCGCTTCGCGACCCCCAACAAGTGCGACGCGGCCGATGCCCAGCTGGTCGACGCCGTGACGTTCGTGCCGGGCGTGCCACTCAAGCAGAAGAGCTCGTACTTCGTCGCCCTGACGAAGGGCATCAAGGCGAAGAGCGGTGCGGACTTCGGATCGACGTATACGTGGGCGCTGGTGCGTTCGGATGAACAGCCGGTGACGCTCGACGATCAAGGCAACATCGTCAGCGATCGCACGCCGCTCGATCCGGCGGATCCGACGCAGCGCGCGCAGATGATCGCGCTCGCCGGCATGTGGCAGCTCCACAACCCCGGGCTCACCGCGGTCGCAGCAAGTGGCAAGGCGCGCGCCGACGTGATCGTCGGCTTTCAATTCACGACGCAGACGCTGACCGATCCGCTCGATCCAGCGATCGCGGATTCGCCGTCGGGCAAGCTCGCGAACAACGGGCTGTTGCTCGTATCGACGGTGACCGGCCGGTTCGGTCCGTACTCGGCGCTGTGCGGTATGGAAGCGACGATGGCGCCCGCGCAGTGCTTCTTGAAGCTCGCGCTCGGTGGCTGTTCGCCGCTGACGACGGGCTGCACGGCAACGCACTACGCGACCGGCAACGCGATCTGCCAATCGTTCGGCTGCCAGAACGTGGGTGACGTGCAGGGCGGTGGCCTTGGCCAAACGATCTATCAGCAGCCGATGGCGACAAACCCGCTGCCTGGCGGGGCGCCGATTCCGGGTCCGTGGGGCGATCCGATCAAGCCCGAGGCGGCCACGTGGCCGGCGACGAGCGTGAACGGCCGTCCGCTCGAGACGCTGATCGTGATTCCAAACAGCCCGGCACCTCCGGACGGTTACCCGACGATCGTGTTCGGTCACGGCCTCGGTAGCTCGAAGGAAGCGCTGTTCGCGATCGCGTCGCAGTTCGCTGCGCGCGGCTTCGCATCGGTCGCGATCGACTTCCAGTCGCACGGCGGCCGCGCGGTGCGCACGTCACAGACCGAGGCGCTCGGTTGCCGCGGACGTTGCGCGACCGCCGGTGTGTTCCAGGAGCCCGCGGTCGCATGCGACACGGTGATGGACTGCCCGACCCCGACCACGGATACGTGCGGCGTCGCGGGCGTTACGCCTGGCTACGTGCCGCCGTCGCCGACGTCGGCGAATCAGTGCTACGCGCCGTTCTTGTCGGCTGATCTAGCGACCACGCGCGACAGCATTCGCCAGACCGTGCTCGATCTGCAGCGCCTCGTCCGCGCGATCAAGTCGTGCACGCCGGCCTCGCCGTGCGGCTCGCTCGAAGTCGACCCGACGAGGATCCTCTACACGGGTCAGTCGCTCGGAAGCATCATCGGCACGGTCGCCGTCGGCACGTCGCCCGATATCAAGACGGCCGTGCTCAATGTCGGCGGCGTTGGGTGGGCCGACATCCTCGAGAACACGCAGACGCTGCCGATTCGCTGCTTGCTCGTCAACGGCCTCATCGATGCCGGCATCCTGACCGGCGAGAAGTGGACCGGCGGCGCGACCGGTTTGTGCACCACCGACGAGTGGAAGACGCAGCCCGGCTACGCGACGTTCGCCGCGATCGGCCGCTGGGTGCTCGATCCGTCGGATCCGGCGAACTTCGCCGGCCGCACGGCGCAGAAGCGAGTGCTCGTGCAAGAGGTGGTCGGCGACATGGTCGTGCCGAACATCTCGACGGATCGCCAGGCCGCGCTGATGGGCCTGACGATGGCGGAGAACGGCGACGTGTATCTGCCGCCGGGTAACACGAACCCGTCGGCCGCGATCACCACGAACCCGAACACGAACAAGTTCCTCAAGTACACGACGATGCCGGCCGATTCGGGAACCGGCTTCCCCGGGAACTTCTTCGATCACCCGTCACTGCTGCGTCCATCGCCGGGAACCGGTGGTGCGCTTGGCACCGCGCGGCTGCAGACCGACGCGATCACCTTCCTCTTCCTCAACCGCTAGCCGAGACCACCATGAAGAACCTCAGCTATTTCATCTTCGCGGCGACTCTCGGAACCTCGGCAGTCGCTTCCGCTAACGCTTTCAACATCAACGAGCACGACGCGCGTGTCAGCGGCCGCGGTGGCGCGTCGGCGGCGACCAACACGTCGCCCTCGGCGATGGTGTTCAACCCGGGCGGAATCGCGGTCGCCGAAGGCACGAACGTCTTGATCGGCGGCTCGCTCTACATCGCGAAGGGCGACTACACGCCGCTTGGCGGTGGCGAGAAAACGTCGACCGATTCGAGCCCGGCGATCGTGCCGAGCCTGTTCCTGACGTCGCGCGTGCACGACATGATCGCTGTCGGCATCGGCCTGCACTTGCCGTTCGGTCTCGCGGTGTCGTGGCCGACCGGTCACGCGCAAGCCGACGTCATCCAGGATCAGGCGCTGCGCACGTACTTCATCACGCCCACCGTGGGCCTCAACCTCGAGAAGCAGGTGCCGGGTCTGTCGATCGGCGGCGGCATCGATGTGGTGCCGGCGACCGTCGAGCTCGAGCAGGCCGTCATCTTCGGTGACACGGCCGGCACGGCTCATCTCGGTGGCGACGCGCTCGGCATCGGTGGCCGGTTCGGTGTGATGTATCGCCCACCGAGCCTGCCGCCGCTCAAGCTCGGCGCGATGTGGCGCAGTGACGTCACGCTCGACTTCGCCGGCAAGGGCGACTTCGACATCGTCGATCCGTACCGCGAGCAGCTGCCCGACGACGGTGACATCGCGACGACGATCACGCTGCCGCAGGCGATCAGCTTCGGCGCCGCGTACAGCGCGATGCCGGAGCTCGAGCTCGAGTTCAACGCGGTGTGGATCAACTGGTCGAAGTTCGACGAGCTGCGTATCGACCTTCCGGGCGATGCAGAGACCGTCTCGCCGCAGAACTACAAGAACACGATCACGTACCGATTCGGGGCCGAGTACGCGCTGACGAAGCAGAAGGCAGCGGTGCGCGCCGGGTTCATCTATGACCCGACGCCGATCCCGACCGAGACGCTGACCGCGCGTCTGCCCGACGTCAACCGCAAGAACATCACGCTCGGCGGCAGCAAGTGGTTCGGCGACTACGGCGCCCACCTCAGCCTGCTGTGGGTCACGCCCGGCGAGCGCGATACGTCGGACGAGATGTACATGCCGGTGTACAAGGCGCGTTACGGCGTGCAGGCGTTCGTCACGTCGATCACGATCAGCGGCACCTTCGGCGGGCCGAAACCCGAGCCGCGCGAAGTTAGCCCGGATCAGTAGCCCGGCGCGTCGGCCCACGCCGCACGTGCAAGGATGCGGCGCATGGCGAAGGCTGAGAAAGAGCTGTTCGAATTCGACGGCGCGGAAGTGACGCTGTCGAATCCGAACAAGGTCTATTTCGCGAAGGCCGGCATCACGAAGAAACAGCTCGTCGAGTATTACCTGTCTGTTCAGGACGGCGTGCTGCGCGCGCTCGCGAGGCGGCCGATGATCCTGAAGCGCTACGTCAATGGCGCCGAAGGCGAGCCCTTCTATCAGAAGCGCGCGCCGGCGAAGCGCCCACCGTGGCTCGACATCGCGACGTTTTCGTTTCCGTCCGGACGCACCGCCGACGAGATCGTGGTCAATCACGCGGCGTCTCTCGTCTACGTCGTCAACCTCGGCTGCATCGAGCTGCATCCGCACGCGGTGCGCAGCGACGACATGGATCGTCCCGACGAGCTGCGCATCGATCTCGATCCGGTACCCGGCGTTGGCTGGCCGCAGATCATCGACGTCGCGAAGGTCGCGCGCGAAGTGCTCGCCGAGCTCGGTCTCGTCGGTTGGCCGAAGACGAGCGGCTCGCGCGGCGCACATCTGTGGGTGCGCATCCAGCCCAAGTGGACGTTCGCCGAAGTACGGCGGGCCGCGCTCGCGTTCGCGCGCGAGGTCGAGCGCCGCGCACCAGACATCGCGACCGCGAAGTGGTGGAAGGAAGAACGCCGCGGCGTGTTCCTCGACTACAACCAGAACGCGCGCGATCGCACGACGTGTTGCGCGTACTCGGTGCGCGCCCGCGAAGATGCGCGAGTATCGATGCCGCTCGCGTGGGGCGACTTCGTCGTCGCTGATCCGGCGGAGTTCACGTTGCGCACCGTGCCTGCGATCTACAAGGCGTGCGGCGACGCGCACGCCGCGATCGATGACAACCCCGGCACGCTCGACGCGCTGTTCGAGCTCGCCGCGAAGCAGGAAGCGGAAGGCGCGAAGGATGCACCGTGGCCGCCGATGTTCGCGAAGCAAGCAGGCGAGGGCAGTCGCGTGCAGCCGTCGCGCGCGAAGGGCGCCGGCGGTGGTCGCAAGCCGAAGCTGCCTGTGATCACGATCGCGCAGGCCAAGCTCAAGCCCGACGCGCTCGCCGGGCTCGAGCGCTGGAAGGCGAAGTATCCCGGCGTCGCCGCGAAGCTCGCGCCCGAGGACGTGCTGATCGATACGAACCGCGGCCGCGCGACCGCGTGGTACCGGATCCGGATCAACCTGAAGAACGTGCCGCCCGAGGAGCACCCGCCGCAGGAGGAGCCGGATCCGAACTACGATCCGAAGACCGAGTACGCCGGCTGGACCGGCTAGCGCGCGTCGCGCTGCAAGATCGCGCCGTAGCGACCCGCTGCGACGAGCGCGCCCGACGGATGCGCGAGCAGATGATCGAGCGTCGCGTGCGTGCCGAGCTGCGCCGGCTTGAACGTCTTGCCGTCCGTGCTGTGCGCGGCGACGCCGCCGAGCCCGACGGCCCACACCGCGCCGCCGGGAAGTGCGACGACCGCGCTCAAGAAGTTCGCGGTCAGGTGATCGAAGCGATGCAGCTGCTTGCCGTCCCAACGCACGAGCGTGCCCGCCGAGCCGATCTCGTTCGCATTGGTCGCGACCCACACGTCGTCCGCGGCACGGATCGAGATGTCGCGATACTCGTCGTACTCGTGCTTAGAGATCGTGACGAGCTTGCTGCCGCCCTTCGCGACGAGCAATGTGCCCCGACCGGCGAGCCACACGTCTCCGTTCGGCGCGACCTCGACGTCGTGCATGCTGTCGTGCTCGCCCATGCCCGTCGGCACCTCGATCCACTTGCCGCGTTCGAGCCGCCACGCTTTTCCGTCGACGAGGCTCTTCGAGCCGACCGCCCACAGATGATCGGCATCTGTGCCGTGCACGGCTTTCACGCAGCCGTCGAGCTTTGGCAGCTTCGTCCACGTGCCGCGCTTGTCGCGCTTGAACATCTCGGTGTGGCAGCCCGCGAGCACGACTTCGCCGGCACGCGTCGTCGCGACGACCGTCGCTTTGTCGCGCTCCGTCATCGGTGACGTCTCCAGCCCGGTCACACCACGCGCGAGCGTTCCGGTGATGAGCTTGCCGTCGCCCGTCGCGGCGAGCCACCGATCATCGCCGAGCCATGCGAGCCCTTCGATGTCGTGCTCGGTATGGCGCGGGAACAGCTCCGCGAGCTTGGTGCCGTCGTAATGCGCGATCATGCCCGCACGGCCGACGAGCCACACGTCGTCGGGCGATCGCCCGTGCACGGCCTCGAAGCGGTCCTCGCCGAGTGCGAGCACGCGATCGGTGCTCGCGAAATTCTCGATCGGCACTTCGTTCACAGCGCCGCCTGCGAGCAGCCACGCTCGGTCGCCGGCGAACCACGCGGGCTCGCCATCGCCAAACGCATACACCGCGCCCGCGCT
>DATDCH010000097.1:0-6167 GCA_036524455.1 Kofleriaceae bacterium | reverse complement strand
CCGCACGCACGTGTCGGCGAACACGTCGCCGGCTTCATTCGCGTCCCCGACGACGACCACGAGGAATCCGAGCAGCTCGGGACCGTAGCCCTCGATCGCGGCCGTCACCGCGCTGCGCAGCTCATTGCCGTCGCACAGGCGACGAACCTCGGCTTCGACAGCGGCCGTCACTGGACAAGTATGCAGCGAGTCCTCGCACTTGGGCGGTTTTTGGCAAACGAGCGTCACATCGAGATGCCGGCCGCGCACCACCTCCGGGCCAGGCTGCGATGACGTTTTACCCAGGGAGAATCTTAGATGCACGTAACGAGAATGGTGGTGTCGTTTGCGCTCGCGGGGGTCGTGGGCGCGTGTGGCTCAGTCTCGAACATGGAGAAGCCCGACGCGAAGCCCGCGACCGCGGATGCACGTGCTAGCGACGCGGCGATCGCGATCGACGCGGCGATCGACGGTATGACGCAGCCGTTCACGCCGGCGCAGCTCAGCGGGCTCTCGCTCTGGCTCGACGCGAATCAGAGCGTGGTCACCAGCCAGAGCAAGGTCAGTACGTGGATGGATCGGTCCGGTAAGAACAACAACGCAGGGCAGTCGGTCGCGACCTACCAGCCGAGTCTCGTCACCGGCGTCGTCAACGGCCTGCCGGTGATCCGGTTCTTGAATACGACGCTGCAGGTCACCGACTCCGCGACGCTACAGTGGGCGACTGATGACTTCGCATTGTTCGTCGTCGGCGGCTACAAGAACACCACGACGAGCGGCCTCGGCTACGGCATGTTCGTCGCAAAGCAACTGGTCCCGTACCCGTACGCGGGGCCGGCGCTGTGGGGCAACTACACGGCGCCGTCGCTGAACACGGTGATCGGTCTGCAGGCGGATGGCAGCGGCACCCAGTACACGATCAGCACAGCGGCAAAGAACGACGGCGTGATCCGCCTCTATACGGGCCGACGCGTTGGCAACAGTCTCGAGGTCCGCGTCAACGGCACCGTGCAAGGCAGCGCCACGACGACGGCCAACAACGTGAGCGCGGCGGGCCGCCCGCTCTACATCGGTGGACAGCCAAACACCAACGGTGTGTTCCAACCGCTGGACGGCGACATCGCCGAGATCGTCGCGGTACACGGCACGCTGACGACCGCAGAGCTGACCCAAGTCGAGACCTATCTCAAGGCGAAGTACGCGCTGCCTTGATCGGATGACGAGGGTGGCCGCTAGTGCGCGGCGCGGCCTGCGGCCGACACGAGCGCTTGCGCCCAACCGGCCCGCGCGACGAGGTTCTGGTAGTCGCCGTCCTGCGACCCCGAGCCTGTAGTCCCCCACTTCGCGAGCTCGGCCTGCGCGTTCGCTGCGTCCTTGCGCGCAGCATCGACATCGATCTCCATCGCCGGCAGCGCCTGCTCGACGAGGATCTCGACCGCACCTTGCGGATCGACGCGCAGGTAACCCGACGACACCGCGTACACCGACGACGCTTTGCTGCCGATCGTCAGCACGCCCGGCTTGAGCGCGGTGAGCAGCGGCACGTGGCCCGGCAGCAGCTGGAACTCGCCCATCTCGCCCGGCGCCTGCACGCTGTCGGTGTCTTGGTGCGCGACCACGCCCTTCGGCGTGACGAGGTTGACCGCGAGGAACGCCGACGCCACGGCTAGGTCCTCTTCGCCAGCTCGGCGGCCTTGGCGCGGACGTCGTCGATCGTGCCCGTCATCTCGAACGCCTGCTCGGGGATGTCGTCGCACTTGCCGGCAAGGACTTCCTCGAAGCTGCGCACGGTGTCGTCACGCGACACGTACATGCCCTTGAGGCCGGTGAACGTCTCGGCGACGTCGAACGGCTGGCCGAAGAACTTCTCGATCTTGCGCGCGCGAGAGACCGTGACCTTGTCGTCTTCGGAGAGCTCGTCCATGCCGAGAATCGCGATGATGTCTTGCAGATCTTTGTAGCGCTGCAGGATGCGCTGCACTTCGCGGGCGACCTTGTAGTGGCGATCGCCGACGACGGCGGGCGTGAGAATCGTCGACGTCGAGTCGAGCGGATCGACGGCCGGGTAGATGCCCTTCTCCGTGATCGCGCGGTTGAGCACCGTGGTCGCGTCGAGGTGAGCGAACGCGGTGGCCGGCGCCGGATCGGTCAAGTCGTCGGCGGGCACGTAGATCGCTTGGATCGACGTGATCGAGCCGTCCTTCGTCGACGTGATGCGCTCCTGGAGCTGGCCCATCTCGGTCGACAGCGTGGGCTGATAACCGACGGCGCTCGGGATGCGGCCGAGCAGCGCCGACACTTCCGAGCCGGCCTGCGTGAAGCGGAAGATGTTATCGACGAACAGCAGGAGGTCCTGCTTCATCACGTCGCGGAAGTACTCGGCGACGGTGAGCGCCGAGATGCCGACGCGCTGGCGTGCGCCCGGCGGCTCGTTCATCTGGCCGTAGATCAGCGCGGTCTTCGAGAGCACCGTCGAGCCGTCGAACAGCTTGGAGTCGGCGAGCTCGTGATAGAGGTCGTTGCCCTCGCGCGTGCGCTCGCCGACGCCGGCGAACACCGAGTACGCACCCGACTTCTTCGCGGTGTTGTTGATCAGCTCCATGATGAGCACGGTCTTGCCGACGCCTGCGCCGCCGAACAGACCGATCTTGCCGCCCTTGCGGTAGGGCGCGAGCAGGTCGATGACCTTGATGCCGGTCTCGAACATCTCGACGTTCACGGCCTGGTCGGTGAACTTCGGCGCGAGCCGGTGGATCGGCGACTTCTGCTTCGCCTTGACGGGGCCCGCTTCGTCTACGGGCTCGCCGACGACGTTCAGGATGCGGCCGAGCACTTCGGGACCGACCGGCATCATGATCGGGCCGTTCGTGTTCTTGACCGGCTGACCGCGGACGAGGCCGTCGGTCGTGTCCATCGCGACGCAACGGACCATCTTCTCGCCGAGGTGCTGAGAGACCTCGACGGTGAGGTTGTCTTCGCGGCTGTCGATCGCCTTGTTGGTGAGCAGGAGCGCCGTGTTGATCTCGGGCAGCTCCGCCGAATCGAACGCCACGTCGACGACGGGACCGATGACCTGGACCACGCGGCCCATCGAGTTAGGAGAAAAGTCGGTAGCCATGATGCGTTACCCCTTGAGAGCCTCGGCGCCGCCGATGATCTCGAGCAGCTCCTTGGTGATCGACGCTTGTCGCGCGCGGTTGTACTGAAGCGTGTAGCGATTGATCATGTCGCCGGCGTTCTTCGTCGCGTTCTCCATCGCCATCATCTGGGCGCCGAAGAACGCGGCGATGCTTTCGAGCGCCGCGCGATAGATCTGGATTTGTACGTAGAGCGGAACGAGGCGCGACAGCAGCGCCTCCTTCGACGGTTCGTAGAGGTAGTCGGCGGTCGTGTGATCGGTGTCGTCGTCTGTCTTGCCCGGTGCGACCGGCAGGATCTGGACGACACGCACGATCTGGCTGCCCGCGTTCTTGAACTCGTTGTACGCGAGGAACACGCGGTCGACCTTGTTGTCCATGAAGTCGCCGATCACGCGATTGGCGGCTTCGCGGGCTGTGGTCAGCGCGGTGGGACTGGTCGGCGCCGGGTCGAAGCTCGCGATGTTCGCGTTGCGGCGCGAGAAGTGCTGGTTCGCCTTCTTGCCGATGATGCGTAGCGAGACTTCGCTCGCGCCCTGCAGCTCGTTCTGCGCGTAGCGCTCGACCGCCTTGATCACGTTCGTGTTGAACGCGCCGGCGAGGCCGCGGTCCGCGGTGATCACGACGATCGCGACGCGCTTTGCGTCACGCTCCTCGAACAGCGGGTGCGCGTCCTTGCCGGCGACACCCGACAGCTCGGAGACGACCGACGACAGTGCCGTCGAGTACGGGCGCGCGGCGATGATCGTGTCCTGTGCGCGGCGCAGCTTTGCAGCCGCGACGAGCTTCATCGCACGCGTGATCTTGCGCGTGTTCTTCACGCTCACGATTCGCTTGCGGATTGCCTTCAGGCTGGGCATGGCGCGCTACTTCTTGTCCTCGGTCGAGAACTGCTTGGCGAACTCGGTCAGTGCGTCGCGCAGCTGCTTCTCGACGTCGCCCTCGAGCTTGCCGTTCGTCTTGAGCTCGGCGATCAAGTCGGCCTTGCGGGCCTTCATGAACGACATCAGCTCCTTCTCGTAGCGGCCGAGCACGGCGACCGGGTAGTCGTCGACGAAGCCGTTGGTGCCGGCGTAGATGATGATGACTTGCTCCTCCATCGGCATCGGCTGGAACTGGCCCTGCTTGAGCAGCTCGACCATGCGCTCGCCGCGGGCGAGCTGTTGCAGCGTCGCCTTGTCGAGATCGCCGCCGAACTGCGCGAACGCCGCCTTCTCGCGGTAGCTCGCGAGCTCGAGGCGGAGCCGGCCGGCGATCTTCTTCATCGCCTTCGTCTGCGCGGCACCACCGACGCGCGACACCGAGATGCCGACGTTCACGGCGGGACGCACGCCCGAGTAGAACAGGTCGGCTTCGAGGAAGATCTGACCGTCGGTGATCGAGATGACGTTCGTCGGGATGTACGCCGACACGTCACCGGCTTGGGTCTCGATGATCGGCAGCGCCGTCAGCGAGCCCGCGCCCTTCGCGTCGCTCATCTTCGCGGCGCGCTCGAGCAAACGGCTATGGATGTAGAACACGTCGCCCGGATACGCCTCGCGGCCCGGCGGGCGGCGGAGCAGCAGCGACAGCTGGCGATACGCGACCGCCTGCTTGGAGAGATCATCATAGATGATGAGCGCGTGACGACCGCTGTCGCGGAAGTACTCGGCCATCGTGACGCCGGTGTACGGCGCGATGAACTGCAGCGGGGCCGGCTCCGAAGCGCCGGCGACGACGACCGTCGTGTACTCCATCGCGCCCGCCTTCGTGAGGCGATCGACGACGGTGGCCACCGTCGACTGCTTCTGGCCGATGGCCACGTAGAAGCAGTACATGTTCTGGCCCTTTTGATTGATGATCGTGTCGACCGCGATCGCCGTCTTGCCGGTGCCGCGGTCGCCGATGATCAGCTCGCGCTGGCCGCGGCCGATCGGAATCATCGAGTCGATCGCCTTCATGCCGGTCTGCATCGGCTCGTGCACGCTCTTGCGGGCGATGATGCCGGGCGCCTTGATCTCGACCTGGCGGCGATGCGTGCCGACGATCGGCTTGCCACCGTCGATCGGTGTGCCCATCGCGTTGACGACGCGGCCGAGCAGCTCCTCACCGACCGCGACCTCGACGATCTTGCCGGTACGCTTCACGGTGTCGCCTTCGCGGACCGTCTCGAACGAACCGAGCAGCGCGACGCCGACGTTGTCCTCTTCGAGGTTGAGCACCATGCCCTGCACGGTCGCGCCACCGGCGCCTTCGAAATCGAGCAGCTCGCCGGCGAGCGCGCCGGATAGACCGTAAACGCGCGCGATGCCGTCACCGGCGGTGAGCACCGTACCGGTCTCGGTGACCGAGACCTTCTTGTCGTAGTTCTCGATCTGCTTGCGGATGATGTCGGAGATCTCTGCGGCGCGGATGTCCATGATGCGTCCTCTTACTTGCTGAGCTCGTCGCGGAGGGTGCGGAGTTGCGTGCGTAGGGAGCCGTCGTAGACGGTGTCGCCGACTTTCGCGACGACACCACCGAGCAGCTCGGGGTCATGCCGCGTCGTGACGCTGACCTTCTTACCGGACAGCTTCTCGAGCGCGGCGTTGATCTGTGACAGCTGGCTCGGATCGAGCGGCTTCGCGCTGACCACCTCGGCGGTGACACGGCCGGCCTTCGCTTCGATCATCTCGTCGAGCGCGCGCGAGATGCCCGGCAGGTTTGCCATCCGCTCGCCTTCGAGCAGGATGTAGACGAGGTTGCGCGACGCGGTCTGTACGCCGATCGATTTCAACAGGCCGTCGATCACCTTCTTGCGATCGCCGCGGCGGATCGCCGGGTTCGTCAGCGCGGTGCCGAGCTCCTTGGATTCGTGCATCGCCTTCGCGAGCGAGCGAATGTCCTGACCGAGCTTGGCGAGATCACCTTGCTGCGAGCCGATGTCGAACAGCGCCTTGGCGTAGCGGCGCGAGAGGCTGCCGGTCACCATTAGCGAGCCTCCTTGCGCGGACCGCCTTGCACGTTCGAGATGAACGTCGAGACGAGCTGGTTCTGATCGTCGCCGGTCAGCTTCTCTTTGAGCAGCTTCTC
>DATDCH010000096.1:0-7721 GCA_036524455.1 Kofleriaceae bacterium | reverse complement strand
CTGGCTCGTCGCCAGCGCATTGCCCGTCATGTAGGGCGGCGGTGGCTCGACGATCGTGTACTCGCGGCCGTCGCACCACACCCGCACCGGTTCCATGTCCGCGTCGATGCGAGCGCTCGTCGACAGCGGCCGGCCCTCGGGATCGCGCACGTAGGCGGGGCCGGTGGCACAGCCAGCAATCACTGCGATCGCAACGAGCCTCACACGTAAGTGATAGCTGGTAACGATTCGTTGCGCGCGTACGAAATGTGACTACGAACCGGATTTTCGATCGCGAGTGTTCGCGCAGTTGCGCTGGTCCGCGACTTGAACTGCCCACGCGCGATGAAACCAACCGCGTTGATCGCAATGGTCGTGATCGGTGGCGCCGCGTGCACGGACGACGTCGCACCCCCCGACAACGTGCTCGAGCTCGCGATGCAGGCAACGATTCCTGCGGCGACCGAGGTCGAGTACTGCAAGTTCGTCGAGCTGCCGGACTCGTGGGTCACGCGCGACCAGATCGAGTTCACCGCGGGCAGTCACCACGTGCTCGTCTACCAGACCGCGTACACCGCGATCCCGACGCAAAAGGACAACGGTACGCCGGTCGATACGTCGGGCGTGTTCGACTGCAGCGACGGCGTCACGAACGGCTGGTCGATCAAGAAGCTGATCGGCGGCTCGCAAAACCGTGACGGCGCAGCCATCCTGCGGTTCCCCGACGGCGTCGGCGTGCACGTCGGCGGCATCGCGCTCATCAACGTGCACTACGTCAACTCCTCCGACGAAGCGCTCGATACCGACGTGCGCATCAGGTTCGACACGCTGCCCGCCGACGAGGTCGCTATCGAAGGCGACATCCTGTTCCTCTACAACCCGCTGATCAGCGTGCCCGCGAACGCGACCGCACGCGCGCACTGGCGCTGCCCGGTCTACCAAGACATCACGATCTCGAACGTGCAGTCACACATGCACTCGCGTGGCATTGGCTACGAGGCGCGCGTCGACACCAACGCGCCGTTCTACGCCAACACGCAGTGGGAACGCGTACCAGTCGCGAACCTCGACGACATGGTCGTCAAGGCGGGCTCGAAGCTCGACTACTTCTGCGACTACCGCAACCCTGAAGCGCGCCACGTCTACCAAGGCCCGCGCAGCAGCGACGAGATGTGCATGCTCGTCGGTTCCTACTACCCGGCGGACCCGCGCACCGCGAACTGCCTCGACGAGAGCGGCGCGCTCCCCGGCGGTGATTGGATCGGGCAGGGCAGTGCGTCCTGCCAGGACACAATGGGTTGCCTGCAAGGCGCCGGTGGTCGGCTCGAGGCAGTGACCGATTGCGTGCAGGCGTCCAAGCCCGACGTCTCGGTCGAGCTATCCGCTGCGCTGCGCTGCTTCATGGTTGCGCAAAACCCGTTCGCGGACTGCGGCCCGCAAATCGCGGCCTGCGGCGCGAAGTAACGGACTGCGCGTGCGGAGGCACGTACAATATCGACGTGGGCTCCTGGCGATTCGCGATGGTCGTACTGGTCGGCTGCGGTTCACCCGCGCCCGACGGCTCGATCGACGCCGCGACCACCGGATGTCGCGACGAGCGCGACTGCAGCGGCGCGACGCCGTACTGCGAGCCTGCGCGCGGCGTGTGCGTCGCGTGCAGGTGGAGCGCGCACTGCACGAGCACCGCACAGATCTGCGAGGCCGAGCAGTGCCGTCCCGCGCGGTCATGTAGAGAGCTCGCAGCGGAGCTGCCTGGCCTGCCGAGCCAGGTCTACACGCTCGACCTCGACACCAGCGGACCCAGCGAACCGTTCGTGTCGCGCTGCGAGATGAAAGTCGACGGCGGCGGCTGGACGCTCGTGCAGCGCACGGTCTGGCAGTGGGCGCAGACCCAGATGCTGCAGACCACGTTCGACGTTTGGAACGGCACCACGATCGGTTCGGCGGAGACAGGCGCGTATCGCGCTGCAGGCATGTACTGGCCGTCGCTCGCGGCCGAGGGCGCGGTGATGGTCGTGCATCGCCTGCGCACGACGAACAACGGCGCGTGCGGGCCGCTCCACTACATCGGTCGCGGTGGCGAGCTCACCGTCGATGCCGGCGCGAAGACCGCCACGTTCTCCGCCGTCACCCAGCCGGTTCCGATCGTCAACGGCTCGACGCTCACGACGGGGGACAGCGGTCCCGACGCGCTGTGCATCAACAGCGGCGGCGTGCCGTGGTTCTACAACAACTGCTGCAGCACGTGTCCGACGTTTCAAGGCGGCTACTGGGCCGACGAGCCGCACCCGATGATGAGTTACGCGGCGACGACCGATGCCGTGGGGCGCACGCAATCGGCGGCTTGCGGCGGACAATCCGTGCGCCTTGCCACCGGCGGCGGGTTCAGCGGCGTCGACTCGATGGAGATGTACCTCCGGTGATGCGCGCACGTGCATGCGTGTTGGCGCTCGCTGCATGCGGCGAGAGCGGAGCGAAGCCCGACTCGTCCACCACAACGGCGCGCTGCGATCAAGCGGCGGCATTCAGCGCGCCGGTGCCAATGGCCGAGCTCAACACGGCGGGCGACGATCTCGCGGCGCGGCTCACGCCCGACGAGCTGACGATCACGTTCAGTCGCACGAGCAGCAACGGCACGTTCGATCTGTTTCTCGCGACGCGTGCCGATGACGATGCGCCGTTCGGCGCGCCGATGCTGCTCGGGACGGTCAACACGATCAACTCCGACGTGTGGTCGACCCTGTCGCCGGATGGGCTGTTGCTCATGTTCGATTCCGACGTCACCGGCGCGTATCACATCAACGCCAGCCGGCGCGCGTCCACGGGCGACGCGTTCGGTCCGCCGCGCCCGGGCCTCGCACTGCGCGACGGCGAAGTGCACCCGATGATCGCGAATGCGCGCTCGCTCTACTTCGCGTCGGCCGCGCGGCCCGGGGCCGGCGCGCACGACATCTGGTACACCGAAGTCGACAGCACAGGCGCGATGGACACGCCGGTCGCACTCGCCGGCGGCATCAACACCGCCGATGACGAAGCAACACCGGCGGTCAGCGCAGACGAGCGGCACATCTATTTTCGCCGCACGACCGCCAGCGAGGCCGACATCTACACCGCCTCGCGGTCGACGACTCAGGACGGCTTCGGGGCCGCGACCAAAGTCGACGTGGTCGGCGTCGCGGGCATCAGCGAGACCCCGAGCTGGAGCGCAGCGGATGATTGCCGGCTGTACTTTCACTCCGACGCACCGAACGGAAGCGGTGGCCTCGATATCTACGTCGCGCGACGCGGCGGCTAGCCCCGTGCCCCTGGTACGGTGTCGGCGTGAGCGAGGATCTCGACTTTGCGCTGCTCGCGCGCTGGCGAAGCGGTGACCGCAGTGCCGGCGAGGAGCTATTCACGCGCCAGTTCGATCATCTGTATCGCTTCTTCGCGAGCAAGTGCGACGCCGATACCGACGAGCTCGTCCAGGCGACGCTCGTTGCGTGCCTACATGCGAAGCAGCAGTTTCGCGCGGAATCGACGTTTCGCGCGTACATGTTCACGGTCGCGCGCCACGAGCTGTATCGCCATCTGCGCGAGCGTCGCCGAGATGTCGAGCGCCTCGACTTTTCGATCACCTCGATCGCCGATCTCGCCACCACGCCGGGTACGCGAATCGCGCGCGATCAGGCGCACCGGCAGCTACTCGATGCGCTCCGAAAGCTTCCCGTAGAGCAGCAGACGTTGCTCGAGCTGTATTACTGGGAGGATCTCGACGTCGCGACGCTCGGGACGATCTTCGAGGCGCCGCCCACAACGATCCGCACTTGGCTCTACCGGGCGCGCCAGCAGCTCAAAGAACGCCTCGCCGCCGAGGAGTCGCGGCTCGATGACACGCTGCGCAACGCGCGGATCGGTCAACCTGCGAGCTGATCCGGGTTCACGGGGAAGATTCATTGAAACGCTACTGTACGAGGTCACTCATGTACGTCATGAGCCGAGCCTCTCTGTTTGCCCTTGCCTGTGGTGGCTGCTTGCTTCCCGAGCCCGAGCCCGCGCTCGAGACGTTGAGCCAAGCAGCCTTGATGGATGACGGTTGCCCGCCGAAGGAGTGCGGCACGAACTCGACGGCGATCGATGGTGTCTATTTTTACGAGGTGAACCGGAACGGACTCGTCAACAGCGAAGGCGTCAGCATCATCGGCTATCAGGGCCTGCCGGCCGGCGCGGTCCGCCTCGACGCGCGCAAGAACGAGCTCGTCGCGAGGGACGCGTTCGATAACGTTGTCGCGTCGGGGCCCAGCCTCATCGGCAGCGGCTTTACGCTCGATGTCAACGGCACGGTCCACCTGCTACGGATCATCGACTTTCACCGCTCGCTCCGTTACCACGCGTTCGACGACGGCACGGCGTTGATGAGCTACACGTTCGCGTACCCGGTCGTGACCCCCATGGGGACGACGTGGAAGCCGCTGTGCACCGTCGAGGATCTCGCCGACGGTGCTGCGTCGCTCGACGCGCTCGTGTTCGAGGGCGATCGCTACGATCCGGTGACGAGGAAGGTCACGACCGGGGCCGTGACGAAGGGCTGGTTCAATCTCGCATGCCTTGGCGGCGGGCCGGCCAAGAACCACCGGATGCGCGCGACGACCGCGAGCAGCGATCCGCTGAACGGCATCACCACGCCGCTGTCGCAGCGCCAAGCCCTGTTCAACGTGTGGAGTGCGAACTACTGCGGCGATGGCAAGCCGTTCACGGTGCCCGGCGAACCGCTGCGCATCCGCGATCGGGCCAAAGGGATTCCGCTGACGTCAGGTTGGTCGTGGGAGGACGAGGCGCAGCTGGATTCGCACGAGGCTCTCTGGGGACCCGACGGCGCCATTTGCCTCGACACCCCGCGCCGCGAAGACAGCGCGCCCGGCTTTCGCACTCTCATCGCGGACCACTGCAAGTCCGTCGGCCACGAGCTCCCGTATTGCAGCGAGCTCGACGGCGCTCCCCCGACGTGGCTACCGGGCTCGACGTATTGGACCGCGAACCCGATCGGCTCGTGATCGCTACGGCGCCGCGAGCTCGCGCCGCGCGCGCTCGAGTGCGCGCCTGCGTGCCGCGCCCGGCTTGATCGCGATGATCTGGTCGAGCGTCTCGGCTGCGCGCGTGAATGCGACCCGAGCCGCGCTGCGATCGCCTGCATCACGCGCGGCGAGTCCAGCGCCGAGGTTGGCTTCGGCCGCAAGCAGGCGTTGCCACCACGGTGCGTCGGCGCCGGTTGCCGTCGCAGCGACAATGTGCGCGAACGCCGCGACCGCTTCGCGCGCATTCCCGTCGAGCCGAACCAGGTGCGCGCGAGACAGCGCGGCCAGCGTCGCATCGCCGCCGTGGGCCTCCGCGGTAACGACGGCTGCGAACCACGTGCGAGCGGCCTGCGGGTCGCCGCGATCGAGTGCAAACCACGCGAGGTCGAACGCACAATCTGCGATCGCACCGTGCTCGGGATGCAGCGCTCGGTAGGCCGTGCACGCCGACTCGGTCTCGCGCTGCGCCACGGCAGCGTCGTCCGCGGTCGCGGCGGCGTTGATGCGGGCGTCGAGCGTGTGCGGGTGGTCTGCGCCGAGCTTCGCGGTCAGCTGCCCGATCGTGCTCGCGAACAATCGAGACCGCTCCACCGGATCGTCGGTCACGAGTGCGAGGTTCGCCGGGACCTGGGCGAGCTCGACGGAGATCCCGCCGCGTGCGGCTTCGAGCTCGCGCACCGCAAGTGCGAACCGCTCGCGTGCCTGCGCTGGTCTGCCCGAAGCGAGCTCGACACTGCCGACGTTGTTTTCGAGCAGCGCGCGCGTCGGCCGCGCCACGTCGGGCAGTCGGCTCGCGAGTGCCTCGATGACCTGCAAGCCGTCGAGCGCACGCTCGGGATCGCGAACCATGCCCTCGGCCCAGGCGCGGCGTGCGAACAGCTCCACGCCGAGCTCGTCGGCGCCGGCTGCGAACGCGAGGCTCGTGGCTTCGCGAAACGGCGCGATCGCTTCCTCACGTGCCGTGCGCGCGAGCGACGCAACGCCGGTAACGCGCAACGCGCGAGCGAGCAGCGGCCGGTACTCGAGCGCGCGCGCGCGTTCGACGAGTCGTGCGGCAGCCTGGCGGACCTCGGCGAGGTGAGCGTGTCCCGCTCTCACCTCGACCTCGAGCGCGGCAAGCTCGCGATCGAGCTGCGCGACCGCTTTGGTCTTCGCACTCGGTGGCGGCTCGATGCGATCGTCGAGCGCCGTCTGATCGCTGCACCGCTCGAGCGCGGGCAGCTCACTGACCGAGGTCACGGCGGGCGCGAGTTGATCCGCACTGGTCCGCCGCAACACACCGACGACCGACGCGAGCGCCGCCCGCGCGCGATCGAGACAGCCGATCCGCCGATCGAACAACGCATCCGATTCGATGCCGCGGTCGCGCGCTGTACACGCGGCTTTCTGACCGAGCACCCAGCGACCCGCATAGCCATCGAGTGCCGCGAGGATGTGCGGCCGAACCTGGTGCGCATACGGAGTTGTCAGCGAGTCGAGCTGCGCGACGACCGATGCACGCGCAACGGGTCCCCACGCCGTTGCGAGCTCGGTGCGCCCGTCGGGACATGCGGCCTTCCCCGAGGTCTGCGATCGACCGACGACAAACGCGGTGAGCCCGATGATGGCGACGCCCGCGACGAGCCCGCGCCGCTTCCAGCGACTCGCCGGATCGCGTGCGAGCGCACGCAGCAGCACGTCGAACGACGGGTGCCGATCGCGCGGGTCGCGCGCGAGGCCGCGTGCCGTGATCACCTCGATCCAGCGCGGGATGGTCTCGGTCCGCGTGCCCGAAGCGTCGCGCCGGCGAGTTGCCGCCTCGCGCAGCGCCGCACAGAACGCATACTCGTCGACGGCCGGCGTGATCGGACCGCCCTCGAGCTGCTCGGGCGCCATGTAACGCGGCGTGCCGACGCCGGGTGCACCGGTACTGCCCTCGACGTGCACGAGCCCGAAGTCGACGACGCGAACCCGGCCATCGCTACCGATCAGCGCGTTGTCGGGCTTGAAGTCGCGATGCACGAAGCCTGCGCGGTGTGCCGCCGCGAGTCCTTCGCCCGCTTGGCGATACGCCCGAACGATCTCGCGCATGGTGCGCGGGCTGCTGTCGACCCAGCCGCGCAACGTCGCGCCGTCGACGAGCTCCATGACGAGAAAGATCTGCTCGCCATGCGTGCCGACGTCGAAGATCGATACGACGTTCGGGTGAGCCAGCCGCGCGAGCGCGTGCGCCTCGCCGAGCACACGCTCTCGCCGGCCATGTACGTCGATCAGTTTGATCGCGATGCGTCGCGACAGCTCGGGATCCCACGCGGCGAACACGACACCGCCACCACCCTGGCCGACCTGCCGCTCGAGCTCGTAGCGACCGATCCGCACGCGATCGTGCTTGGCGAACAGTCCCGCTGCGACGCGCGAGCGCACGACGCGGCTCGCAAGATCGTCAGCAGCGGGACAAGCGTCGCGGACGGCCGCTTCGAGCTCTGCGGAATCCTCGTCCTCGGCGGGCAGACGCTGCACCGGCGTGCAGCGTACACGAGACGTGCTTCAGCGCAGCTGGAAGATGTTCGTGGCCGGTCGGACGCCCACGTCCTCGGTGCCGCCGCCGCAGCCAAAGCTGCAGCTCGTCAGCTTGAGGCAGCCGGTGCCCCACCAGTCGTTCGCCGGGCAGCTTCCTTCGCCCGGCTCCGGATACACCCAGGAGCCCTC
>DATDCH010000095.1:0-10356 GCA_036524455.1 Kofleriaceae bacterium | reverse complement strand
CGCTATCTCGCGACGAGCGCAGCGAAGCGGCGCGCGTAAGGACGATAGAAGACGCGGATTAGCCGCCGAGCCGCCGAGCCGCCGAGGACGCCAAGGCCAGAGCGCCAAGAAGTTTTTGTTGGGCGCGCGTTCTGCACGAATGAACATCCGGTCGACCACGCGCGCCGCCAGCAACAAGATCGCACCCGCCGATCGTGCGTGCAGAGCGAGCGCCGAATCCAAGTCCTTGGCGATCCGATCTTGGCGTCTGCTGGCCGCTTGGCGGTTCAATCTGGGGCGGCGATGCCGCCGAGCGCCCACCGACGATCGCTTTGAGTGAAAGCGGCCTAGCTAGCTAGAAGCCGAGCACGGTCTGCGTCCAGTCCGCGCCCCAGAGCTCTTTCGCGACATCGCGCAGCGGCTGGGCCTCGGGCATCGTCCGTAGCTTCGTCGCGTACTGGTCCTGCGTGGTCCACTCGAACTCGGTCATCACGCGGCCGGCCTCGTACAGCGCCATCGCGCGCTTGATGTTCCACGCGGTGAAACAGCGGAACTGCATGTTGCTCGCGTAGTACGTCGGATCCTTCTGCTTGATCGCCTTCGCGGTCGCGATCGCGTACGCGGTGAACTCGAGCGGCCCCATCACCGCATCGGTCCACTGGCCGGTGTAGAGCCCCGCTTGCACCTGACCGACGCCGACCTCGGCACCGTTGACGTACGCGGTCCACTCGTCGAACACGTACAGCGGCGTGTCGTCCCATGCGATTTGCTGCTCGAGATAGAGGTTGTAGCGAGGCCCGCGCAGCCCCGCGACGATGTGCGGCTTGATGTCGGCCTTTCGCATCGCGGGCTCGGTGACGAACGCGACCTTGCCGCCGAGCACGTAGAACGCGTTGACGTGGCCTTGCGGCGCTTCGTAGTTGCGCAGGTGCGCCTGGATGCCATGCGTGGTCTCGTGCGCGGCGGTGATCGGGCGAAGCGGCGAGCGAACCAGTACGTGTCGCCGTACTGCGCCGGGATGTGGCGCGCGACGTCGATCAGCTGGGTGCCCCAGCTCGCCATGCCGAGGCTCGGCTGCTGCTCGGGCCACGCGAACCACTGCACGCACGCGGTCGGATCGTAGGCCGCCGGCCCGTCGGGCCTCACCGCGGTGTCGCCGGATACCGCCGCATCGACGTCGCCGCCGGCGGGTTGCCCGGGGTCGTAACCGCATGCGGCGAGTAGCGCGCCCGCCAATACTTGTTGACGCATAGTCAACAAGTGCCGGAACCCACGCGCGCCGGCAATTCGGCCGCCCTGACATCGCCTCGCGAACTGGCCTTCAACCGAGGTCAGCGGTCCGCGACGACGAACCAGTCGCCGTCGATCAGCTCTGCGTGTCCCCCGAGCAAGCGCTCGAGCGGCCCGGCACTGGGGAAGAAGTGCAGGTGGTAGTCGACGGTGTAACGGTAGTAGCGCTGGCACGGCACGACGACGATCACGCGACGCGCGACCCGGCGCAGCTCGGCCGCCGCCCGCCACAGATCCGGAATGTGCTCGAGCGTGTGCGCGCACACGACGCTATCGAACGCATTGTCGCGGAACGGCAGGTCGGGCAGGCCGGCGAGCGCGACGCTGCACTCGGCGCGGCGGCCGGTCTCCCGCGCAGAGCCGAGCGTGACGTCGACGGCGACGACCTCGTGCTCGCCGCGCAGCCGTTCTGCGATCGTGCCGTTACCACAGCCGACCTCGAGCACGTGGCCGCGCGCCGCGCCGGCGATCGCGTCGAGCTGGGCCGGCGTGGTGTCGGTATCGCGAAACCGCGCGCCGCCCTGGGCGAGCCGCTCGTAAGCCTCGACGATTTCGCGATCGCTGAGGTGAAACGCACGTGCCTTGAAGTCGAGGTCGAAGTTGGGGCCGTGGACAATGCGGGCGAGCACCCGGTTGAGCGGGCGCCATTCGCGCACGACGGGAGGCAACCAGTCGTCGAGCAATACGCGCACCTTCGAGGTGATGCGGCGATCGAACAGGCGCTTGGGCACGCGGTCGGCCACGGCTCACGGTACCACCCTCGACGCGCTTGACGCTCTCGGCACGTCGTGTGAGGGTGCGCGGCCGTGAGCGCGTTGCGACTGGGCGTCATCGGGTACGGCTACTGGGGCCCCAACCTCGTCCGCAACTTCGCGATGGGTCCGCGCACCAAGGTCGTCGCGATAGCCGAGCAGGCACCGCAGCGCCGCCAGCTCGCGCAGACGCAGTACCCGTACATCCGTATCGTCGAGGACGCGGCGGCATTGATCGCGGATTCCGAGATCGACGCGGTCGCGATCGCGACTCCGCTCTTCACGCACTACGAGCTCGCGAAGCGGGCGCTCGAGGCCGGCAAGCACGTGCTCGTCGAGAAGCCGCTGACGCCGAGCGTCGCGCAGGCCGAGGAGCTCGCGGCGCTCGCCGCAGAGCACAAGCGCGTGCTGATGGTCGATCACACGTTCGTGTACACGGGCGCCGTGCGCAAAATCCGCGACCTCGTCGCGAGCGGCGAGCTCGGCCGAGTTCTGTACTTCGACTCGGTGCGCATCAACCTCGGCTTGTTCCAACCCGACTACAACGTGATCTGGGATCTCGCACCGCACGATCTGACCATCATGGACTACGTGGTGTCGCAGACGCTCGGCACGCAGGCGCGCTGGGTATCAGCGATCGGCACGGCGCATTATGGGCAGCACGAGAACCTCGCGTACGTGACGGTCGGCTTCGATCAGGGTTTGCTCGCGCACGTGCACGTCAATTGGGTCGCGCCGGTGAAGACGCGCCGCATGATTATCGCCGGCGACAAGAAGATGATCATGTGGGACGACACTTCTCCGGTCGAGCCGGTCAAGGTCTACGAGAGCTCGGTCGACGTGCGGCAGATCGACAAGGAGTCAGCGTATGCGCTCAACGTGCAGTACCGCTCTGGCGACGTGCATTCGCCGAAGCTCGACGGCACGGAAGCGCTCGCGGGCGTAACGCAGACGTTTGCGGCGGCGTGCCTCGATGGCGCGGCATCGCCGTCGGATGCCGCCGCGGGCGTGCGCATCGTGCGGATGCTGGAGGCGGCGCAGCAGTCGCTCGAGCGAGAAGGCGCGAGGATCGCGCTGTGACGTGCCATTCAACGGCGGCGACGGCGGCGCAACGCGAGTAGCGCGAGCGCGAGTGGCCACAGTGCGGCGCCGCGGCCCGTGGAACACGCGTAGTAGGTCTCGCGGTCCTTGATGTTGCCTTCGCCCTCGCCGGTGCCGTCGAGATCGACGTTCGTGCCGCCGGCGCTATGAGCGATCACGAGCCGCGCGGTCTTAAAGCCGCCGTTGTCGGGCTGCATGATGACCATGAAGACTTCCGACTCGGTCGGCGGAATCGATCGCGGTGGGTTCGCACCGATCAGCGTGAACTCGCCGGCGTTCAGGCCGGTAATGCTCGCGCCAGTGAACATCAAGTCGCCCGAACCGCAGTTCGTCAACTGCACCATCTTCGGTGACGAGGTCTGCGGCGGCATGACGGTACCGAAGTGCACGATGTCGGGCGTCGCTGCGATGCCGCCCGCGAGCACGGTGGCGTGTAGCTGTACTTCGCTTGTGCCCATGTTCGGCACGTTGCTGTTGAGCGCGAACGCATCGTTGAACTCACCCGCTGTCGTCGGGTTCAGCTCCGCACGCACGGTCACACTCGCACCGGAGTGATTGCCGCCGAGGGTCTTCGGCAACGTGTCGACGACAACCGCGTCGAACGGCGCCGCCGGCTTCGTGATCGACATCAGATTGACGTCGCCGGGCTCGCTCGCGTAGACCTCGACGTCCTTCGACGAGCTACCGTTCGCGCACACCGCACCGAACTCGACACTCGCCGGGTTCGTGCCGACGCCGCCGAGCAGTGCTTGTCCCGCGATCGCGACGTTGCGCGCGGCCGGGTCGGACGACACTTTGACCGAGAGATTGCCGAGCGGCCCAGCGGCATGCATCGCCGCGGCTGAGTACGCGAGCACGATGTTCCTGCCGGGACCGACCGTCATGCCTTCGGGGTTCGTGGTGATCGACACGCCCGCGGCCGTCGCGGTCGGGTCGAGCTGCACATTCTCGATCACGGCGGTGCTGTTACCGCCGATCATCACCGTCTTTGGCGGCGGTGGTCGGCCAACAAGCGTGGGGTCGAAGTTGACCTGCGACGGCTGGATGGTGACCGTCGAGTTGATGCCGCTGCACGCGAGCGTCGTCATGCCCGATGACGAACCCGACGAGAACGACATCGAGCCTGGATAGGATCCGACCACGATGGGCATGCACGTCACGGCGAACGCCGCTTGCGAGCCGGGCCCAAGGCCGAACGAGCCGTAGTTGCCGGGCGTGGCGGAGTAACCGGAGCCGTTGAGCGAGCCGTTCACGGTGATGACGGTGGTGTTCGTGCTGTTGTTCTTGACCGTCACCGTCGATGACGAGCTTGCTGAACCGATCTGGATGTCGCCGAAGTTGATCATGCTCGGCGACACGGTGATGCCGGTAGGGCCCGCGCCGCTGCCACTGAGCATGAGCGTGACCATTCCGATCGCACTGCCACTGCCGCCGTTCCTCGACGTGTAGATGAGGACGTCGCAGCTCGACAAGCCAGGTACCGAGCCGGAGTAGCCAACGCCGAACTGGTAGTTGCGCGGGCACGCGGCGAAATCGGTGACCAGCTGTCCGCTCGGCATCGATAGCCCGCCGCACACCTGAGGGCCTGGCGGTGGACCTTGCGGATCTTGATTGAGGTTGAGGCTCCACTGCGAGCTGCAACCGCTGAGCACGATGCCGTCGATGATGTCGTCGTCGCCGGAGCCCTGCGGGCTGACGACAAACGACGCCGATCCGGGTAGCGAAAAGTGATACGGGTTGTTCGAGACGACGACCGCTCGTTGCGACGTTGTCGAATAGTGCAACGCGGTACATGCCGACGCGACAACGACGGCGACCGCGACGAAGCGTTGGCCCACGTTGTAAGGATCGCGTGGCGGACGCGGCCAGTCAATTCGCCGGGCGCGTAGGCCTTCGTCCTACACGATCTGCGTCACTGACCTAGATCGGCGCGCGCCTTCGCGAGCTGCGCGGCGAGCTTCGGATCCCAGAGCAGCGGCGAGCCATTTGCGAACGGCTGCATCGCGACCGCGCGGCGCAAGGCATCGCGTTGATTGGCAATGCCATCGCCATCCTTCGGCAGTGCCTTGATCGTCGCGTCGAGCCCGTCGCCGAGATCGGCCTGGGCATCGAGTTGCTTCGCGCGCAATAACGGGAACGCGCTGATCGTTCCCTTCGTCGCGTGCTCGAGCGTCGCGTTCGAGTCGTTGCACACGCCGAGGAAGCCGTAGCCGTCTGCGGGCTTGCCGGCAGCGACCGTCGTGCGCTCGACGCGGATCCGTCGCAAGTACGTCGCCGCGGCGTCGAGGGTCTTCAGGAGATATTCGTAGTCACCGCCTTGCGCGGCTTTGATCGTGACGTCGGTCGACGCGATCATGCCCGACCACGCCGGGCGCTGATCGGTCTGCCCGAAGAAGCCCGCGCCCGACACACCGAGATAGAACATCACGCGCGTGTTGATCTGCGGTCCGCTGATCCGCCACGCGTGATGGCTGTGGCCGACGGGAACCGAAAGGCTCTCGCCGTTCGACAACCGGATCCCGGTGTCGAGCCACACCGGCCAGATCACGTCGCGGTCACCCGCGATCAGCGACAGGAAGTTGGCGTACATGCGCTCGTTGCGGACTTGGATCGTGTGGCCGCTGGCGACGAGCGCAGCGAACAGCTCGCGCGGCGTCTTGATCGTCTGACTCTTGAATGTCACCGACGAGCCGTTCTGCGCCGCGAGCGACGTCAGCACCTGAGCGAGCTTGCCTGCATGCGCGAACTGACACGGCGCGAGCGTCTTGCTCGGGAACTGGCCGTAGCGAACGCCCGGCAACCGGGCATCGACTTCGGCGGGCAGCGATCGATCGGGCGTGCAGCCGCCGAGCTGCTGCATGAGATCGCCGGTGATGACTTGATCTTCACGCGGCGCTTCGGCGGGAATCTGACCGAGCGCGGGACGTAGCGCGCCGATCGCGGCGAGCGGAATCGTCGGGAAGCGGTCGAGACCGGCGAGATTCGGGTCGGCGAGGATCGCGGCGAGCTGCGCGCTCATTTGCTCGGCGACGACGGGATCGTGGACGAGGCCCGCGATCTCGGCCTTCGCGTATTCGGTGAACGCAGGACCACCTTGCGCCTGTAGCGCACGAACGAATGACTTCTGATCGACCATCGGTCGGAAGCAGCTCGCGCTGCACGCGACGTCGAGCGTGACCGCGCCGGTCGCCGCACCGCCCAAACCAAGGCTCTCGTAGCTGCCGGCGAGGATCCGGTACACGCCGGGCTCTGCGAGGTCGAGCTCGAGTCGAGCATCGCGACCAGCGCCGCTGTCGTCGTCTTCACCGACGACCGCTCCGGAGCCGATCGCCGCGCGATCGCCATCGCCGGCCAGCGGGCCTTCCACGATCACGTAGGCATCCGTGCTCCGACCTTTGACGTCGATCTTCAGCTTCGTGCCGCCGAACGACTCCACGCGGTACGCGGGGACGCGGCGGTCGAGCGTGATCTCGACGCGGGAATCGAGCGGCGCCGGGCCGCCTTCGACCAGCTCGAAGGCGCCGTCGCCCTTGCCCGGCGCCCACTGACCTGCGGCTTTGTCATCCTCCGCGGCACACGCGACTACGAGTAACGACGCAGCGAGCAAGCGACCACTGTACATGCCCACAGGTGGTTGCACTGGTTGTGCCGCGAATTGCACAAGTGCTGACACGCTGTTGCAACGCAGTGGCTAGTCCCATTGCCGTCGACGAAACAAGCCACGCAACGTGTCAACGCGTTATGATCGAAGCGCTTGGGGAGGCCGGTCGATCAAGCACGGGCTGAGGCTACGCGCCTTGGTTCCTATGAAATTGTACGCAAGCTCGCCCGTGGCGGGATGGCAGAGCTTTTTCTTTCGCGCACGCTCGGCCCCGAAGGCTTCGAGAAGCTCGTCGTTCTCAAGAAGATCCTGCCGAACTACTCCGAGAACCCGAAGTTCGTCCGGTTGTTTCTCGACGAAGCGAAGCTCGCGGCAACGCTCGACCATCCGCACATCGCTCACGTCTACGACATGGGCAAGGTCGACGGGCACTACTTCTTCACGATGGAGTACGTGCACGGCCAAGACGTCCGCACGACGATGCGGCGCACCGCGCGCGTCAACCAACGGTTTCCGATCGACCACGCCGTACAGATCGCGCGCAACGTCGCCGCGGCGCTCCACTACGCGCACGAACGGCGGCGTCCCGACGGCTCGCTGCTCGACATCGTGCACCGCGATGTGTCGCCGTCGAACATCCTCGTCTCGTACGACGGCGCGGTGAAGCTCGTCGACTTCGGCGTCGCAAAGGCGACGACGAGCACGGTGAAGACGCGGACCGGCACGCTCAAAGGCAAGATCTCGTACATGTCGCCAGAGCAAGCGAAGGGCGCGCCGATCGATCGCCGCAGCGACATCTTCGCGCTCGGCATCGTGCTCTGGGAGATGGTGACGACCCAGCGGTTGTTCCGAGCCGAGAACGACCTCGCGACGATCCAGCAGATCATCAACTCGAAGCCGCAGCCACCTTCGCAGTTGCGCCCGGAGAGCACGCCCGAGCTCGACCGCGTCATCCTGCGCGCGCTCGCGATCGACGCCGAGCAACGGTACCAGACCGCCGAGCAACTCCAGCTCGATCTCGAAGAGCTGGCGCGCGAGCAGAAGCTCAAGCAATCGACGGTCGCGCTCCGCACGTACATGCACGAGCTGTTCGCCGACGAGATCCGCGCGTGGTCGACAGCGCAGGCCTCCGGTCAGACGCTCACCGAGCACATGGTCGAGCAAGCGACCGAGATGACCACTCCGGTCAGCGAGAGCGATGTCTACGATCTCGATCACTTCGACGAGGGCGACGACGACGAGGACAACCCGTCGGGCACCGCCGCGCCGACGATGACCACCGGCGCACCCACCACGCAAATCTCGGTGCCGCCACCGCCGCGCCCGAGCAACCGCGACCTGGCGCCGGTCGCCGCATCGATCGTGAGCGATCAAGCGCCGACGATGCAGATGACACCAGGGCACGGGTTGCCCTCGATCGAGGTCGATCCCGATCTGCGCAGCAGCCCGACGCCGTTTCCGATCGCGCCGCGCGAGTGGCGACCGGCGCAAGGCGACTCGACGGTCCACATCAACATGGCCGAGGAGCGGCGCAAGCGCATCATCATCGGCTCGTCGATCACGTTCGGCGCGATCGTGCTGATCGCGATCGCGTTCGGTGGTCGCAATCCGCCGCCGGCGCAAGCCGAAGGCGCGGCACCCGACCGCGTCGAGATGAAGTCGGGACCGACCGTCGAGATGACACCGACGGCTGTCGAGCCGGCACCTGCGCCGGTACCTGAGCCGCTACCGGAGCCGGAGGCCGCGCCCGTCGAACAGGCAGCCGTCGAGCCGCCACCGCAGGAGGTCGAGCCGCCGCCCGCCGACGACAAGAAGCGCCCGCGCAAGTCGTCGCGACAGGCCGACAAGCAGCCGACGCCGAAGGTCGACAAGCCTGCCGCGCCGACGACGAAGACCGACAAGCCTCCAGCACCGAAAGTCGACAAGGCGCCCGCGCCGAAAGTCGACAAGGCGCCCGCGCCGCCGAAAGTCGAGAAGCCTGCCGCACCGGCGCCGAAGGTCGACAAGCAGCCGAAGGCACCTGCGCCAAAGCCGGCCGCGAAGAAGCCCGGCACATACGACCCGAACAGCTGGAAAGCGCCCGAGTGAGCCAATGCGCATCGGCGTGCTCGTCATCGCGCTCTGGTTGACCTCGATCGCGCACGCCGAGGAACCGCAGAAACCCGAGGCACGCGAGCACTTGAACGCAGGCGGCGCCGCGTTCACCGCCGGCGACTACGTCGAAGCGAGCAAGCACTTCAACGCGGCGTACGAGATCGAGCCGCTTCCCGATCTGCTGTGGTCGTGGGCGCAGTCCGAACGCATGGCCGGCCGTTGCGTCACTGCGAAGGGCCTGTACCGCAAGTACGCGCGCGAGGCGCAGACGCCGAGCAAAGTGAAGGCCGCCAACGACATGATCGCGTTGTGCGACAAGCCCGTGAAGCCGGTGAAAGACGCGCGGCGAACGGGGGAGAGCGAGCCAGTGCAACCGCTCGGACCTTGGTACACGAACAAGCTCGGCGGCGCGTTGACGGCGTCGGGTGTCGTCGGTGTCACCGTGGGCATCACGTTCCTCGCGCTCGCGGCCGGTAGCCATTCGGAGTCCAAGCAAGAGACGTATCTCGACGACTTCGACAGTAAGCTCGACGAGACGACACAGCGCCGCTGGATCGGTGGCGTCTCACTCGGCGTCGGCATCGGGTTACTTGCCGCCGGCGCCGGCATCTACCTCGTCCACGATCGCAATCAACGCGCGCTCACGGCGGGTACCGACGGACGCGTCGTGTTCGTCGGAGCGCGGTTTTGATTCGGCTCGCGCTGCTCAGCGTAGTCTGCGCGTGTCGAGCGACCGGTGAGTTTCACTGTCAGACCGACGAGCAATGCCGGCAAGGCGAGGAGATCGGGTTCTGCGAGGACACCGGTTACTGCACGCTGACCGATACGACGTGCCCGACCCAGCGCCGCTACGTGTACGCGAGCCCCGAGCTCGACGGCAATTGCCTCGAAGGTGTCGTCACCGGGCGCATCGTCGAGCGCTACGCGATCAATGACGAGATGGGCCGACCGGTGCTGCAAGAGCGCGTGCTACCGGCGTCCGACGTGAATCTGTTCGTCCAGCTCGAGGACGCGTCGACGCCACCGATCGAATATCGCGAGCGCGACGGCGCGTTCTCGTTCTCGGCTCCGGCCGGCGCGCGCTACCAGATGTTCTACATGCAGGACGGCGCCGGGAACGTGCTCCAGCACGAAGCGCCGCACCTCGAGCTCGGCCGCACGGTCGCGGGCCGTCTCGATCGCACGCCGGTGACCAAGGCAACCACGCTGATATTCATGCAGCAGCCCGTCATAGCCGGTCAGGTCTGGACGGCGTCGACCGGCATCTGGACCGAGACGTCGCACGGCTCCGCGTCATCGTCGACGTCGGTGAACTGGCAGAACGCAGTGGCGCTATCACGCTCGCTCGGTTTGCTCGACGTCGACCAGCACGATCGGCTGTACTTCCTGATGTTCGGCCCGGTCGATACCTACTCCGCGATCACGGCGCACACCGAATACTCCGTGAAGCAAACCGACGGCATGGCGTCGACGCTGACGGGAACGTTGACCACCGTCACCGATCGCGATCAGTGCATCCAGCTCGATCGCAGGGCTGCT
>DATDCH010000094.1:0-2434 GCA_036524455.1 Kofleriaceae bacterium | reverse complement strand
TCACCGCGCTCGAGTCGCGCGATCCGACCACCTCGGGTCACTCCGAGCGCGTCGCGGATCTCACCGTCGGCCTCGCGCGCGCGGTCAACCGCGCCGAGAGCGGCCACTACCGCGAGGTCCGGTTCTCGCGCGACGACCTGACCCAGATCCAGTACGCGGCGCTGCTCCACGACTTCGGCAAGGTCGGCGTGCGCGAGCACATCCTCGTCAAAGCGAAGAAGCTCTACGAGCACGAGCGCGAGATGATCTTGCAGCGCTTCCAGCTGATCAAGCGCGGCTTCAAGATCGAAGGTCTCGAGAAGAAGGTCCGCTACCTCGTCGAGGCGTCGCGCGAGCAAGTCGCCGCCGAGCTCGAGGCGGTCGACAAGGACATCATCGCGAAGGTCACCGAGCTCGACAACATCATCAAGTTCATCCTGCAGGCGAACGAGCCAACCGTGCTCGAGCAGGGCGGCTTCGAGAAGCTCGCCGAGCTCTCCGGCTTGAACTATCGCGACGAGCTGGGCCAAAACTTGCCGTTCCTCACGCACGACGAGGCGCAGTGCCTGCAGATCCGCCGCGGCTCGCTGACCGACGCCGAGCGCATCGAGATCAACAGCCACGTCATCCACACGTACAATTTTCTCGTGCGCATCCCGTGGAGCCGCACACTGCGCGACGTCCCCGACATCGCGGGCGCGCACCACGAAAAGCTCGACGGCACGGGCTATCCGAACAAGCTCAAGGGCGAGCAGATTCCGGTGCCGGCGCGCATGATGGCGATCAGCGACATCTACGACGCGCTGACCGCGAGCGACCGCCCGTACAAGAAGGCGATGCCCGTCGAGAAGGCGCTCGACATCCTCGCGCAAGACGTCAAGCGCGGTCAGCTCGATTCCGAGCTGTTCGAAGTGTTCGTCGGCGCGCGCGTGTTCGCGCTGACCACTCGCGACTAGCGCTGACGCCATGGCGCTCGAGCTCTCGATCGACGACGGCGTGACCGTCTCGCCCGCAATCAAGGCGAAGCTGCGCCGTGACGTCGCGCGCATGGTCAAGGCGGCCGCGCTCGCAGAACGCCGCAAGGACCTCGAGGTCGCGCTCCGCCTGACGAACGACACCGCGATCCGCGAGCTCAACCGCGACTACCGCAACAAGGACAGCCCGACCGACGTGCTCGCGTTCGCGCAGCGCGAGGCGGCCACGGCGGACTTCGCGCTGCTCGGCGACATCATCATCTCGGTGCAGACAGCAAAGAAGCAGGCCAAGCGCGGCCTCTACGCCGAGCTCCTGCACCTGGCGTCGCACGGCCTCTGCCACTTGCTCGGCTACGATCACCGCGACGACGAAGAAGAGCGCGTGATGAACGAAAGAGCCGCCTCCCTTCGCAGGGAAGCGGCGCGGTCGGGTCGCGTTCGAAAGGCGTAGTGACTACTGGCAGCGCGCCGGCGTACCGGTGCAGGTCGTGGCCATCGGGCACACGAGCACCGCATTCGCGCCGCCGGTAAACAGCGACGACGTGCACGACGTTCCGGTCGCGACCGTGCCGCGCACGTTGAGCGTATACGCGCCGTTGTTCGCGTTGTAGCCGTCGACGACGATCGCGTAGTTGCCCGGCGACACGTTCGATAGATCGATCTTCGACGTCAGGCTGCCGCCGCCGTCATCGTTGCAGGCAAGCGGGATCTCCGCGGTACACTGCGCGTTGCGCATCGTGAGCACGGTGTCGTAGCTCGAGCCGATCGTGTCGACCGTGAGTGTCTGCACCGGCACCGGCAGCTGGAGCGCGTACACCTTGTCAGACGCGGTCGAGAACGAGCTGCACGACGGCGACCAATCGTTCGCGGTCGCCGTGGTGGTACCGGTCGTGGTCTTCGTCGTGATCGCGGCGGTCGGATCCGTCTCGCCCATGCAGAACACTTCGCTCGTGCCGCTCGCCGCCGCGCAGCCGTAGTCGGCCGGGAAGTCGGTGAGCGTGTCGGTGTCGTTGTCCATGCCGTCGGCGCAGACCGGCAGGATCGCCGGGTTCGCTTCGGTGTCGTCGGCCGAGTCGATGCAGCCCGGATCGTTCGGGTAGTCGGTCTTCATGTCGTTGTCATTGTCGAGGCCGTCCGAACACAGCGCCGGTTGGCACGTGCGCGAGCCGGCGGTGCCTTTGCAGGCGTAGCCGATGTTGCACGAGATCGCGCCCGACTGCGCGAGTGCACTCTCACAGCTCTGGCCGTTGTTGATCTTGCCCGTCACGTTGATCGTGTACGTGCCGACCGAGGTGGTGAAGTAACCGTCGACGACGAAGTAGTAGGTGCCCGCGACGACGTTGTTGACGTTCATGTTCAGTGGATCGCTGCACGCGATCGCGGTGCCACCGCACGTCGAGTTGTAGAGCGCGGTCACCGTGTCGAAGCTCGCCGTCAGGTTGAGCTGGAGGTTCGCCATCGCGGGCAGGTCGAGGCGATAG
>DATDCH010000093.1:0-3886 GCA_036524455.1 Kofleriaceae bacterium | reverse complement strand
AGTGGGATGGATTCCGCGCGCTGGTATTCAAATCCGGTACCGACATCTACATCCAAAGCCGCGACCTCAAGCCGCTCGGCCGTTACTTCCCCGAGCTCGAGGTCATCTTGCGGGAGCAGCTGCCGAACCGCTGCGTGCTCGACGGCGAGGTCGTGATCGCGACCGACGGCCGGCTCGACTTCGAGGCACTGCTGCTGCGCATCCACCCCGCAGCGTCGCGCGTCGCGATGCTCGCCGCCGAGAAGCCGTCGTCGTACGTCGCGTGGGACTTGCTCGCATTCGACGATGAAGATCTGCGCGGCTTGCCGCAGTCCGAACGGCGCGCACGCCTCGAAGCCGCGCTTGCGAACGTCAAGCCACCGGTCCACGTCACGCCGGCGTCGCGCGACAAGGACACCGCGCGCGATTGGTTCCATCGCTTCGAGGGTGCTGGGCTCGACGGTGTGATCGCGAAGCCCGACAACCTGCCGTACACGCCGGGCAAGCGCGTGATGATGAAGGTCAAGCACCAGCGCACGGTCGACTGCGTCGTCGCCGGCTTCCGCTGGTACAAGGGCGGCAAGGATCGCCTCGTCGGCTCGCTACTCCTCGGGCTGTACGACAAGGAAGGCGTGCTGCATCACGTCGGCGTATGCGCGTCGTTCAAGCAGACCGAGCGCGCAGAGCTGACCACGAAGCTCGCCCCCTACCGTGAGGGCGCCCTCGACAATCACCCCTGGAAGGACTGGCAGGACTTCCAGGAAGTCGAGAGCGCGCAACGCCGGCCGGGCGCGACGAGCCGGTGGAATCGCGGTAAGGACCTGTCTTGGGTACCGATTCGGCTCGAGCTCGTCGTCGAGGTTTCGTTCGATCACATGCAGGGCTCGCGGTTCCGCCACGGCTCGCACCTCAAGCGCTGGCGGCCGGATAAGCCGGTCGCGGAGTGCACGTACGAGCAGCTCGACGTCACGCCGCCGCAAGAGATCAAAGAAATCTTCGGCCGCTAACCGAGGGCTGACCGAGCCGCGCGCAGTCTCAGCGTTACCATCGCAAATCATGCGCAGACAGATTTGGGTGGCTCTGGCGATCGCGTTCGTGCCGACCGTCGCGGCAGCGGACAAATACGACGACGCATTCGCGAAGACGCAGAAGCTGTTCGAATCGTACAAAGCGAGCGTCGATCAGTACGCCGGGCTCAAAGCGAAGTACGACCAGTACTACGCGCCGCTGCGCCCGCAATGGGAGCTCGCGCAGAAGGCGCACGCGGCGGCAAAGACCGAGTGCGACAAGAACAAGCGCACGAAGGCATGCCGCGACAAGACGATGACGTACGCGGCCGAGCAGAAGAAGTACAACGCGATGGTCTGGGATCGCGACAACGCGGATCCGAAGCAGGAGTTCGACGAGAAGGCGCTCGCCGTCGTCAACCAAGAGCTGGTGCGCCGTCGCGACGACTACGACGCGGTCTACAAGGTTGTGAAGAAGATGCTCGAGGACGCAGCGTTCAAGACGGACAAGGCGAAGGCGCGTCGCGATGCGCTCGACACGAAGCTCGCGACCATGGAGAAGAAGCGCGCCGAACAGACCGCTAAGAACACGAGCGCCGAGGCAGACGCGAAGAATCCGCCGAGATCGACCGCCACGACGAACAGCGGCGGGAGCGGCGGTAGCCCCACGAACCCGAACGGTGCTGCCGCGATCGAATCCGCGAAAAAAATGGGCGAAGCACTAGGCAAGCAGTAGGGCGCGCGTGCGCGTGCGTTCACTGCTCGTTGCGATCGCGCTCGCCGGCGCCGGTCCGGTCGCGCATGCCGAGGACAAGCGGTCGGGCGCGGTCGAGGGCGAAGCAGGCCTCGCGGTCGTCTACAGCACATCCGATCTGGTCAGCCTCGGCGGCTTCCTCGGCTTCTCGCTCGGCAAGCCGATCCTCGGCGTGTTCTACGTCGAGCCGGTGGTGCACGCCGAGTTCGGCTTGTTCAACGCGGGTCGCCTCATGGGCATGCTGCGCTGTAACTTCGTCGCGTCGCCCGGCGTGGTGATGTCGATCGGGTTTGGCGCGGGCACCGGCTGGAAGACGCTGACCGACGACGAAGGCAACGAGACCAGGCTCGCGCGCGACTTTCGCCAGATCGAGGTCGCGGTCAAGAAGGGTGGCAAGCGGCGCTTCTTGATCGGTCTCGCGCTCGCACTCGACACCGACGAGATGGGCGTCGAGAGCAAGTCGTGGATGCTGCAGACCACGTTCGTGAGGGCGGGACCGTGAAGCCACGCGTCACATCGCTGTGTGCAGTCGCGTCGATCGGCGCGGCGGCGTGGTTACTCGCGCCGGATCCCGCGCACGCGCAAGGCACGATTCCGGTCGCCCGACCGGTGCCGCTGTTTCCGCCGCCGCCGCCACCACCACCACCGCCGCCACCGCCGCCGCCGGTCGAGCCCGGCCAGGAGCTGCTCGACGAAGATGCACCACCGCTTCCGGATCTGCCGCCTCCTCCGTCGAGCAGCGGACCGCCGCCGGCTGCCGTGATCACCGTCGAGCGGCCCACGTTCACGAAGCCCGAGCCGGTGCCCAGTCAGCGTCGCACGGCGTTTCATCTCGGCACGAACTTCGGTCTCGAGGTCGCGCGCGACGGCGCGTCGAGCTTCGCGCTCGGCGCGGGGGCGCAACTGGGCTGGGAGATCTATTGGCCGTCGATCGGCATCGAGCTCGCTGCGGCGATCCAGGCGCATGGCGACCCGGCCGGCATGCCGAACTATCAGTACTGGGAGGCGCACCCGATCGCGTATCTCAAGCGACCGTTCAAGGGCGGCGTGTGGGAAGGGTTTGCCGGCTACGGCGTGAGCCCGTCGCAGCTGCACGCAGGTGACTTCGCGCCCGGTCAGCACGTCCACGTGATCGAGGCCGGCCTCGAGGACCGCACGAAGCACATGTACTCGCGCTTGTTCATCCGCTGGTACGCGCCGTTCGACGGCGACTTGCTGGGCGCACCGACCGCGGTCGTCGGCGCGAGCGTTGGCCTGTTTCATCTGTCGAAGAAGAAGTAGCTAACCGGCTTCACGCGCGGGCAAATCGTGCACGATCGTGCGCGGTTGTTTTTGCGCGACCCGAGCACCGCCGAAGGCTCTTACCCACGTGACACGTTTCGCCTGCCTCCTAGTGCTCGTCGCTTCTTGCGGCTCCCCACGCCGATCCGAGGACGGTGCAGGCACCGGCACCGAAGCGGCTGCCTCTGCGCCGACCGCCGCCGCGGGTGTCGGTGCGTTCGGCGAATGCCCGCTCGATCGCGGCGCGGCATGCTGGACGAGTAGCGACGGATTTCGCTTCGTCCATCCGCTGCCGCACGGCGAGACATTACGTGGCGTCCACGTCATGCCCGACGGCGAAGTGTGGGCCGTCGGCGACAACGCAGCGCTGTGGCGGATCCGGCGTACTAGCTCCGGCGCGCCGCAGGTCTCGCGCATTACCGTCCCCGACGTGCCGACGTTGGCGTCGATCATCGATGACATCGACGGCAAGGGCGCAGGCGCGCGTGATTTCCCCGGCACGCAGCTCATGAAGCTCGACTTCGAGGGCATCGTCGCGCGTGACGCCAATGATGTATGGATCGCGATCGGCGAGCAGGACCTCGCGCACTGGGACGGCAAGCGCTGGCGTCATCACCCGTACGACGGCGCCGGCGGCGAGGAGCTGATGCTCGGACCCGACGGCAAGCTGTGGGCCGCCGGCGAGCTCGGCGCAGGCATCTTTGCGAAGAAGCAGCATCCGCTGGTGTTCAACGGCAGCAAGCTCGTCGAGGGGCCGGTGATTCCGAGCTCGGGCCACGTACGAGCGATCGCGTGGCAAGGCAAAGACGTGTGGGTTGCCGGCTTTGACAACCTGTTGTTTCGCAGCCGCGCGGGCAAACCGTTC
>DATDCH010000092.1:0-5945 GCA_036524455.1 Kofleriaceae bacterium | reverse complement strand
GTCTCTGAAACCTGATGCTGATGGTTCGACTCCATCTTCCCCTTCGACACAGATCATCATCATCGGTCTTCATTCGGGGCCGGATACGTCTAGTGACGTTGACTGGTTGTCTCCCAGTCTCAGGCGAGTGCGATCCTCGTCGGCCCCGCGAAACAGTTTTGGGCGTGTGCATCAGGATGCGATCGATCCTTGCAAGCTCGATCAGCGGGTGCGACTCCCGACACGTCCACGATCATCGGTATGGGGATCAGCTCACCTAGGGGTGTGTCAGCTCTTACAAAGCGACTGCGGTCGGTGCAATCCCGACGGTCCCTACCAATTGCCTCCGCACGTAGATCGTGACCCGGGATTCCGAATCCTGGCGAGGTGGTGCGATTCCTCCCGGCGGCACCGCACGGAAATCAGCGCATGCCGTCGATGATCCAGCGCGCACGGCGCGCCGACCACTCGGCCTCGTCGGTGATACCGACGCTGCGGTACACCTTCGCGAGCTCGGTCTCGCGCTGGCCTGGATCGAACTTGATCGCCGTGTGCAGCTTGCGCAGGCACACCGGACACGGATGCAGCGGCCGGCTGTCTGCTTCGGCCTGGTGATTCGCGCCCGCGACGATGCATTGCCAGTACACGCAATGCGTGAGACCGAACATGTGACACGTCTCGTGGATCATCGTCCACGTCGCCCGCCGCAGCGCGAGCTGCTGCCAGCCTGGTTCGCGCGGATCGCCGAAGAACGCCGCATCTTGGCGCGCGAAGCTCTGCACGCCGACCCGCTCGCTGAGCGACGCCATGCCGAACACGAAGTTCCACGACTCCTCCGGATAGAGATCGACCATCGTGATGGCTTCGACCCCGAATGCATCCTCAGGCACACGCTTCGTGAGCCACCTGAGCACGTGCGGCGCGAGCAGCTGCTGCTTGCGGGTGCCGGTGTGGATCCGCGTCTTCGCGCCGACCTCGGCGACCGTGACGGCCGGCAGCGTGCGTACTTCGGTGACGAAGAACGCGCGCATGATCGTGCGCAGCGTTTCGATCGCCGGCGCCGTCGCCGGAAAGCCGCCGATCGGTAGCAGATAGATCACGCGGCGCGGACCCGCGATCACATGCGTGTCTTGGCCGAGCCAATCTCGGTACGACTGCGGCGTCTCGGGATGCTCCGCGAGCCAGTCGTTGCCCCTGGGCTTGGGCATCGGCGTGAAGTCACCCGCCGGATCGAACGCGCGGCGTAGCTCGGGAGCGAGGTCCGACGTATCGCCGATCGCAGCGACGCGAGGCTCGACCTCGGGCTCCGCGGGCGTCGGCGGTTTGGGAGGTAGCGGCGGTGCTGCGGCTCGCGGCTTGTCGTCGCTGCCGCACGCGGCGAGCAGCGGCATCAGCAGCAGGGATCGGCGCGTGACCACGGTGCAGTAAGCGTGCGCGGTGCCGCGGCCGTGTGCAACCAGCCAGTCATGAGTCGATTGAGTTAGAGTTGCGAGCCGTGCGACGAGCGCTCGTACTCTTGCTCGCATTAACGGCCGCGTGCCCGAGGGGCGCTTCGGCACCGGGCACGCGCGCCAAACCGAAGCTCGTCGTCCTGATCGTCATCGATCAATGGCCGAGCTGGGTGTTCGAGAACCAGCAGAAGCTGTTCACCGGTGGCATCGGCCGCGTGATGCGCGAAGGCGGCGTCGTGATGAACGCCGAGATTCCGTTCGCGAGCACGTTCACCGCGACGGGGCATGCGTCGCTCGGGACCGGTGTGACGCCGCGCTATCACGGCATCATCGGCAACGCGTGGTATCGGCGCGACGACGACAAAGATCGGCCCGCGGAGTTCGATCGCGATGCACCGATTCACACGGTCGGGCCACGCCTCGGCGACGACAAACCGGGCGAGGGTGCATCGGGCAGGGCCTTGAAGATCGAAGGCGTCGCCGATGTGCTGCGCCGCGCGACGAGCGGCACGGGCCAGTCGGTCGCGATTTCGCTCAAGGCTCGCTCCGCGTGCTTGATGATCGGACGGCAGCCCGATCTCGCGATCTGGTTCGACGCGAGCGCCGGCGGCATGACGACGAGCAAGGCGTATGCGGACGAGACGCCGCCGTGGCTCGTCACGCTCGCGCAGCAGTATCCCGCGAGCCGCTACTTCGGTTCGACGTGGGACGCGCGCGATCCGAGCTTGCTCGCGAAGGCGACAAAAATCGCCGACGACGCGCCCGGCGAGAAATCGGATCACGGGTTGGGCACGGCGTTTCCGCACTCGCTTACAGCGGCCAAGAGTCCGGCGCACGCGATCATCGCGACACCGTTTGCCGACGAGCTCGTGTCGCAGGCGGTCGCGATTGCCGTCGACGAGCTGCAGCTCGGCCGCGATGCCGTCCCGGACCTGCTCGCGATCAGCTACGGCGCGCACGACTACGCTGGGCACGATTGGGGCCCCGATTCATGGGAGGTGCTCGACCTCACGCTGCGCTTGGATCGTGCGCTCGGCGAATTGTTCGAGCTGCTCGACGCGCGGGTCGGCGAAAACCAGTGGGCCGTGATCGTGACGAGCGATCATGGCGCTACGCCCGTGCTCGAGCGTGGTCGGATCAAGTCGGCGCGGCGGATCACGCCGGCGGAGCTCGAGAAGGCAGCGGACAAGGCGATCGCGGCGCAGCTCGGCGCGCCCGGGCCGTGGGTCGCGAAGCTGGTCTCGAGCAACATGTACCTGAGCGCGAAGTTTCGCGGGCTGTCGGCGGAGGCGCGCGAGAAGGCGCTCGTCGCCGCTGCACGCGCAATGCGGGCGGTGCCGGGCGTCGCGTTCGCGGGACGCACCGATCAGTTCTCGCCGGACTGCAAGCTGGAGAAGGACATCGACCGTGCGATCTGCTTGTCGATCGTGCCCGGCGACGCGGGCGAGCTGTACGCGTATCCGACCGCAGGGTCGGGGATCACGAGCTATGCCGGCGGCACGACCCACGATGCCCCGTTCGACGACAATCGGCGTGTTCCGATCTTGATCAAGGCACCCGGCGTTGCGAAGCAAGTCGGCGACGGGTCGGTACTGCAAGTCGCGCCGACGCTCGCGGCGTTGCTGGGCATCGCTCCGCCCGACGGCGCGCTCGAACCGACACTGTTCGGCGTACAGCGGCGTTAGTCAGCCTTGCAGATTCCGAACGACGCGACCTTGGTAACGCCGGTGGTCGGTCCCACCGCGGCGACGCCCACGCCGAACCTGACCGCGATTTCCGACGGTAGTCCAACGTTGGCCGAGTGGAACTCCGCAAACGGCTCGGCATCGAGGGCAGTTTCCGCGATCAAGAACGAGCCGGCCGCTCGGATTCGCCACCAGCGCGGGGCCGGTGCCACGGGTCGTTCGTGGAGCACGACGCCAGCGACGATGAATTTCAGCGTGCCACCGTAGCGAAGGCTTGCTGTCATCTGCGGCATTGCGCCGACCGCGTTGCGCACTTCGAGCTCGGTGTATGCGTCCGAACCGGCGATCGTCGCCGTCACTTCGACGAACACGCCCTGCTCGGTCAGTGCCGGGTACGGCTCGGCCGAGCAGCCCGCGAATTCGATCATCGAGCCGTTGGCGGAGGCCTCCAGCGCACCATTGCGTTGCAGGAGCATGCCCGAACGCGTTCCCCAGGTACCGCAGGGCTCGACGCTGCTCATATCGTCGTACACGTACGCGTCGGTGCAGAACGAAGGACGCCCGCCGTTGCTGCCGTCGCCGGTGACGTCGCCACCATCGTCCCTGTCGGATCCGCTATCCGGGTAGACGTGGTCGAGGCGCCAGATGACGTCGCATCCTGACAACACCACGACGGCGGCCAGCCACTTCACCCGACCATCATCGCACGCTGGCGAGCGCCTTCGCGAAGAACGGCGAGTGCTCCGCGAGCTCGGCGACGTAGTCGCTTACGTCGGCGCGCGCTGCCGGCGGCAGCTGGGCGTAGGGCGTGACGTGCTCGTCGGGGACGTAGCGGAACGTGAAGTTCACGCGCCGGGTGCGAAAGCCCGCGAGCCTCGGTGGCAAGTCGAGCTTCTGCTTGTCCTCGACGCGCTGCACGCGATGCAGCAGATCATCTTTCCAGCGTGGGCCGCCGAAGATCTGCAGCGAGTTGTCCTCGAGCCACTGCGTGCGCACGGGCGGCGCATCGAATTGACCGCGGCGTACGAACTGGAAGCGTGCGCGCTCACCGAGCGAGAGTGATGCGACCGGGCCGGGCTCGAAGTCGCGATGCTCGCCGACCCGCGCAGCGTCGATCGTCTTGCCGGCTTCGTCGCGACTACCGTAGAAGTTGACGAGGCACGTGTTGAGATGCCAGCGCCGCGGCACCGTGTTCGCGGGGAAGCCCGCGCGCGTGCGCTTCTCGATCGTTGCCACGAGTCGCGCGAGCACCTGCGGGAACGGCTCGGCGGTAACCGCGACATTGCGGGTGCGCTTCGGCGGCTCGTAATAACCGAGGCAGGCGAACTGCCAGTTCCCGAGCCAGTAGACCGGCCGCAATAGACCGCGCTGCTGTTTGCCAGGCGGGGGAGGGCGCTTCGTCGAGTAGCGCATCTCCCACAGCGGGTGCAGCTTCGCGAGCCACGCGAGGATCTCCGCGCGCGAGGCGACGTCGATGAAAGCGGGCTCGTAGACGTAACAGCGGTCGATCACGACGCTTTGGCCGGCACCGTAGCACGCAACCCGCACGGGTCACCTCCGATATAGCCGCATGCTGCGTTGGCTGTTTCGTCCGCAATGCGCCGCGTGCGGCGCGCTCTCCATGGATCCGTTGTGCGCCGCCTGCGCGGTCTCGCTCGTCGAGCTCGGTGATGCGTGCGAGCGTTGCGCGGAGCCTGGGCCGCGCCTCTGCTCGCGGTGCATGCACGAGCCACTGCCCATCGATCGCATCGTGACGCCGTGGCGATTCGGCGGCGCGCTGGCGATCGCGATTCGCCGGCTCAAGTTCGCTGGCGCGACGCATGTCGCTCGATCGCTCGCGCCGCTGTGGGCACCGCTCGTCGCGGCTGCGGTTGCCGAGCTCGACGGCATCGTCGTGCCGGTGCCGTTGCACTGGCGACGCCGCATGCATCGCGGCTTCGATCATACGTGGCTGATCGCGCGGCACGCATGCGCGCTCGCCGGTGTCTCGCCGCCGGTGCCCGCGTTGCGCCGCATCTTCGCCGCGCCGCCGCAGAGCACGCTCCCCGCGATCGATCGCGCGGCAAATGTCGAGGGTGGGTTTGCGGCGCGCGCGAATATCTCTGGACGCGCCGTGGTGTTGCTCGACGATGTCGTCACGACTGGCTCGACGCTCGGCGCCGCGGCCGCCGCGCTGCGCGATGCAGGTGCCACTCGCATCGTCGGCGTCGCGATCGCGCGCGCGGAGTGATTACTTGCGCTCGAGGATGATGAAGTCGAGGCGATCGTTGATTTGCTGCGCGCCCTTCGACGACGCCGGCACGAGCGGCTTGGTGCCGCCGAATCCGCTCGCCTGCAGGCGCAACGGATCGATGCCCCACTCGGCGAGCCACTCGCGCACGGCCTTCGCACGCTGCTCCGACAGCTTCTGATCGGCGGCCGCGTTGCTCGTCGGTTGAACGTGCGCCGTCACGCGCACGCGCAGGATCTCGGGATGAGCGCGTAGCGTGGCGCCGACCTGCGCGAGCACGTTGTGGCTCGACTTCGTGATCCTCGTGCCGTTGAACGTGATCGCCTCGAGCGTCTCGATCCGATCGGGGCTCAGCACGACGAACGAGTTGCCCTTGTCGGGGCAGCCGTCGTCGTCGTTGTTGCCGTTGATGATCTCCGGCTCCTTGGGGCACTTGTCGACATTGTCGAGCAGGCCGTCGCCGTCGTTGTCCGGATCAGGGCAGCCGTCAGCGTCGTTGACGCCGTCCTTGTCCTCGGCCACCAGCGGGCACTTGTCCTTCGCGTCGGCCACGCCATCGCCATCGTTGTCGCCATCGGGGCAACCGTCTTCGTCCTTGAA
>DATDCH010000091.1:0-10742 GCA_036524455.1 Kofleriaceae bacterium | reverse complement strand
CGTCCTCTGGATGGTGAAACGGATCGAGTCGGCTCGGCGCCTGGATCAAACCGGCGAGCAGCGCCGCTTGCTGCAGCTCGAGCTCGGCGATCGGTCGATCGAAATACGCGCGTGCTCCACTCGCCATGCCGTACGCGCCTTGGCCGAGGAACACGAAGTTCAAGTAGACCTCGAGGATCTCGCGCTTGGACCAGCGCTGCTCGATGCGGCGCGCGAGCAACGCTTCGCGAACCTTGCGGCGCGCGCTGCGCTCCTTGCCGATCTCGAGCGGCAACAGATTGCGCGCGACTTGCTGCGTGATCGTCGAAGCACCCTCGACGACACGCTCGGCTCGATAGTTCGCCCACGCCGCGCGCGTAACGGCGCGGTAGTCGACGCCATGATGCGACGAGAACCGCACGTCCTCGGCGGCGAGCACCGCATCGACGAGATGCTGCGGCACCTCGTCGAGCGTGACGAGCGTGCGGTGACCGACGACCTTGCCGTCCTCGAACGGTAGCTCGGCGAGGTGCGAGCCATCGGCGGCGAGAATCAGCGACGTCTGATGCGCGTCTTGTCGCCACGCCGCGAGGTCGGGAACCTCGGGCAGGTCGCGCGCCCAACCGCGCAGCGTCAGTGCGACGACGCTGCCGCCGATGATCGGCGTCGCGATCACGAGCCAGATCAGCGCGACGACCGGCAAACGCCACCACCAGCCACCGTCGCGGCGATTGGCGATGACGACCGGCTTCATGCGGTTAAGTGTGCCATCGCTTGCGGCCCGAGCATCATGACGAGAACAGCGCCATCTGTTGCGGCGGTCCAAGCACCTGGGCGCGCGTGCCGAGCGCAGCGACGATCGGCTCCGCACCGGCGCCGGTCACAAACACGTGCTTGGCGCGCGCCTGCTCGATCCACGTCAGTAGCTGCTCGCGGCTCGCGACAAACGGCCACGCAAACGTGTCGTCAAAGCCTTGCTGCGGCAGCGCGGCGCGCGCCGACACCAACGCGATGGCCGCCGTGGTCGCGACCTTCACGCGATCGGTCTCCGCGCGGACCAGCACTGCGGCCTCCTTGCCGTGCGCGCGCAGAGCCGGCGCACTGTCGCCGATCACCTCGGCGGCATCACGCAGCGACTTCGACGCCGTGACCACGAGCCCAGCGGCGACGAGCTTGGCCGCGACCTCGAGCCCGTCGAGCGCGTTGTCGACGACGAGCACGGGCGGCTGATCGGCCGCGAGCTTCGCGCGCACCCAGGCGACGATGCGCACCACGAGCTCGTCGACCCGCGCGAACGGTTGGCGCACATCGCCGATCGGCGCAGCGACGACGACGGCATCGCTCGCGCGTACCTCGGCAGGTTCGGTCGCGTGCACGGTGCGAATCGCGCCCGCGTACAGCACCGTGCGCATACCGGTGTCGACGTGCAGCGCCGCCGCACCGAGCGCGCGACCCGACGGAATCAGCTCGAGCCGCAGCGTGCCGAGCGTGAACGGCCGGCGCAGCGGGACGGCGAGGTGCCCGCTATCGCGTCCCGCGATCAGCGCGATCGTGGTGGGCGTGCCGATCAACTGGCCATGCCCCGCGCGCACCACGCGATCCGCGCTCGACACGAAGCAAACATCGCGGCGCCGGCGCGCGTCGCACCAGATCGGCGTGCCCGTCAGGTGAACGCCGTCGCGCCAGGTCACCGGCGGGACCGGAGCTGCGCGCGGTCGCTTTGCCACGGCACACCGTGGCACCGGCCAAGCATGTTCGCAACTTAGCGACCCTATTCCTCGGGCAGCGTGTTCTTCTCGAGCATCTCTTCGAGCTCTTTGATCACGGTCGCGAGGTTCTCGCGCTGCGCCTCATCGAGATCGAACACGATGCCCATGCCGGGCGGCTCTTCGTCTTGCGGCAGGATCGTGTGCGAGACCTTGCCCATCAGCGACAGCGGCTGCGGCTTGCCGGGCACGGTCACCAGCATGTGGACCTGCGAGGTCTCCGGCAGCGGCTTGTCGGTGAACAAGAACACGCCTTCCTCGTTGATGTCTTTCGTGAACGTCTTCGCGGGGCCCTCGACCGCGCCGTAGGTGACTTGCAGCCGGATCGGCAGCCGGTTCTTGCGCCGGAGGTTGAGCAGGCCGCCGCGCACGAAGCCGTTCAGGTAATTGATCTTCTCGCGCTCGGTCCCCGCCAGCGCGACGACCAGACCGCTCGGCTGATCGCGCGTGCCGACGACGGTACCGCGCAGCTGGACGACCCAGCCGCCGACGTCGAGGTCGATGCGGAGCGGGCTACCGTTCTCGATCGTCGTGTCGTCACTCGGCACGAAGATGGTCCAATCGCGTGGATCGAAGATCTTGATCCACTCCGACTGGCTATTGAGCCGCAGCTCTAGCCGTACCGCTCCCACGGCTCCATCGTAAACCAGCGCATGGCGCCGCCGCCATCGAATGACCGTGGCGTGGTGGTTACTGAATTGCGACGCGCAGGGTGACGTTCTTGCCGTCGCGCGTAACTTGTACGGTCGTGGCGCGCAGCGCGCCGGCGCGCGCATAGAGGCTCGCCGCATCGTCGAGCGAACGCAGCGGCTTGCCGTCGACGTACGTGACGACGTCGCCCTTGCGCAGACCCACCTTCGCGAGCAGCGACCCCTCGACGATGTAGTCGAAGCGCAGCCCGTCGGCCGTGAACGCCGCGCGGAACGTGCCCGCGGTCTTGCCGAAGTCGCCGAGGGCGGCATCGAGCTCGGCGCGCGCCACCATCGTCGTGCCGGGCGCAACCGGCGTCGACGCGGCACCGCCCGCGCTCACGGTTGCGGGGGCGCCGGTCGCAGCGGCGGCGAGGTCGGCGGCCGCATCGGGCGACGCAGGGGCCTTGGTGGGCTTGGCCTTCGTGGCTTTGCCCTTGGCCGCTTTGCCGGGCTTCGTGGGCGCCTTCGTGGCCGGCGCCTGCGTCGCACCGACGGCCTCGGCAAACGCGGCAATGCCGGGGTCGTCATACGGCGTGGCGGGGCCAGCGTCGACGATCGGCGCAGCGGTCGCCGTCGACGGCGCCGAAGCGCTCGCCACGCGCACGCCGCCTTCGCCGGGGGTTTGGGGCGCGGCGGGCTCCGCGTACGGGTCGACCGGCACCTCGCCGCTCGGCTTACCAGCGCCGCTGGTCGCGTCGGCGCTCACGTCTCCCGCGACGACTTCGCCGGGCTCGGCGTACGGGTCGACCGGCGCCTGCGGCTTCTTCGCGCGCTTGGGCTGCCGCGGGGGCGGCGGCGTCGTCAGGATCACCGACGCGCCGTTCTCAGCGATCAGCGTCACTTCGTCGTCGTCGATCTGGTCGACGGTATAGCCGTCCAGCGCCTGACCGACTTCTGCCACGACATGGTTGCCCTTGATCTTGTCGAACAGCAGGACCTGTTCGGTCTCGGGCAGCATCTTCACCACCCGGTACGGCACCTTCTTCTTCGTCACTTCAGGCTTGGGATCCGCGGGCTTTGCCTCTTCGGCGACCACAGCGGAGCCTGTCAACGCGACGAACAGAATGGCACTGACGAGACGCATGGGCAGGTCGAGTGCAATCGCCGATCCCGTGCAACACGAGGAAACCACAAAGCGAAAATGACGAGCTGTGGTCGGCTATTCACAGCTCGTGTGCCGATGTGGGACGCGACAGCACGGTCGTACGAAAACACCGATCCTCGACGAGAAATCGCCTTGCACGGAGACCAACGCCGAGTCATCGCATAGCGTCTGTCCGCCGCCTGCGGGGAGCTTGGCGCAGGAAGACCATATGCAACTCAGTTGCATGTGGCCGCGATCAGGCTCCGAGAGCTCGACGCGCTCAGGACTTCTTGTCGAGCTCCGAGAGATCCAGGTCCTCGAGCTCCTTGAGATCCTCGGCCGTCAGGCTCGAGCCGGTATCGGAAGCGCTGGTCTTCGAGTCGCTCTTGCCGTCGTCCTTGCCGGTGCCCGCCGAGAGCTGCTTCGCGTTGTCGCCCTTGGGCGCCTCGAGTAGGCCCATCTTGGCCTTGAGCTCGGCGAGCGCATCGTCCTCGCTGGCGCCGCCACCCTGCTCGAGCTGGAGGAACTTCGATTCGAGCGTATCGCCCGACAGCTCGCCGGCGAGCTCTGCGCCTGCCTCGGCTTCCGCCTCCATGAGCTGGATGCGATCGGCCATGCGCTCGAACGTGTCGAAGGCGCTCGTGTCGCCGAGACCCTGCATCGTGTTCGCGATTTGCTGCTGCGCCTCGGCGCGCTTCTTCCTCGCGATCAGGATGTTCTTCTTGCGCTTGGCTTCCTCGATCTTGTTGTTGAGCAGGCGGAGCGCATCTTTCAGCTTCTCGACGGCCTGCTTCTGCCCGATCCACTGCTGCTGGAACTGCGCCGAGATGGTCTCGTGCTCCTGCTTGCGCGCGAGCGCCTGGCGCGCCAGGTTGTCGTCACCTGCACGCACCGCGACCATCGCTTTGCGCTCCCACTCCTTGGCCTTGTCGGTCTCCGACGTGTATTGCTTCTGCAGCTTCTTTTCGTCGGCAATCGCGATGGCCACAGCCTTCTTCGCTTCGACCAGCTGCTGCTGCATCTCGAGCAGCACCTGCGACAGCATCTTCTCGGGATCCTCGGCCTTCGTGATGAGGTCGTTAATGTTCGACTTGATCAGCGTCCCGAGTCTGGAAAAGATCCCCATGGCTTTCATCGAGCCTACGAGATCAATGGGGCACCCGCAACGATGACAGCCAGCAGTCTGCCCCGGCACGTGGGCATCATCATGGACGGCAACGGACGCTGGGCGCAGCTTCGGAATCTGCCGCGCATCGACGGCCACCGCGAGGGCGCCGGCAGTGTCCGCGACATCACACGTGCCGCACGTCAGCTCGGCATCGAGGCGCTGACACTCTACGCGTTCTCGTCGCAGAACTGGTCGCGGCCGGCCGACGAAGTGGCCGGGTTGATTCAGCATCACCGCGAGTTCCTGATCGACGAGCGAGCCGAGATCCTCGACAACGGAATCCGGCTCGAAGCGCTCGGCGACGTCGAGAAGCTGCCGCCGCTCGTGCGCGATCCCCTCGATGAGCTACGTGCGGCGTCGTCTGGAAATTCCCAAATGACGTTGACGCTCGCGCTGTCGTACGGCGGCCGCGAGTCGATCGCACGCGCGGCGCGTGCCGCAGCAAAAGACATCGCCGCGGGAATACTTCGCGCCGACGACCTCGACGCCAACCGCCTCGGCAGCTACCTGCCGACCGCGAAGCTGCCCGCGCTCGATCTCTTGATCCGCACCTCGGGCGAGCTGCGAATTTCGAACTTCATGCTATGGGAGCTCGCCTACGCCGAGCTCGTGTTTGTCGACGTGCTGTGGCCCGAGTTCCGCCGCGAGCACCTCTACAAGTGCCTCGAAGAGTACGCCGCGCGCGAGCGCCGTTTCGGCATGACGTCCGCGCAGCTCGCCGATACATCCGACGTCGAGTCGCCATAGTCGATACAGCGCGCCCCGTACAATTGATTCTGGCGGCGCGCTCTGGTTAGCTGCACTCCTCTTGGCGCTCGGCAATCTCGCGCAGCGGTTCCTTGTCGCGATCGTCGCGGTCCCGCTCTTACTCCTGCTGCTCTACTACGAGCGTCCCGAGCCGACGTGGGCTGTCATCTTCATCGCGTCGCTGCTCGCGATGCACGAGTTCTTCAAGATGACGTTGCCGCAGCAGGACATCTTGCCGGCGCTCGTCATGGGTGCGCTCGCATCGGCCGCGTTCTATTGGCTCGATCCGAGCACGATGCAGTACAAGCCGACGTCGCGGCTGCTCGTCGGTGCGGTCGCCGCGGGGCCAACCATCGCGCTGCTGCTCACCGTGATCGTGCCGGGCCTCTACTACCTGTTTCGGTTTCGCGACATCCCGAGCGTGGCCGGCCGCTACGCCGCAACGGTCGCAGGAATCGTGTACGCGGGCTTTCTCACGACATTCCTCGCGTTCTTGAAGCGAGTTGATCCGTACAACTCCGGCGACACCGTCGTCATCGTGCTGCTGGTCGCCTGGGTCGCTGACACCGGCGGTTACTTCGCGGGGCGCTTCCTCGGCAAGGCCAAGCTCTACGAGGCGGTGAGCCCGAAGAAGACCTGGGCGGGCGCATGGGGTGGGCTCGCGGGCTCGCTGATCGGCGTCGCCGTGTTCAAGCTGCTGTTCGCGAAGTGGCTCAGCTGGATGGATGTCTTCTTGATCGCGATTCCGGGCGGCATCCTGGGCCAGCTCGGCGACCTCGCAGAGTCCCTGATCAAACGCTCGGTTGGCGTGAAGGACTCGGGCTCCTTGCTGCCCGGGCACGGCGGCATCCTCGACCGCATCGATGCGGTGCTGTTCATCGCCCCGTACGTCTACGCGTATCTGGTCCTGCGGTTCGCGGGCGCGTTCTGACAAGCGCTGGGGCTAACTGGCTCCAGCTGGCGTAGTCAGCACGATATAGGTCCGACCTCAACAATTTGGTTACACGTCAGATCGGATTTCAGTATCGTCCGCGGCGATGAGGGACCGATCCATTGCGATCATGGTCGCGGCGTTCGCATGCGCGTGCGGACCGTCGATGACCCACGGGGACGATACTGGAGCTCAACCCGACGCCGGCGGAGGTAGCGGCAGCGGAGGAGGAGGAGACGGCGGTCCGGAAGCACATATGTGCACGGAGATGGATCTGTTGTTCGTGATCGACAACTCGGGGTCGATGGGCGAGGAGCAGACGAATCTGATCTCGAACTTCCCCGCATTCATCACCGTGCTCGATGCATCGGGGCTCAACTATCGCGTCGCGGTCACGACCACCGCGCGCAACTACAGCTACAACATGGTCACGCCGCTCGGAAACATTCCGGCGAGCACGAGCGGCGAGTCCGGCGAGATGCTCAAGAAGGGCGCGATGACGAAGCGCTGGCTCGACAAGGGCGATCCGAACATCGCGATGACGTTCTCGACGCTCGCGAACGTCGGCACCGGCGGCTCGGGCGACGAGATGCCGCTCGGCGCGATGCGCGACGCGTTCGAAGATCGCATGACGGACGGCACGAATATGGGCTTCCGCCGCCCGAATGCGCTGCTCGGTGTCGTGATGCTCACCGACGAGAACGACTGCTCGTACGAGCAATCGGTCAACTTGCCGCTCGGCCAGTCGCTGTGCAGCTCGATGATGGAGCCACCGCAGAACTACAAGACGTTCCTCGACACGTACGCCGGCAACCCGACGCGGTGGGCCGCCGCGATCATCGCGGGTCCGGGGCCTGGCGCTTGCTCGTCGGCATTCGGCAACGCCGATGAAGCGACGCGTCTGATCCAGTTCCAGCAGTCGGTCGGCAACAACGCGATCATCTCGTCGATCTGCGACGGCAATCTGTCGACGAGCCTCATGCAGGCGACGATGCTGTTCCAGTCCGCCTGCGGCGGCATCATTCTCTAATGGGCCTCAGGCCTAGGCCCTAGGCCTGCTAAGCGCTCTGCTCGAGGAAGCTGCGCGCGTGGCCGGCCCACTCTGACTGCGTGTCGAGCTCGAGGTAACGCTCGAGGTACTGGCGCGCCTGCGCGGTGCCGCCGAGCTGCGCGAGCATGAGACCGAGGTTGTAGTGCGCGTCGGCGAAGTCGGGCGCGGCGGCGCACACCTTGCGTAGCTCGGCGACGGCGAGCTCGATCTCGCCGAGGTCTTCGAGCGTGTTGGCGAGGTTGTAGCGGGCCTCGGGCTGCGTCGGATCGTGCTCGAGTGCGCGCTCGTACAGGCTGCGCGCTTCCTCGACCTCGCCTTGGCGATAGACGAGGTTGCCGAGGTTGGTCAGCGCAGCGGCCATGTTTGGCTCGAGATCGATCGCTTGGCGGAACAGGTGCTCGGCGAGTTGGAGCTCGCCGCGATCTTCAGCGGCGCACGCTTCGACGAACATGCGATATGCGGTCGTGCCGCCGTGCGCTTCGGTCGGCGAGTCGGCGATCTCGAGCGGCGCCGACGGATCGACGCGCGGCATCGCGAGCACGTCGGCGATGTGCTCTCCGAACGTCGGCACGTTGAACGCCATCACGACCTGGCCGCCGATCGGCTCGAATGCGATGTCGTCGGCGAGCGCGACGATCGTGTTGCCGTCGCTGCACAGGCGCAGCCGCGACGCGGGGTGCGTGTCGGTGGGCAGCACCTTCTTGAGACTCTCGACCGCCTTGCGCACGCGCTGCAGCGGGATGTTGGCGGCGAGCAGATCCTTCGCGGCTTTGACCGCGACGAGATCGCAGAACGTGTAATAGAAGCGGCCGCCTTTGCGCACCGTCGGGCCGACGAAGCCGACCTGCATCCAGTAGCGCAGGCGCGACTCTTGGACCGCGAGAATGCGCGCGACGTCGCGAATCGAATACAGCTCGATCATGGGTTCCTCCGTGCTTCGACGTTCAGGCTCAGGTACAGCTCGGCGCCGCGGGCGCGGCTCTCGACGTCGACGAGAGGCTTGGCCAGCTCGCAGCCGGCGGTCCTACGCGCCTCGGAGATCGCGATGCGGCGTGCGTGCTCGCGGCAGCGCTCGTCACTGGCATAGAGCAGCGCGACTCGTTGCGCGGTCGACGCATCGGGTGGATCGGCGATTCGATCGACGGTGCGCGCCAGATCCACAGTGAGCATCGTCGAGCCCGCGTAGACGTCGCCCGCAAGCTCGCCTTCGGAGAGCACACGCGCGGCGCCGTGCAGCAGCTCGACCGCGACCGGCGCAAGGCGCACCGTGACTTCGCGCTCGAACAGCGAGACCCGGCGCGCCATCGCCATCGGCTTGCGCGGCATGCCCGAACGAATCGCCGGGGATTCGGCCTTCTGATACCGACGCGGACGCCGTGACGTTGCCATTAACCCGAAATGCTACGGGGTTCGCAAACCGGGTCCAAATTTTCCTACATGTCGGTGGGATTTGGTCCGAATGCTGCTTTTAGAGGGGCTGTGACGCAGCCGGTGACGACCCCTCGAAACTACGAGATCCCCAGAACCTGGGTGATCGTGCTCGTACTTGCGGCAGCTGCGCTCATGGCGCCCTTCGCCGGTTGGGTCGTCCTGGCAGTGTGGCTGAGCGGATTCGCACGTGGGCTGCACGAACGGATCACGCACCGGTTTCACGGGCGCGTGCAGCTCGCCGCGCTGCTGACCGTCATTCTGCTGACGATGGTGTTGGTCCCGATCGGCATCGTCATCACGCTGCTGGTGATCGACGCGATCGCGCTGCTCGCTGATCTGGCGCAGAGCGACGAGGTGCACTCGGTGCTGGTCTCGCTCGTGTCGCAGAAGAATCCCAATCCCGATGCGAGCGTCGGCGAATTGATCTTGATGCAAGGCGATCGCGCGCTCGGCATCGTCAAGACGATCGTGTCCTCGGCGGCGCAGGTGATCATCGGGCTCGTGGTTCTGCTCGCCGGGATTTACGCGCTGCTCGTCGAGGGCAAGACTTGGTACAAGTGGGCCGACGAGCACGCGCCGATCGGCTCGCGTGCGCTGCGCCGCATGGCCGATGCGTTCAACGAGACCGGCCGTGGTCTCGCGTTCGGCGTCGTCGGCGCGGGCCTCATGCAAGCGCTCGCCGCGACCGCGGCGTACGTCGTGCTCGAAGTGCCACAGGCGCTGCCGCTCGGCCTGCTCACGCTGCTGTTCTCGATCGTGCCGGTCGTCGGCACAGCACTCGTCTGGATGCCGGTCGCCGCTGGCCTCGCGATGACCGGCCGCATGGGCGCCGGCATCGGCTTGGCAATCTACGGCGTAGTCGTGATCGGCTCGATCGACAACATCGCGCGGCCTTGGTTGGCAAGGCGCGGAAAGCTCGCACTGCCCACGTTCCTCGTGCTGGTCTCGATGTTCGGCGCCGTCGAGCTTTTCGGTGGCTGGGGCATCATCTGGGGCCCGCTCATCGTGCGGCTGGCAAAAGAAGCGCTCGAAGTGCGCCGCGAAGCCATGCCGGCGTGAAGATGTGATACGCCATGACTGCGGGTCATGACGCTCGACGTAAAACGTTATCCGATTCTCGTCGTCGACGACGAGCAGGACAACCTCGACGCGTTCCGCTTTAACTTTCGGAAGACGTTCGACATCCTGACCGCCACGAGCGGCCCCGAGGCGCTGACGATCCTCGAGAACAAGGACGTCGCCGTCGTCGTTACCGACCAGCGCATGCCGAAGATGACAGGCGTCGAGCTGCTGCGCGAGGTGCGCGAGCGCCAGCCCGAGAGCGTCGGCATCATCCTCACCGCGTTCACCGACGTCGACGTGCTGATCGAGGCGATCAACCTCGGCCAGGTCTATCGCTACATCACGAAGCCGTGGGACGCGAAGGAAGTTCGTGGCGTGCTGCAGTACGCGATCGAGCGGTTCCACCTGCAGCGCGAGAACAAGAAGCTCGCGGCGCAGCTCTCCGAGTACACCGGCTACTTGAACCAGCAGCTGCACGGCGAGTTCGACTACGGCAACATCATCGGTGACAGCGCGGCGCTACGCGAAGTGCTCACGAAGGTCGAGCAGGTCGCACCGACCGCATCGACCGTGCTGCTGCGCGGCGAGACCGGCACCGGCAAGGAGCTGGTCGCGCACGCGATCCATATCAACTCGCCGCGTGAAGAGAAGCCGTTCGTGCGCGTCAACTGCGCGTCGCTCGCACCAGGCGTGCTCGAGTCCGAGCTGTTCGGTCACGAGAAGGGCAGCTTCACCGGTGCGGTCGAACGGCGGCGCGGCCGCTTCGAGCTCGCCGACGGCGGCACGCTGTTCCTCGACGAGGTCGGCGACCTGCCGATGGAAGTCCAGATC
>DATDCH010000090.1:0-7053 GCA_036524455.1 Kofleriaceae bacterium | reverse complement strand
GAACCGACCGTCAGGGCTCCATGTCTGAGAAGCATCCCAGGCGAGCTGCGTATCGTCGACGACGCAGCGCTCTCGATCGAGCTCTCGCGCCTCGAGACGGCAGGTACGGTCACTGTCTTCGACAGCTCTAACGTCGCGACGATCGAGCTTCCGGCACTCACCTCGCTCGCCACGCTCGACGTGCGAGACAACGCGCGGCTCGTCTCCCTGTCTGCGCCGTTCGTGACGACCGCTGCGAACATCAGCGTCCAGCGATGTCCCGAGCTCGTGAACCTGAACTTCGATCGAATGACCTCGGCAACCGGGATTCTCCTGGATACGACCAACGCAGATCTCTCCGGGTTCGACGCGCTCACGACCATCACGAATGACCTGGTGCTGGTTCGGACTCGGACAGCTCGGAACCTTGCCGGCTTCGCAAGCCTGACCTCGATGGACAGCCTCGTCATCACCGACAATCCGGCCCTGATGGATCTCGGCCTCACAGCCCTCACGACCCTGGTCGGCTCGAGATCCGAGATCTCGAGAAATCCGATGTTGCCGACTTGCCAGGCCGAAGCGCTTCGAGATCGATTGGCTCGGCCGATCGAGATCAACAGCAACAACGACGCTGGGACCTGTTTGGTCGGCTTGCGTTCGGCACCGAATCGCTCTCCCGAGTGACCGGGTCGACAGAGAGCGCCGAATCGCGGATGGCTCCTCGCGCGCCTCGCGACCTATCGGGAGTAACATCGCTCATCATGCGGTTTGTTCGAATGGCGATGCTGGTCGCTGCAGCCGGGCTCGCCGGTTGCGGCGATGGCCCGATCTGTCCGTCCGACGTATTCGTCGTGATCCAGACCGCGCGCGTCGTGACCGATGCCGACCCGGTCACCGAGGGAGTCCAGGCGCAGATTCCGATCCGCACGTCGCTCGCCGAGGGCGAGGAGGTCACGCTCGCCATCGTCGAGGATGACGAGGTCACGAGCTCGAGCACGCTCGCGGTCGATGCCGCGGGCAACGCTGTCTTCGTGGTCGATATCACGTCGGCGACGCTCACCCTGCGCGCCGCGATCGAGACGCCGTGCGGCAGCGACACCGACGAGGTCACGCTCGAGACCACCGAGTTGTCGAGCTGCGTGATCGCCGTCGCGCCGCCGCCGCAGTCGAACGAGCACTACGCACCGGCCCTGGTGCTGACCGCCGCGAGCGATCCCGATCCGGCGACCTCCGCGCACGAGGCCACGATCGCGGTGTCGACGCGCGTCGGCTGGACCGTCGAGCTGGTCGAGAACGATGCGATCGTCGCGGTCGCGGTCGCGGATGGCGACGGCATCGCGCGCTTCGCCCGCGCGTTTTCGCCCGGTGACCTCGCGGTCGAAGCGTTCTGCCACGACGCGATCGACTACGCCGAATCTCCGCGCGCGGTGGTCCACGTCGACACCCAGCGCCCGTCGTGCGCGATCACCGATCCGCTCGTCGGCACCACGATCACACCGGGCCGCGACGGCGATCCCGCCGACGGGATCCAGCTCGCGGTGACCGCGGCCGTCGTCGGTGATGACGTCGAAGGCGAGCCGGTCGAGCTGACCGTCCTGGCGCCCGACGGCACGAGCACCACGACCCCGGGAACCAATGTCGCGGCGAATGCGAGCACGGCCACCGTGACACTCGCACCGTCGACGTCACCGGCAACCTACGAATTCGCCCTGCTCGCGCGCGATCACGCCGGCAATGCGTGCACCGCCGAGGCCGAGTACTTCGCCGTCACCGATGGTTGCGACATCGCGATCGCGGCGCCGATCGCGACCGTGATCACCGATGCCAACGCCAACGGCGTCGATGGCTCGCAGGTGGACCTCGAGATCATCGCCGACCCGGCATGCGCCGGCCAGCCCGTCACCGCGACCTGCGCCGGCTCGACGACCGCGCCGCTACCGGTATCCGGCACGCTCACGCTCCGCACGACGATCTGCGCCGCTTCACCGTGCGAGCTCGAGCGCGCGTGTAGCGCGACGATCGTGAACGCCGCGGGGCGCGCGACCTCCGATGTCCGCACGATCGCGTTCGACACCCAGGGCCCGAGCGTCGCGCTCGAGCTGATCGCCCCCGCGGTCGGCTGCAACGTCCAGCTCACGCCGGCGAGCGACACCAACCCGACGCAGGCCGGCGTCCAGATCGTCGCCCGCGTCGCCTCGCCGGCCGCCGCTCAGCGCCGGCTCGAGCTCCGCAACACCGACGGCACGGCGACGTTCAACGCGGCGAACGATGTCTCGCTCACCGTGGTGCGCGGCCTCAATCGGCTGTTCGGCATCGCGCTCGACGAGCACGGGAACACGACGACGACCGCGAGCTGCAACGTCACGCTGAACACACCCTGAAGCGCGTGTCGGTCAGGGCGAGTCGGGACCGGCGAGGAAGTTCTGCTCGACCTGCGGCGCGGTGAGCGCGCGGTTGTAGAGCGCGACCAGCGCGACGCTACCCAGCCAGTGCCGCGTCTTCTGCGGCTCCTCGAACAGGTGCATCGCGACCGTCGAGTCCCAGCCAGCCAGCGAGCCCCCGGCGGTCGTCGCCTCGGGCATGTTGTTGACGTAGAACGTCCGCTGCGTCCCATCGGCAACGACCACGAGGTGCGTCCAGGTTGCCGCGGTCGGTGTCGTCGACAGGAGATTGGGCGTGCCGTCTGCGGCGCCGGTCCGCACGCGCGCGAGCCACTGGCCGTTGGCCTGGAGCAGCACCACATCGCGATCGGAGACGCTCTTCGCGAGGCCGGTGATGAAGACCGGCTCCGCGAGCGAGCCCTGGTTCGCCGGAAGCGGCGAGACCCACGCCTCGAGCGTCACCGCCGCCGCGGACTCGCAGTCGGGTGGCAGGTGGTTGTTCTTCGCCGATTGCAGGAGCGCGCGTGCTGATGCTGTGACCCGGCCGCCTGCGAACACGGGTGGACCGTGGTCGGCATCGTCGATCACGAGCATGGGCACGGGAGTCGCGGTGCCCGAGGTATCGGCGGCCATCGTGCTCGGCGACGTATCGTCGAACGTCCAGAAGCCGACGAGATTCTCGGTGAACCGGGCGGAAGGCGGATCTTCTCCGATCGACTCTCGCGGCACATCCATCGCGCCGTCGATGTCCGCGGGTGGCGGGGCGAACGTGCACGCACACAACGTGACGATCGGCCCAACTCGCGCACTCACCGCAACACCTTACACTACGTTCCCGAGCCAGCGGATCCGCTTCCCGATCCTGAAGTGGTCTTCAGGATCGGGTGAATGGGTGTTACAGGAAGCGTCGAGCCCGCGCCTGGAAGCTTCAAGGCTGCGTCACGCTTTGCCTTCTCGATCCGCTCCAGCCGCTTGTTGATCTCGGCACGATGGACCGGCGACGCATAGCCCGAGATCTCGAGCTGTCGAATGCAGCGCTTCGCCACATCCCAGTTCGCCATGCCTTCGTGCGCGTCACAGAGTACGAACCAGCCGCTGATCTTGTCCTCGATCCGCCCCGACCAGAGCTCGACGTCCTCGAGTAACCGCAGCACTTCGACGTAGCTCTTTTTTCGCATCAGAACTTTCGCGAGGGAGAGCCGCGTCGTGCGATCGGGCACGATCTTGACGCAACTACGGCCGGCTTCTTCGGCGGCGCCGAGGTCGTCTTCGCGGAGCGCGATCGCGTACAGCAGCTCGCAGGCGTGAACGTCTTGCGGATTGGCGATTAGGACGTGCCGCAACCATGCCGTCGCGACCTTCGGCCGTCCGAGCTCGCGCAGCGTCCTGATGACGACGTCGAGGTTCGCGAAGTCGGGTGGAATGGCCGCCGCGGCCTTGTCCTCGGGAAACCGCTCGACGATCTCGCCGAGGAGTGTCTGTGGTGCTTTGGTGGCGCGCAGGGCTGCTGCGTATTCGAGTGCGGCCTGATCGTAGTGCTTGGTCTGGAGCAGCAAGTGGCCGGCCATGCGATGGAGTCCAGCATGCGTCGGGTGCAAGCGCAGCGCGTGATTCAGCATGCGGATCGCGCCAGGATCGCCAGACTTCGCGAGCGTGGTCGCGGCGCGCGCGTAGACGTAGTAGTCGAGCGGATGGCGCTCGGCGACCTCGCGAAGCTCGTCGACCGGGAGATCATCACGCTCCGCGAGCGCGACGTGATCGTCGTCGAGCGACGCCGTCACGTCCGACAGCAGCAAGATCGCCACGACTGCCAGTGCGACGATGTGCAGGATGCGAAGGCCGCGTGCGACCGCGAGCCTGCGGGCTTCGACCTCGCGGAGCGGGCGATAGGACAACGTCGCGACGATCGCGGTAAGCGGGACCGCGACGCCGAGCATCTCGATCCCGAAGTCGAAGTTACTCTGGAGCGCGACGACAACGGACGCACCGAGTGCTGCAGCGGCGAATGGACCATCGCGCCAGCGTCGGATCGCGATGACGGCGAGCCACAGCATCGCGAGCCCGAGCATCACGGCACCGACGACGCCCCAGTCGACCACGGCCTGCACGTATTCGTTCTCGAGGTGCGAGAACGTCACGAAGCCGCTCGCGGGATGAACCCGGGTGAACGCGGGCTCCATTCCGCCGCGCCCGACTCCGAGCCACGGGGCCTCCTCGATCAGATGAACGGCGGACTTCCAGGCCGCGTACTTGCTGGTCGGCTGCTCGATCTCCTGCAGTGAAGTGCGCGACAGCTCGCGTTCGACGCCGCCGGCGTTGAGCAAGATCACGATCAGCACCGTGCAGGTGGCGACGATGCCGATCGGCGCGGAAGTCATGACCACGCGTGCGCGCCGGCGCCGACTGCCTCCGGCCCGCACGAACCGTTGCCCGAGGAGGACCGCAAGCGTCACGGCTGCACCGGCGCCGAGTGCGACCGTCGCCCCGCGCGACAGCGTGGCCACCGTGATGAGCCCGCAACCGATGATCGTCACGACCCACCCCGCGCGCATCCAGCTCGGTTGTGCGCCGTGGGTCACCAAGCCAATCGCCAGCACCGCGCCGACGGCCATCAACCCACCGAGGTGGTTTGCATTGAGCAACGGCCCGAGCACGAGAGGAGCGGCTTGTTCGGGATCGTAGAGTCCGTACAGCGTGCTGGCATCGAAGACGGCGTGCACGCCGACGACCAGCGCGCACACGGCGATGCTGCCCGTGACACACGCGAGCACCTGAAACCGGCCGCGCTCCGTCACCGACATCCGTAGGGCAAGCGCTGCGACGCCGAGCAAGATGAGGAAGAAGGCGAGCGCTCGGAGCGAACCCGGCGCGTCGAGCGTGAGCGCTTGCCACGGGTCGACCCCGAACAACGCGGCACCGTCGGCGCGGAGGCTCATGCCGACCGGGTTCAACGAATCGAGCAAGCCTTGCGGCAACGGGATCAACTGGAATGCCGTGACCCCGGCCGCGATCCCGAGAACCACGACCAACGGGGAGACCCGGACCAGGACGCGACGCGACCAGACGTTTGGAATCAGCGCGAGCGCGACGAGCCCAGCGACCACGGCCTGCGTCCAGCGTAGGACGCCGCCGACGGCGAGGATCGCGAAGAGCAATGCGGCGCAACCGAACAGTCCCGACGCCCGGTCACGCAACCGCATGCGACTACCATGCACGTTCGGGGACGAAGACCTGATCGCCCGGCATCATCGGAAAGTTGGGACGCTTGCCCTCGGCGATCAGCTCGACCGGAACCTTGTAGGTTTCCTTCTTGCCCTCGTAGTTGCGCGTGACCTGGACCATGTTCTTGCGGGCGAGCGGCGAGAACCCACCGCTTTGCGCGATCGCTTCGGTGATCGTCATCCCGGGCGTGAACTTCACCGAGCCGCTCTTCGCGACGTGACCGAACACCGAGCACCGGAGCGAGTTGATCTCGACGATCGTGAGCGACACGACCGGCTCGACCAGATAGCCATCGGCCAGCCGCGCGCGGATCTCTTCCTGCACCTCGCCAGCGTTCTTGCCACCCGCGGAGACACTCCCAATGAACTGGACCTCCATCTGACCGGAGCCATCTAGGCTGTAGGTGGCCTTGGTCTCCTTCGCACCGTAGAAAATCGTGAGTGCGATCTTGTCGCCGGGACCGAGCGCGAGCTTGGTGTCGTCGAATGGCGCGACGGTCGGGTAGTTCACGGGTGGGTCATCGCCACAGGACGTGAGGAGCACCGCAAGTAGAAGGAGGATGCGCATCGAGGGGGTGAGTTGTCCCGGAGCGAAGTAGTGTTCAACGGCAGGGGAAAACCGCCGCATCCAACCAGCCTGGCGAAGGTTTGTCCAGGCCCAGGTTGCCCCGTGGAATCGAGGCAATCCGGACCGTCAGGTGTGCGCTCGGGCACGGTGGAACATCCATCGGTTGCACAACAGATGATTGTGACGTGAATGCCGCTTGGTGATATCAGGACGGTGAACGTTCGCTCACTGTCATTCCACTAATCGCCGTCCCCTATGCCACGTCTCGTAAAGCGCAGCCTCCAGGTCGCCCTCGACCTTCTGGTGCTCTCGGTCGCGTACTGGCTCGCGTTCTTGTTTCGCTTCGAGTTCCGGCTGCCAGAAGCGATCGTCGAGCTGTTCCTGATCGACTGGCCGATCGTCATCCTCGTCCAGTACGTCTTCCTCGCGATGTTCGGCGTGCCGCGGATGGCATGGCGCTACATGAGCATGGACGACGTCGTGCGCGTGGGAATCGCCGTGTCGGCATCGACCACGGTTCTCGTGATCCTGCGCCTCGCGCTGCCGTCCATGATCCCGACCGCCGCGGTCTACATCCCGCTCGGCGTGCTCGCGATGGACTTCGCGCTCGTGTTCCTCGGCATCGTGGGTATCCGCGCGGCCTGGCGCTTCCACGGCGAGAGCCGCGACGTGAAGACCCGCGTGACCGACGGCGATCGCCGCCGCGTGTTGCTGATCGGCGCGGGCGAGGCCGGCGTGATGGTCGCGCGCGAGATCTCTCGCCGCCCAGATCTCAAGCTGCAGCCGGTCGGGTTTCTCGATGACAACGCGCTGAAGATCGGCACCAGCATCAGCGGCTTGCCGGTGCTCGGGGCAACCACCGAGATCGAAGCGATCGCAGCGCGGCTCGGGATCGAACGCGTCC
>DATDCH010000089.1:0-10227 GCA_036524455.1 Kofleriaceae bacterium | reverse complement strand
ACGCTCTCCGGGCCAGCACCGACCGCACCACCTACCCCACCGAACCCGATGCCGCCGCGCGTGTGCTTCTGCGCGGGAAAGATCCACGAGAAGCGGTAGAGCGCCCCTTCTTCGAGCGTCGAGTAGTGCTCGAGCGCGCGTCCGAGGCAGCGGATGAAGGTCGACTTCGCCGAGCCATTGGGGCCGTGCAGCAGGATCAGCTTGTTCGGCCGGCCGTCCTGCACGAACGTGCGCAGGATCCGGTACGTCGTGTTCTGAACCATCTCCTGGCCGAACAGCCGATCTTCGCCGTTTGCCCACGGTGCGTCGAACAGCTTGAACCGGGTGACCTCGCCGTACGGATACGTGACCTTCTCCGATCCATAGTGGTCGAAGCAGTCGACGATGTACTGCGTCGACGACCGCAGCTGGCGGGTCGGCTCCGCGAACGCGAGCGCGAGGTATTCGGAGAACGACATCACCCGGCGATTGCGCGTGAAGTCCTCGCGGACCGCCGCGTGCAGCTCGAGCAGCGTGTCTTTGACCGGCGGCGGGATCTCAGCCACGAATCGACACTACTTCAGTTAGCCGCAACGGTGATCGTGATCGGCTGCTTCTTCGGATGGCAGCTTTCCTTCTCGCAGATACCGAACTTGAACACGCCCTTGATCTCGTAGCTGCCCGGCTTCTCGGCAGTGGCCTTGACCGCGAACGCGAGTGACTGCTCGGTGAGCGTGGCGGCGTCGCCCTGCTCCTTGTTGCGGCCGCCCGCCGACAGCTCGGTCTTCGCGAGCTTCACGCCGGGAGGCGCTTCGAGCAAAAGCTTGATCGGATAGTCGGTCGCGACGTGATAGCCGGTCGCGGGAGCGAGCTTGAGCCCGCCGGTCGCTTCGGCGCCGACCTTCGCTTCGCCCTTCTCGACGGAGATCGCACCCTCCTCTGGCTTGAGGTGAAAGCGCGGATCGCTGGCGTCGCCGATACCGCCTTTTGCGGCGCCCTCGGTCGCACCGGTGATCTGCGCGCCTCCCGGGGCGCCGCCTCTTGCACCTGGCACGACGATCTTCTCGTCGCCTCCGCCGGTGGTCTTTGCCTGATCACCGGGTGACTTCGAACCGTTACCGCAGGCAGCGCAGCCGCTGCCTCCGATCAGAAGGGCTAGGGCGAGAACGCGAGACATGCCGGGTAGCATAGCGGATCTCGGCGGTTACGCCACGCCGTGGTACTCTGGTCGACGCCGGTGAGAAGGGCTCAGCAGCTCGGCCGTTACCATTTGCTGGATCGCATCGCGTTCGGCGGCATGGCCGAGATCTATCGAGCCAAGACCTTCGACGCCAACGGCACCCCGCACCTGGTCGCGGTCAAGCGCGTGCTCGCCCACCTCGCCGAGGACGACGACTTCATCCAGATGCTCGTCGACGAAGCAAAGATCGCGAGCGTGCTCCGCCACCAAAGCATCGCGCGCGTCTACGAGTTCGCGCGCGCACACGGCGAGTACTTCATCGCGATGGAGCATGTCGACGGCAAGGACATGCGCACCGTGCTCGAGCGCTGCCGCGCGAAGAAGAAGCCGATTCCGCCCGAGCACGCCGCGTATATCTGCGCCGAGGTCGGCGCCGCACTGCACGCGGCACACTCCGCGGTCGACTCGCGCGGCCGCCCGTTGCGCATCATCCACCGCGACGTATCGCCGTCGAACATCATCTGCAGCTACTCGGGCGAGGTGAAGCTGTGCGACTTCGGTATCGCGAAGGCCACGCTGTCGCGCGTGACCACGAAGACCGGCGTCATCAAGGGCAAGGTCAAGTACATGAGCCCCGAGCAAGCGCTCGGCCGCAAGCTCGATCACCGCAGCGACGTATTCTCGCTCGGCAGCTGCCTGTACGAGATGCTGACGCGCATCCCGCCGTTCACCGCGACGAACGAGATGGACCTGCTGATCAAGGTGCGTGACGCGAAGTACCGCTCGATCAGCGAGCTGCAGCCCGGCATCCCGCCCGAGCTCGAGCAGATCGCCGACAAGTGCCTGACGCGCAGCCGCGCGAACCGCTATCAGACGGCCGCCGAGGCCGAAGGTGACCTGCGCGCGTTCCTGCGCAAGTTCATGCCGAACTACTCGCGCAGCCACCTCGGGCGCTTCATCCGCAAGATGTTCGCGCAAGAGATCGAGCGCGAGCTGCGCATGCTCGAAGAGTTCGTGCTGTCAGATGCGCCGAGCGACGACGTCGGCGAGAGCCTCATGGTCCGCGACGACGACTTCGAGCCGCCGGAGGTTCCGTTCCAGCCCAAGCCGACGAGCGTCTCGGTGCAAGCCGTGTCGCCGAACGATTTCTCGAGCGAGTCGAACTTCACGACGATGCCAAAGGTCGACGAGCACGGCCGCCGCATCGTCGAGCAAGACGATATCCACGGCGCGAAGACGGTGATCCTCGACGGTCCGCGCGGCCAATCCCGCCAGCGCGCCGCGCAGCCACCTCCGAAGCCACAACGCAAGAGCCAACCGCGCACGCCGATCTACGACGAGGATCTGCACGCGGCGCCGACGATGATCATCGACATCAATCGCATGCGCCGCCGCCGCGGCTAGCGCCGGTGAGCGAGCGGCCGAGCCGACCTACTCGATTCGCGCGCTGGCTCGCGCTCGCTGCTCACGGCTCCGCGCCGTCGAAGTACACGGCTTCCGCGATGCGGCCGTCGTCGGCGAGCAAACCCATCATGACGCCGGAGGGCGGCCCGGTCGTGCCGTCGACCTTCCATGCGACGTGAAATGCCTTGGGCAGATCGAGGTAGCCGCTCGTCACCGAAAGCACGCGGCCAGGCTCCGCGCTCAACTTGGTGCCGATGATCGCGGAGAGTGTCGCGCGGCCGCTGATGATGACCGACTCGCTTTCGATCGCGAACACGACATCATCGGTGACGGCGGTGGCGAGCAGCGCGTTGCGCATGCTTCCGTTCGGCTGGTTCCACGCATCGATGAGGGCCTGCTGCACCGGCGTGTGCGTACCGACCGTCGTCGGCAGCGAACCGAAAAAGCTGTGCACGCGCTCCAGGCGCTGGTCGGGTCCGCGTTTCATCAGATCGACGCCGGCGGCAATGCTCGTCCCGCTGCCGTTACGGGTATCCCAACGCAACCACACGCGCTCGTGCGCCTCGCGAATGTTGCCGACGAGCACGACGCTGCCTCCGGGCGTGCCGGCCAAGAACTCGACGATCGCCGCATCGACCGCGTCGCGCGACGCGAGCGTGCGGGTCGGTTCGTACACGGTCAGGGTGTCGACCGCCGAATACTCGAGCAGGCGTTTGCGCGCAGCTGCATCGCCCTCGCCCCACGCCTTGCCGTAGGCGTCGAGGATCGACAGTCCGATTCCATCGGCCAGCGGATCGCCGGTCGCGTCCACGCCGGAGCCGCCGCCGTTTCCGCATGCCGCCACGACTGCCCATATCGCGAGGTAGCCACGCATTCGTTCACCTTACGGCATGCAGGCAGGATCCAGGACCTTGAAATTATCGAACACGACCTTCGTCGCCGGCACTTGCATGTAGTGCCCCGCGTAGATCTGCGCGCGTAGCGGCTGAGTGGCGAACGCTGCGGTCGTCCGCCACAGCACGTCCCACTGCATCCCGTCGCTGCTCGTCGAGAACGTGACGTCGTTCATCGCTCGCTCGATCCGGAAGTAGTGATGCGCGACCGCGTCCCACGCGACTTCGCTGAACATGTTCACGCCGTCGGTCTTCACGACCGCGCGCAGGTTTGCACCGTCCTTCGTGAGCACGAGCTGGTTGGCGCCGCCTCGAAACAGCGCGAGCGCGGTCTCCGTCGCGTTGTCTCTGGTGGGTTCCACGACCTCGACCTCCACGCCGGCGTCGGTGGCAAGCGTCGTTTTCGTATCGAGGCCGCTGTATGCCGACCCGGAGGTGTTATCGAGAACGATGTGGAGTTGCTGGTCGGTCTCGACCACCTGCTGCATGCCCTCGATGAAGGTGACCCACCGGTTCGCGTCGATCATGTTGTCGTCGAAGTTGTCGCCCCAGCAATTCTGACCCGGGTCGCTGTCGTTCGTCGAGCTATCGCTGATCGACGCATCGACGTTCGTCGCGGCCGGCGAGTCGAGGCCAAACACCTGCGCACAGCCGGTCAAGCTGAGCATGCAGATGGACCACCGCCGCATTCGCTCATCATACGGTCATCGCGTAAACCGCGGCCGCCGATTCGACGTCAGTGGACTTCGATTGCGAGCCCGAGCACTTCGGAACGGCCGTTAGCTGGTCAGCCCGCCGCGGACGCGCGCAGTCGTGCGTGCAGCAGACCGACCTCGGAGAGTGCGTGCTCGACGGTCGTGCGTGTCGTCTCGATCTGATTCAACACGGTCGTCTCGACGCCGAGCTGTTGCTTGATCGGGCTCGGGCCGCCCTTCGTGCCGACACGGCGCACGTTGAATGGCAACAAGTCGAACATGTCGTTGACCATGTCGAGCTTCGAAAACTCCGCTGCGAGCTCCGGCAGGTCGCGCGCCTCAGCAGAACGAGTGCGCAGCGTATCGATCAGCTTCACCGCCTCACCGACCGCCTGCTTCGCTTTGTGCCACTTCCAGTACTTGATCGGTCCGCCGAGCAGCGCGAGCGGTGTGAGCTCGGCGCGATCGCGATCCGCCCACTTCGCGGCCTCGGAAAGTCTCAGCGTGGCGTCCGTGAGCTTCGCCAACACCTCGTCGACAATCGGTAGCAGTGGATGCGCCATCGGCCCTCCGTACGCCGAACCGATGGCTCGATCAATTCAATTCCCTCGACGCGGGTTCAGCAGCCGCGAGAAATCCTAGCTCAGCTAACGGATTTCGATCGCGAGCCCAAGCACTTCGGCACCGGGCCGCACCGTCGTGCTCGTCGAGCCGCTGTCGTCACCGAGCGTCGCACTGACGACGAGCAAACCGGTCGGCGCATCGTGGATGCGAAACTCGCCTTGTGCATCGGCGTCGGCTTCGACGGGCTCGCCGCGACCGTCGGCGCGCTTGACGACGACATGCGCACCGGAGGCGCGTTGCCCGCGACGATCGCGCACCGTGCCGCCGATGATCGCGCCGCGCTCGAGCTCGATGCGCACGTCGAGCACCGACGTGACGCCCGGTGCGCGCGAGACCGGCACGTCGACGTCGCGCGTGACCGGCAGGAACCCGGGCAGCTTGACCGTGATGCGCCACTTACCGGGCACGAGCGGGCCGAGCTTCCACAGGCCTTTCGCGTCGGTCGTCGCATCGGCGGTGTGGCCGCTGGGCCCTTTCGCATCGACCGTCATGCCCGCGATTGGCTCGCCGTTGCCTTCGTCGAGCAGCGCCCCTTCGACCTGACCGCCGAGCGCGAGGCGCAGGCGCGCGCGTTCACCGGTTGCCGACGCGACCGCATCGAGCTCGGCGGGCGGATAGTCGGGATGCGTGACGCGCACGCGAACCTTGCCGCTCGGCAGCATGTCGATCGAGAACGTACCGTCGTCGGCGGTGACCGCATTGCGCCCGACGCCCGAGCCGCCGATCACCTCGATCGTTGCAGCGGCGACTGCGGCGCCGGTCGCGTCGTCGAGTGTGCCGGCCAACAGAGCGTTCGCGCTATCCAGAACAATGTCTTCGCGGCGCTCGGCGGCGATGCGTCCCTTCGCCGGCGCGACGTCGATCACGCGCACCGCACCGACGTGACCGTACGCGCTCGCCGACAGCTCGAGCTTGCCGGTGATCGGGCCGAGCCGATACATGCCATCACCGTCGGCGAATGCGTTGAGCGGCACACCGACGTCGGGCGTCGCGGTGACCTGCGCGCCAGCGACCGGCGCACCGCGCGCATCGCTGACTTTGCCGAATACGAATGTGCCCGGGGTCAACGTGATGTCTACGCCGGCGACTTGCTCGCCGGTCGCGATCGAGACCTGACGCGAGCGCGCCTCCGCGAACCCACTCGCGGCGGCGAGCACATGCAGCTTGCTCTTCGCGATGCCGCGAATGCGATAGCGACCGTCGGCGCCGGTCGTCCAGATCGACGCGCGCGCTGCATCGATCGCGAGCGGCTCCGGCTCACCCGCGAGGCCGGCATCGGCGATCCGCGGGTCGATGATCGACGCGGGCCGCGCGGCGACCGTCCCGGGCGGAGGAATTGGCGGAATCGGCCCGAGCAACACGCCGAGCTCGCCGCGCGGCACGAACTGCGGATCGGCGGAGAACCCACCGCTCAGATCGACCGCCGGCGCCGACGTGCGGCCCGAGAATCGGCGCAGCTGATCGCGATCGACTTGCGCGGAGTGCTCGCTCGCGTTGTTGCCGGTCGTCAGCGCGCGCACACTCGCCCCCGCGATCGGGTTGCCGTCACCGTCGAGCACGCGACCTTCGATCACGCCACCGCGCAAGAGTGCGAGCTCCGGGATGCCCTTCCCCGCTTCGAGCTCGACGCCGCCGGGCGAGATGTAGCCGGGCGTGAACGCGTCGGCGATCCATCGTCCGTGCGGAATGCCCTCGATGCGGAACACGCCGTCGTCGCCGCTGCGCGCGTAGCGCGGCGCTTGATCGTCGCCGACCGGGCGCAGCTCGACGGCCGCGACGAGCCCGACACCCTCCGTGCGGTCGATGATGCGACCGACGACGATCGTCCCCGCCTCGAGACGCAGCTCGACGGGCGTGAACGGTCCCGCGCCGAGTCGGGTCACGCGCACCGCACGCGCGGCGAGCGGCCCCTGCCACGCGAACACCTGATAGCGGCCTTCGGGCAGGTTCGGCACGGCGAACCCGCCTTTGATGTCGGTCTTCACTTCGAGCGTGCCGCCAATCGCGTCGCCGCGAATGCCGACGTTCGCGCCGACGACCGGCTTGCCGCCATCGGTGACCACGCCGTCGATCGACACCTGGCGCGCGACGACGATCCGCGTGTCATCGGCGGGCACCGCAACCATGCGCAGCTCGGCTGCGAGCAAGCCCGTTCCGCTCACGCGCACGCGATAGCGCCCGGGTTCGAGTCCGCCGATCACGAAGCGGCCATCCGCGCCCGTCGGCGTGCCCGCCGTGACGCCCGCATCGGCAGTCGTGCCGGCCGCCGTTGCACCGGCATCGCGCGCGACACCGGCATCACCGGCGCTCGCACCGCCGATCGCGCGATCGACGACGCCGACTTCCGGCTCCGCGCTGACGAGCGCGCCCGCGACCGGAATCCCGGCACCGTCGATCACGACGCCCATGATCCGCGTGCCCGGATCCGGAAGTTGCGGCGGTTTCGGCGCACGCACTGACGCGCCGCCATCCCCACGCGTCACGAGAGCCACGCCCTTCGGCGGCCCCACGCGCATGGCAATCAGCACGATGGCCGTCGCGACGACCGCGGCAATTGCCGCCAGGATCGCGATGCGTTTGCGCACGCGGCGATGTTAGTCTGCCCCCGTGGCGCACGCACTGTTTGCCAATCAGCGAGAGTCGAACCTGGCGTCCACCGTCGCGCTCGTCGAAGCAGTGCTCGGCGAGCTCGGCCACGACGCGGCGAGCAGCCGTCACGCCGGCAGCGGTGCGCTGCATGCGTGGCAGGTCCACAAGGGCTCCGCTCTCACAACCGTGTCGCTGGTCGATCGCACCGAGTTCACGCACCTGCGCGTGTGCTCGACTGTGATGACGATCGACGGCAAGGTCGATCGCCCCGCGCTCAACGCGCACCTGCTGGCGCTCAACGGCTCGCTATGCGGCGCCGCGTTCGCGACCGAAGGCGAGCACATCTTGCTCGTCGCCGAGCGCTCGACGCTGGATCTCGATCGCAGCGAAGTCCGCGAGCTGATCAAGCGCGTGACGATGTACGCCGACGATCACGACGACGCACTTGTCGCGCAGTTCGGCGGCAAGATGGGCGCGGCCGGATAACGCCGGGAAAACGCCGGGACGAAGATCAACCGGCTTTGAGATCGCGGCCGCTCGGCCCTTCGGCGATCGCGATCGACGTCACCACGTTCGGGCACATCGTCAGCTCGGCGGTCTCGCGCACCACGCGGCCGCGCGAATCGATGAGCTTGGCTTCGGAGATCACCACGAACTCGACCGGGCCCGATGCGGGCTGACACGAGGCGAGGTATCCGGTGACCCTCGCGCCGGTGTCGTACTCGATCGTCACGCGATGGCTGATCAGGTCATGCAGCTTGGCGTAATTCGGCATCGCAGGCCCCGTATATCACGCGCTGAGCGTCAGTCGCCCCAGGGATCCGAGGTCTTTTTCACGGGCGGATGCTGCTCGTTGGTCTGCTGCTGCTGCGGCTGCGGCTGCTGGGTGATCTTGCCGTTGCGGTCCATCGCGAACTTCATCCGCTGCACGCCGCCGGCCTTGAACTCGACTCCGCAGTGGAACGTCGCGCCGTCGACGTCGATCGGGATGTCCTGGTCGCAGGTCATCGCCTTGACCGATTCGTTCGTGCGCACGAGGTCGGACGCGATGACGTCGCCTCGCGCCACCGTGGGCCGCTGCCAGAAGTAAATGCCCGTCGCCGCGACGATCGCGATGAAGACGATGACAGCGACCGAGCGGGCCATAGGCTCATTGTAGCGGATCTCTGCTACACACGGCCCGTGAGCCAAGGCAGCGACGACCGGAAACCCAAGCCGCCCAAACTGCGCAAGGCCAAGTTCGCCACCGACGCCGAGATCGAGATCAAAGGCGCGTATGGTCCCGACGACGCGCGCGGCGACGCGACGGCGCCCGGCGCGTTCCCGTTCACGCGCGGCGTGCAGCCGACGATGTACCGCGGCCAGTTCTGGACGATGCGCCAGTACGCGGGCTTCGGCACCGCGGCCGAGTCAAACCAGCGCTACAAGTATTTGCTCGCGCACGGCGGCAAGGGCTTGTCGGTGGCGTTCGATCTACCGACGCAGATGGGCCGCGACAGCGATCACATGATGGCGCGCGGTGAAGTCGGCCGGGTCGGCGTCGCGATCGATTCGCTCGATGACATGCGCGTGCTGTTCGACGGCATTCCGCTCGCCGATGTGTCGACGTCGATGACGATCAACGCGACCGCCGCGACCTTGCTCGCGCTCTACATCGCGGTCGGCGAGGAGCAAGGCGTGGCGGCGAACGCGCTGCGCGGCACGATCCAGAACGACATCCTCAAGGAGTACATCGCGCGCGGCACGTACATTTACCCGCCGCAGGGCTCGATGCGGCTCATCACCGACACGTTCACGTACTGCAGCAAGGACGTGCCGCAGTGGAACACGGTGTCGATCAGCGGCTATCACATCCGCGAAGCCGGCTCCGACGCCGTGCAAGAGGTCGCGTTCACGCTCGCCGACGGCATGGCGTACGTGAAGGCGGCGATCGATGCCGGGCTCGCCGTCGACGACTTCGCGTCGCGGCTGTCCTTCTTCTTCAACGGGCATAACAACTTCCTCGAGGAAGTGGCGAAGTTCCGCGCCGCCCGCCGCATGTGGGCCAAGATCATGCGCGACCGGTTCGGCGCGAAGAGCGCGAAGAGCCAGATGCTGCGCTTCCACACGCAAACCGCGGGCGTCACGCTGCAGGCGCAGCAGCCGCTCGTCAACGTCGTGCGCGTGACCGTGCAGGCGCTCGCTGCGGTACTCGGCGGCACACAGTCGCTGCACACGAACAGCTACGACGAGGCGCTCGGCCTGCCCACCGAGGAAGCCGCCCGCATCGCGCTACGCACGCAGCAAGTCATCGCGCACGAGAGCGGCGTCGCCGACTTCATCGACGCGCTCGGCGGCAGCTACGCGATCGAGTCGCTCACCGACGAGATCGAGAAACGCGCGCAGGCGTACATCGACGAGATCGACAAGATGGGCGGCATGGTCGCCGCGATCGAGCGCGGCTATCCGCAGAAGGAGATCGAGCGCCGAGCGTACGAGCACCAGCGTGCGGTCGAGGCGAAGCAGCGCATCGTCGTCGGCGTCAACGACTTCGTGCTCGCCGAGGAGGAGCCGGTGCCGGTCGCCAAGATCGATCCCGAGCTCGAAGCCGAGCAGTGCCGGCGCGTCGCCGCAGTGCGAGCAAAGCGCAACGCCGCCGAGCACGCGCGCGCGCTCAAGGCGCTCGACGACGCGGCCGCCGGCACCACGAACTTGCTGCCGCCGATCGTCGGCGCGGTCAAGGCGATGGCGACCGTCGGCGAAATCGCGGATGTCATGCGTAAGCGGTTCGGCGAATACCAGCCCGCGAAATAGTCACCGCCGCCACTCGACGATGTTACCCGTCGAGAACTCGTAGCTGAGCCAGCCGCCTTCGAACTCGCTC
>DATDCH010000088.1:0-5347 GCA_036524455.1 Kofleriaceae bacterium | reverse complement strand
CACCTGGGTTGACCGCATGCCTCCAGCGTACCGGACTTGGCAAAAGTCGCGGTCGCGAATGGATGATCACGTCAATACAGGATGTCGGGCGAAGTCGGCGCGGTCGCATCCCTCGACGTGCGCCGTGATCAGCGCCGTTCGCGGTGACGATCGATCCACCACGCGACGACAGCGAGCACGATGTAGCCCGCGAGCGCCGACGCAGCGGTCGCGCTCGGTGTCGGTGGCGCCTCGCCGAGGAGCAGGATCACCTGCGTAGCCGCGAGCGCGACGCCGAAGATCCACAGGCCGAGGCCACCGATGCGATCGCGTGCGCGCGTGCCGCGTGCGTACAGCACGAGCCCGGCCCAGAGCGTGACGAGCTCGAGCGCGAGCGCGGGCCAGCGATGGTGCCAGAGCCCGAGCCCGACCTTGTAGCTGTCGTCGAAGATCGGTAGGTCGCGGCGATGCATGATGAGGTCGAGCAGCCAGTGCGAGAGCACGGCGAGCGCGACCGCGATCGCGGGGCGCAACGACTGTCGGCGCGTGGCGAGCCAGGTCACGGCGCCGGCGGCGACCGACCACAACAGGCCCGCGACCAGGCCGTGCGTGTACGGCATGTAGAACAGATCGAGCGCGTTGGTCTCGGTGATGCCGGGAACGATCCGCACGTGCTCGATCCCGGCCAGCACGAAGATCGCCCACGCGATATCGACGAGCTGGACGCCGAGGAACAGCGCGATCAGCGGCGTCGATGGCGCCCACCGCTTGAGCGCGAACGCGGGACCGTAGTGACCGACGAACATAGCGACATGGTGCGCCTGTTATCGCCCGCACGCAGTACCGTCGACAACTCGATTGACCGTCGACGCCTACTCGCAAACTGCGAGCGAAGCGGTAGATTTGCGGGCGATGGAAGACGACCGGCGCAAGCGCGACGATCTCGGCAGCGCGCCGACGACGCCGTCGCCGGAACGTACGCTACCGAATCCAGTCGCCGAGCCGAGCCAGCGCGGACCGATCGCGCAGGGCAGTGGGCCTGACTCGACACTCGAGGTACCCGCGGGTGATGTGGTGGCCGCGAGCGACGAGCTCGGCCCCGGCGCCGCGATCGGTCACTTCATCGTGCGCCGGCGTCTCGGCGAAGGCGGCATGGGCGTCGTGCTCGCGTGCGAAGACGCAGACCTCGGTCGGGCGGTCGCGCTCAAGCTCGTGCGTACCGACACCGAGCACCCGGCGTATCGAGCGCGGCTGTTGCGCGAGGCGCAGGCGATGGCGCGGCTCGAGCATCCGAACGTCGTCAAGGTGTACGAGGTGGGCAGCGATCACGGCCGGCTGTTTATCGCGATGGAGCTCGTCGATGGCCAGACGCTGTCGGCGTGGCTGCGCGAGTCGCGCGGGTGGCGCGAGCTGCTCGACATTTTTATTCAGGTCGGCGAGGGCCTCGCTGCGGCGCACGCTGCCGGTCTCGTGCATCGCGACTTCAAGCCCGACAACGTGCTCGTCGATCGGAGCTCGCGCGCACGGGTCGCCGATTTTGGTCTCGCTCGCATCGACGTCGGCGAAGCGAAGCCGCTCACGAAGACTGGCGCGCTGATGGGCACGCCCGGTTACATGGCACCGGAGCAACAGTTCGGCGCCGATGTCGACGCGCGCGCCGACCAGTACAGCTTCTGTGTCGCAATGCGCGAAGCGCTCGGTGGTCGCCCGCTCGACGACGCGCGGTGGGCGATGGTGCCGAGGGACGTGCGCAACGCGATCGCGCGTGGTCTGTCGTACGACGCGGCCGAGCGCTTTGCGTCGATGCAGGAGCTGCTCGCCGAGCTGCGTAGCGTGAAGGTCCCCGTGACCGAGCCGCGCTGGATCATCGCGTTGCTCGTGCTGGTCGTGGTCGGCACGGTGAGCGGCATCGTCGTGTACTTCAACTCGAAGGCCGAGCCAACGCGGCAGCAGCTCGCGATCACGCGGGATGCGACGCCGGCAGTCGTCGAGCCGGAGCACGCGGACGCAGGTCGCGACGATAGAGCGATTGTCGAGGCGCCACCACCGCCGGCGACGTCGATCGATGCCGGCGTGCTCGCGACCGTCGCACGCGATGCGGGCGTGGCGCGCGCGCGCGACGCGGGCGTGAAGGTCGCTGGTGCACCGCGCGCAGCACCGGCGGACGCAGCGGTCGCCGCGGCGGGTCCGGTGGCGGTGACGGCCGGCTCGGCGGCTGGGCCGCCGCAGCTCAACGTCATCCGGCCGACGTCGAAAGGTTTGCCGGAATCAAAGGTCGGCCATCCCGGGCATCTGCCGATCGTGCGTAACGCGATCAAGAACCTCGGCTACGACGGCTTCGATCCAAAGCGGTCGGCCGATGCGCTCGAGAAGGAGATCGAGGCGACGAGCGGATCCGACCAGGGGATCGCGAAGGCCAAGCTCGGCCAGCTCAAGCGCAGCAAGGGGGACTGCCCGGTCGCCAACGCGCTGTGGGACGACGCGATCAAGGTGCTCGAGTTCAACGGCACCGACGACGAGAAGCTGTGGAACGCACGCGCGTGGATCGGTCGCTCGTTGTGCGCGCTCGCCGCGGGCAAGGCCGACGACGCGTTCGACTTCGTCACGCGCGCATGGGTCAACGGCAATCGCGACGAGGTCCAGCTGCTCATGGGCTTCATCAAGCTCGAGCAAGGCGACAAAGATCTCGCGTACGCGAGCCTGCTCGTCTCCGAGCGCTCGAAAGATCCAAAGGTGCAAGCCGCACTCAAGGCGTGGCTCGACGGCATGGGCTTCACGCTGCGTTAGCAGTACGGTCGCGGCATGACGCAAGGCTCGCCGCTCGCTGTACCGATGCCGTGGGATCTGGTTTCCAGCGCATACGCTGAAGAAGTGGTGCCGATGTTCGAGGCGTTCGCGCGCGAGGCGCTGCGGCTCGTCGCGCCGCCGGCGAGCTCGCGGATTGTCGATGTGGCATGCGGGCCCGGCACGCTGTCCGTGCTCGCGGCGCAGGATGGCCATCGCGTCGACGCGCTCGACTTCTCGCCGCAGATGATCGACAAGCTCACCGCGCGCATCGCGCAGCTCGGCATCTCGACGATCACACCGCAGCTCGGCGACGGCCAGGCGCTGCCCTACGCCGACGCGACGTTCGACGCGGGCTTCTCGATGTTCGGCCTCATGTTCTTCCCCGATCGCGCGAAGGGGTTCGCCGAGCTGCGCCGCGTGCTCGAGCCGGGCGCAAAAGCGCTCGTGTCGAGCTGGCACCCGATGGACAAGATTCCGGTGTTCACCGCGATGTTCGGCGCGATTCGCGAAACGATGAGCAAGGTGACAGGCGCGCCTCCGCCGCCCGATCGCCCGATGCCGCTGACGACCGTCGACGAATGCCGCACCGAGATGTCTGCATCGTTTGCCGACGTCGCCGTGCACGAATTCGCGACGACGCAGGAAGCGCCGTCCACCGACGCGCTGTGGGAGTCGCTGACGCGCACGATGGCGCCGATCGTGCTGATGAAGAAGAACCTCGGCGACAAGTTCGCCGCGATCGACGCTGCGGCGCGCGAAGCGATGCGCGCTGCGATCGGCAGCGGCCCGGCGCGCCTCGAGATGAAGGCGCACTTCACGGTCGGAACGGCGCGCTAGCGGTTAGCCGCCCATCTCGCGCAGCATCCGCTTCGCCGCGTCGCGGACCGCAACCGGATACGCGGTCTGGATGCCGGCGAGCTTGAGCTCGTGCTTCGGTAACAGGCGCAGCACGCGCAGAATCTGATCCATTCCGAGCCGCGGGTTCGAGAGTAGCGCGCGTCGCACTTCCGGAATCTGCAGCCAGCCTCCGTTACCGACGATGAGCTCGATGAGCGGCCGCGGCAACGCGCCCATGCGTGAGATGCGCGCGATCTCGGGACCCGTGATGCGCGGGTTACGGAGCAGCGCTTCCCACACGTTCTTGCCGTAGAGCCGTTCGAGCACGGTGCGTTCGGAGACTTCGCCCTTCTGCGCGATCTTGAGCTGCTGCACGACGGTGAGCCCGCGCAGCCGCTCATGGACGTTGAGCGCGATCTTGCGCTCTGCGTTGCCGTCCTCGTCATCGTCTGCCGGTTCACCGTCGGTGGTGGCCTCGGACGCGTCGGCAGCCACAGCGCCAGCTCCCGGTTCATCCTCGGGGTGCGGCCCGCGGTCGGCGTCTTGATCGTAACCGGCGCCTGGATCGTCGGCGCCTGGATCGTAGCCGGCGTCTGGATCGTCGTCGGCGCCTGGATCGTGGTCGCCGGCCCGTTGGAGCTCGCCGCGTAGCTCATGGTCGCCGGCCCGCTGGAGCTCGCCGACTGTGTCGTCGTCGGCGATATCCTCGAACGCAACGCGGTCGGGCTCCGACGACATGTTCATCCCCGATGCGAGCGCGACGATGCGCTGCTTCATGTCGCCGTTGCAGCCGACGAGCTGTAGCCCCGAACCTTTGCTCGCATCGACGAATACGCACATCGCGTGCAGCTCGAGCAGCTCGTCGCCATTACGCAGCACGAGCGCGCAGTCTTCGCCGAGGCGGAGCACGTCGGGCACGAACACGCCACCGGCGACTAGATCACGGGCGAGCTGATGATCGCCCTCAAGATCGAGCACGACGGTGCGCTGCGACACGGGGCGATTGTATCGCTAGTGCGCGCGCCAGATCTCGAGACTATCCGTGCCGCGCTATAGCGCGCTCAGTAACCGCGCCGCGGCGCCGGCCTGCGGGGCGCAGTAACTGCACGACGGGCCGCCGGGCGCGGGGCTTAGATCTCGTGACTGCAGACGACGCGACCTGCTGCGCGCGAGCGATCCTGCTCGCTGGCGAATCGGCACGCATCGTCGAACCTCGGTCCGCCGCGCTTCGCGTCGTTCAGTAACGCAGCGCCGCTATAGCTCGCTCAGTAACCGCTTCGTCGCGGCCCGCGGCGGCCCGCCGCTAGATTTCGCTCAGGACCTGCTGCGCGATACCGGCTCTCGCGCCATCCGGGAACTTGACCATGAACCTCTTTGCGGCGAGCCGGCACGCATCGTCGAAAGTCGGTCCGCGCGTGCGCGACAGCAAGCACTTGGCGCGGACGTCGAGCCACAGTGCCTCCTTGTACGCCCTCCAATCCGATGCTCGCCGTTCGTGCAAGATGCCCTCGATGATGCGACGGGCGGCGTCGTAGTTCTTGGCGCGCAGGTGCATGACGGCGCTGCTCTGCAGCAGGTCTGCTTTGTCTTCCCCTTCGGGCAGTTTCGAGGCGCGCTCGACATAGATGCGGCTCGCTTTCTTCGGGTCGGTCTCCTCGATATCGTCGACCAACGGCTTGTCGTCCGACTTCTCGAGCGCCTTCTTCGCGTCGGGTCCGCCGGCCCGCTGCCGCTTGCCGCTGCC
>DATDCH010000087.1:0-18337 GCA_036524455.1 Kofleriaceae bacterium | reverse complement strand
ATGCAGGCCCATGCCGCGATCGCCGAGTCGCTCGTGCACGCGATCGACGACGACCTGCGCTACGTGCCTCACGCGTGGTTCGCGGAGCAACGCGTCGCCGCACCCGCGCGCTTCTACGCGATGCTCGCACCCGGTCCGTGGCGACCGGCGTGATAGTCTGGCCCTGATGCGGCAAGCCCGCTTCGTCGTCATCGACGGGCCCGACGTGGGCACCGAGCACGTCGTGCCGCAGCAGGGTACGCACATCGGGCGCGGGGAGGACTGCGACCTGCAGCTCACCGACCTCGCGGTCAGCCGCAGTCACTGCACCGTCGAGCCGCGTGGCGATCGCTTCACGCTGGTGACGGCGGGCGCGCGCAACAAGACGCAGGTCAACGGCCGGTTGATCGAGGAAGAGCACGAGCTCAGCGATGGCGACGAGCTGCAGGTCGGTCGTTCGCGGCTGGTGTTCCTCAGCGAGGACGATGCGTTGCACGTCGTGATCGCGGGGACGTCGGCGAGCTCGACGACCGAGCTCGGCTCCGATCAGTTCACCGCGCTCACCACCGATCACACGCCCAAGCGCCAGCTCGCCGCGCTGGCCGGGCTTGGTGATCGGATTCGCGATGCGACGCGCCGTGAGGATGCCGCGCTCGCTGCCTGCGAAGTCTTGCGCGACGTGCTCGGGGCGGCGCGTGTCGCGGTGCTCGCACGCGATGCCGCTGCACGGCTCGTCGCGATCGCGCACGTCGGTTACCAAGGTCGCGATCGGATCGTGTCGTTGCGAGAACAGCTTGTCGAGCGTGTCGTGCGCGAACGCCGCGTCGTGCTCGCCGATGCCGAAGCAGGGCACTGCGTGCTCGCCGCGCCGCTCGGTGGCGCCGAGGCGACTGGCCTCCTGTATCTCGATCGTCCCACCACAGATCCCGCGCCGGCCTGGGGCGAGACCGAGCTGCACTTCGTCGCGACTGCCGCGCATTTGCTCGCCGGGTTCTTGCGCCAGATCGACGCGCGCAACGCGCTCGTGCGCGAGGTGACCGCGCTCGCGGATCGGATGGGCGGCTCGACGACGATCGTCGGCGACAGCGCGCGCGCGAACGACATCCGTGGGTTTGTCGCGCGCGTCGCGGTGACTGACTCGACCGTACTGTTACTCGGCGAGTCCGGCGTTGGCAAAGAGCTCGTCGCGTCGGCGATTCACCGCGCGAGCCGGCGCAGCTCCGGTCCGTTCGTGTGCGTGAACTGCGCGGCGCTGTCGGAGACGCTGCTCGAGAGCGAGCTGTTCGGTCACGAGCGCGGCGCGTTCACCGGTGCGAGCGAGCGGCGCATCGGCCGCTTCGAGCTTGCCGAAGGCGGCACGCTGTTCCTCGACGAGGTCGCCGAGCTGACGCTGCGCTGTCAAACGCGGTTCCTGCGCGTGCTCGAAGAGCGCCGCTACGAGCGCGTCGGCAGCACGCGGAGCAACGCGGCCGACGTGCGCGTGCTCGCCGCGACGAACCGCGATCTGTCCGCGATGGTCGCGACCGGCGAGTTTCGCGAAGACCTCTACTTCCGTCTCGCAGTGTTGCAGTTCGTGATTCCGCCGCTGCGCGAGCGCGCGGAGGATCTCGCGACGCTGTGCGAGCACCTGCTCGATCGGATCCGCGCGCAGACCGGGCGGCGCCCGACCGAGATCGCGCCCGACGCACTCGCGGCGCTGCGCGCGTACGCGTGGCCCGGCAACGTACGCGAGCTGCGCAACGCGCTCGAGCAAGCGGTCGTGCTCGGCGACGGCGCGACGATCCGGCTCGCCGATCTACCACCGCAGATCGCGAACAATGCGGCCCGCGCGGCCGCGCCCGAACGCCGCGCACGCAGCCTCAAGCAATGGGAGGAAGAAGCGATCCGCGCCGCGCTCGTCGAGACCGGCGGCAACAAGCTGCGCGCCGCGGCGCTGCTCGGGATCGATCGCTCGACGCTGTACAAGCGACTGCGCGAGCTCGGCATCGATTAGTCGTGCGCGCACGTCCGCCGGATGACCGCGACTAACAGGCAAGCGTGGGGAATCAGCGTGGGGTGTCATCCGACGAAGTCGCCACGGGGATGCGCGTCAAGTCCACGTTGCCGCACGAACCGCACGCTGGCACTGCACGTGAAATATTTGTGAGCCGTGAAGCACGCAGCAGTTGCAGTCGTAGTTGTGGGCGTACTGGGGTGCAGCATCGAGCAGCCCACGGTGAGCTCGACAGCGGGCATGACGTTCGAGGAATTCCGGCAGCGCGTTCCACGCGAGCCCGGCACCGGCGCGTACATCGTCGACTGGGACATCGTGCTCGAGACCGACGAGCAGCTGCGCGAGTACTACGACGAGCTCCAGCAAGGTGCGCTCGCGGTCCGCACGGTCAATGGCGTCGACGCGAAGTGGCCGGCCGACAAGCAGCGCGCGCTCACGTACTGCATCAGCAACAGCTTCGCCGCGCGCAAGCCGCAGGTGATCGAAGCGATGCGGCAGGCGACCGACGACGGCTGGGAGAAGCTCGCCAACGTCGACTTCATTTACGTACCGGCGGAGGACGCGACCTGCGCACCGGACAACACCGACGTCGTGTTCGACGTCAGCTCGATCGCGAATGCCGACTACGTCGCGAGCGCGTTCTACCCGAACGAGCCGCGCGACGCGCGCAACGTGTCGATCAACCTCGCCGAGGCGTTCCAACCCGATCCGTTCCGCACGCTGCGCGGCCTGTTGTCACACGAGCTCGGCCATGCGCTCGGCTTTCCACACGAGCAAACTCGCCCCGAGGCGATGCAGCCGACATGCACGTCCACCGCACAGCTGCGCGGACTGACCGCGTACGACTCTGCGTCGATCATGCACTACCGGACCTGCGGTGGTACGGCGACGATGATGGTGTTTACCGCGCTCGACGCACAAGGTGCGGCGCTGCTCTACGGTGCGCCGGTCGCGAACGTCGCGCCGATGGCGCAGCTCACGACACCGGCGAACGGCGCGATCGTCGGCCCGACCTTCGTCGTCGAGGCGCTGGTCGTCGATATGGATCTCGCGAAGGTCGAGCTCTCGATCGACGGGGTGCTGTACGAGACGAGCACCGCACCGCCGTTTTCGTTCACGGTCATCGACCTCGCGGAGGGCCCGCACACGCTCGCGCTCGTTGCGACCGATGCGATTGGCCAGGTCGGTTCGCAAGCGATCGCGATCACCGTTGCGCTTCCGACCGGCGATGATCCGGGCGGTGATCCGCCGACCGACGCCGATCTCTCGAGCGGTTGCCGTGCGACCGGCGATGCCGGATCGGGTCTGCTCGGTCTTCTCATTCTCGGTCTGGTGCTCGCTGCCAATCGCCGTTGTGGTTGCCGCCGACAGTTGCTGGTGGCGGCTTCCACAGCACGCCCAAACAGTGCGAGCACGGTGCGGCAAGCCCGCGGGTGACTCGAGCCATCTCGCTGCGTTGCGCAGCTGCGATGTACGCCTTGCGGCTCCCGGTTCCGCACAACACGCGGTGGCACATGCCCTGCTGAGTAAGTGGAGCAAGGGGGACCACCAATGATGCGCACCATGCCGCGCTGTCTGATCGCTTGCGGGCTGTTCGTTACCGGTTGCCAAGACGGAGCACCGCAGCCGGGTGGCTCATCACTCGAGCAAGGCCTCACCGTGTTCAGCGAGACCCGCAAGGACGGCCTCGTCGGAATGTTTGCCGAAGGCGAGCGCGCGGTGTTCTTCGAGACCGTGACCCAACCGATGACCGAGGAGGTCATCGCGCACCACGACGCAGACGGTGTCGAGCTCACGCGCCCGACCTTCTCGCTGCGCTGGACCGACGAAGAGGGACGCGCGGTCGTGCAGGACGGCGAGTGGGACGACGGCGAAGACTTCGCTGATCCCGATCGTTGGGAGGTCACGCTGGATCTCACGCGTAAAGCGGGTGTCGCGCTGGCGCATGCGTCGCTCGCGCCCGAGGTGGTCGAGGAGCAAGCGGACCTCGCACGCACCGCCAGCGAGATTCCCGAGGCGGCCGCACGCACCGTGATGCCCACGCCGGAGGATCTCGAGCAGATTCGCGATCGCGAGATCCAGTACGGCTATCTCGGCTACAGCTGGAAGTCGTACTACTACGTGCGCAAGCCGAACGGGGCCATCGACTTCCACCAGGGCTCGTCGTGGGACAACTGGCGCAGAGTCAGTGGCGTGTGGAAGTACTACAACCAGAAAGTGCAGAACAACGGCGTGTCGAGTCCCGCCTATGAATGCAGCGGCGTGTGGTCGAACGTTCAGGACTACAAGTCGTTCGCGGCGACGGGCTCTGCGATCCACCTCAGCAACAACGGGCGTTGCAGCGGTCAATACGCGGAGTGCACGTTGCCGTTCACCCAGTCGTTTAACTGCCGCAGCGAGGCGCTGCGCCAGCAAGTGTGGGTCGTCGGCAACGTCGCATGCAGCCACAGCTCGGGCATGTGTGACACCGCCCAAGGGATCGGGTGGGGAGGTGCGTACTGCGGCATGCGTACCAGCTGCTCGTCACGCGCAGGCTGCTAGCGCGCGCAGCGAAAGCCGAGGTTCGCGAGCCCGACGGGAAATCCCTCGACGCGATACGACGCACGCACGGTCTGCGGATCACCCATGAAGCTGCCGCCGCGCTTGACGTGATAGTCGCCGGCGTCGGGGCCTTGCGGATCGATCGCCGGGCTCACCGCGTAATACGCGGCGTCGTAGAAGTCGGCGACCCATTCCATCGCGTTGCCCGCCATGTCGAGCGCGCCGTATTCGCTCGCGCCCGCGGGATAGCTGCCGACCGGCTGCGTCGCGTCGCCGCAGCCCATCACGTTCGCGAGCGAACAATCGGGCACGTTGTTGCCCCACGGATACAAGCGTCCATCGCTTCCCCGCGCGGCGGCTTCCCACTCTGCTTCCGTCGGTAGCCGCCGATCTACCCACCGGCAGTATGCGTCGGCCTGCGTCCAGTCGACAAACACGACCGGCAGCTCCGGCGTCGCGCTCGGATCGAAGCCACCCACCGGCGGCGTGCATGCGCCGTCGTCGACGCACGCGGCATACCTCGCCTGCGTGACCTCGGTCTCGTCGATCTCGAACGCCGATAGCGTCACCGCGTGGTACGGCACCTCGTCGCCGCGGCACAGCGTGTCGAGTGCCTCGTTGCAGCCGATCATGAACGTGCCCGGCTCGACGCGCACCATCGGCGCGGGATCGTCGCCGCACGCGAGCAACATCAAGCATGGCGCGGCGATCCTCACCGCCCCACGATAGCAAGGACGACGGGTCCGCTGCTCGACGGTCCATCGGTGCTAGGGTTCGGCCGTGGCGCGGCCCACAGCAATCCCTGAGCGCAACTGGGTCAACATCCAGTGGCTCGCGCGCCTGCGCTGGGCGGAGGTCGCCGGTCAAGCCGTCACCGTGGTCGTCGCGCACTTCCTGCTCGGCGGTTCGCTACCGATCGCCGCACTGCTCGCCGTGATCGGCGTTGGCCTCGTCTCGAATCTCGTGATCGAGATGTACTTCTTCGGCGATCGCCAGCGGGGACGGATCGAACCGCGGCCGGTGCACGAGTGGCAGCTCGCGCTCGTCATGATGCTCGACATCGCGAGCCTCACCGGTCTGCTCTATTTGACCGGCGGTCCGCACAATCCGTTCAGCTTCCTGTATCTCGTGCAGATCGCGCTCGCGACCGTCGTCGTGCGCGCGCGCTGGACGTGGATGCTCGTCGGCTTGTCGTTCATCGGCTTCGGCATCTTGCTCGTCGCGCACAAGCCGCTCGAGATTCCCGAGGACAGTCACGCGTACGGCGCGTGGGTCGCGCTCGGGGTCGCCTCGGCATTCGTCGTTCACTTCCTGCTGCGCATCACGTCGGCGCTCGCGGAGCGCGAAGGCGAGCTCACCGAGGCGCGTGGTCTCGCCGCGCGCCAGGAGCGACTTGCATCGCTCGCGACGATGGCGGCCGGCGCCGCGCACGAGCTGTCGACGCCGCTCGGCACGGTCGCGCTCGCCGCGAAGGAGCTCGAGCGTGCACTCGGCACCACGAACGCCGAGCTCGCCTCCGATGCGCGCCTGATCCGCGAGCAGGTCGGGCGCTGCCGCACGATTCTCGAGCAGATGGCGCAGGGCGCGGGTACCGTCGGCGAGAGCGTGTCGTCGTGTACGGTCGGCGAGCTGATCGCCGAGACGCTCGTCGGTATCCGCGACGCGCCCAAGGTGCTCAGCGAAATCGCGGCCGAGGTCGCGCAAGCACCGCTGCGCCTGCCACCGCGCGCGGTCAGTCAGGCGCTGCGCTCGCTTGTCACCAATGCGCAGGACGCGAGCCCGGCCACCGCGGCGGTCGTGATCACCGCGCGCCTCGACGGGGACGTGCTCGCGGTGAGCATCCACGACCGTGGCCCGGGCATCGCGGCCGACGTGATGGCGCGCATCGGCGAGCCGTTCTTCACGACCAAGGCGCCGGGCCGCGGTATGGGACTCGGGCTATTTCTGGCGCGCGCGGTCATCGAAGGTGTGGGCGGAAGCATGCAAATCGACTCGAACCCTGGCGGTGGCACCGAAGTCCAGGTACGTCTACCCAGCGACGTGGGAGTGCGGTCAGGTGTCGCAGCCGCGCAACCCGTGCGAAGTTCCGAATCGACTGCGGCGCAGGTGGTATCCAAGCCAGCATGACGACGAGCTCCGAGCACAAGCCTTCGATCTTGATCGTCGATGACGACGAGGTCTATCGCACGCGGCTCGCACGCGCGTTCGTCGACCGCGGCTACGACACGCGCACCGCGCAGGATTACGACAGCGCCGTCGCCGCCGCGACGACCGATTCGCCGGAGTTCGCCGTCGTCGATCTCAAGATGCCGGGCAAGAGTGGCCTCGAGCTCGTCAAGGCACTGCGCGAGATCGATCCCGCAACCAAGACCGTCGTGCTCACCGGGTACGGCAGCATCGCCACCGCGATCGACGCCGTGCGACTTGGCGCCACCTACTACCTGTCGAAACCGGCCGACGCGGACGACATCGTCGCCGCCTTCGCGCGCGGCGAGGCCCCGCCGCTCGAGCCACCGGCCGATCATGACTACAAGGCGCCCTCGCTCGCACGTGCGGAGTGGGAGCACATCAACCGCGTGCTTTCCGATGCCGGCGGTAATATCTCCGAGGCCGCGCGCCGGCTGGGCATTCACCGCCGCAGCTTGCAGCGCAAACTACAGAAATACCCGCCCAACAAGTAAGCCGGCCTTCCGCGCACCTGGGGCATGAAGTGCCGCCGAACCGGTAGCGCGCTCCCGGCCCGCGTGGTGTGATCATACGGATGTCGTCTGCAGGTCCGAGCGACAAGGGGGCTCGCACGGCGGCGCTGCATTTCGAGGCGAGCGCATGAGCGCGGTCTGCCCATCGTTCGCGGCGCGCATGAACGCGGTCTGCCCATCGCGGCTGTTCGCCGAGGCGTCAGCATGAGCGACGACTCGTCGTCGAGGGGCAAGACGCCCGGGCCGGGAGGCGGCGACGACGCGTCGTCGGGGAAACCGCAGGCGGCGGCGTCTGGCGACGACTCGCAGGCTCAGCGGAAGACGCCCGGACCGACCGTCGACATTCGGCCGTCGAAGGGCGGCGCCCCGCGGTCGTCGCCGTCATTACCGGCAGGTCGTGCGACGCCTCCGCCGACGCCTCTGCCGGCAGCGCGCGGTGCGACGCGTTCGTCGCCCTCGTTACCGCTTTCGGCACCGGCGGAGCCGGACGACGGGCGAGAGCGGCAAGCGCCATCCGAACCCGGTCGGGGCTCGTCGCCGGATCCGAGCCGCGCATTGGCGCCAGCGCATCAGAGCCGCGGCTCGCGTCGCGTCTCGTTGCTGCAGAATACGGGGCGGGGATCGCCGTTACCGTCGGAGTCCGGGCGTGGCTCCTCGGATTCGGGTCGTGGCTCGCCCTCCGATTCGGGTCGGGGCTCGTCGCCCTCCGATTCGGGTCGGGGCTCGTCGCCATCGGATTCGGGTCGTGGCTCGCCCTCCGATTCGGGTCGGGGCTCGTCGCCATCGGATTCCGGTCGGGGCTCATCGCCATCGGATTCGGGGCGTGGGTTTCCCTCGGATCCGGGTCGGGGCTCGTCGCCATCAGATCCGGGTCGCGGGTCATCGCCGTCCGATCCAGGGCGCACCTCGTCCCCGTCGGATCCAGGCCGCGGCTCGACGCCGTCCGATCCGGGCCGCGGCTCTTCGCCGCTTCGCCGATCGTCGCCGCTATTGCCCGTGCAGACGCGCGGTTCGTCCCCGTCGTCGCCGTCGTGGCCGCCGGTCAATCGGCCGTCACCGTCGGACTTGCCCGAGCGCCGCTCGTCGGGCCGGATCTCGTCGTCGGATATTCCGATGGAGCAAGTCGGGCCCTGGCGCCCGTCGACGTGGTGGATCATCGTCGCGCACATCCTCGGCGCCGCGATCCTAGGTGCGCTCGACTGCGCCAAGCTCGCTTCGGCCGGAATCGTGCTCGCGGTCGTGCCGCTGTTCGCGTCGATGGGGCTACTGACGGGCGTGATCGTCGCGACGCTCGAGCGATTCGTCGGGGGGCGATCGTGGTGGCTCGCGGCGCTCGTGCTAACCGCACCCGCGCTGATCGTGTTCGTGCCGGTCGCGGGCTCGCTGTTCGAGGGCGCGTATGCACAGACGTTGCCCGTCGCGGCTGCGGCGCCCTACTTGTTGCCGGTCGTATTGTGGGTCGTCGCAGCGGCGAGCATCGCGGTCGGGCGCCGCGTGCTGCGCGCGGGCGATCTGACGACACGCGCACTCGGCATCCTCGTGATCGCCGGCGCGATCGGCGTGATCATCTGGGCCGAGCGCAACGTGCTGCGCACCGGCTATGCGACCGCGCACATCGGCGCGACCGTGATGCTGATCGTGCTGTTCGGTCTCGCGATCCGGATCACGTGGCGCGGCAGCATGCCGTACCTCGTCGCCGCGGTGCTGACCGGGCTCACGATCGGCGGCACGGTCATCGCGTGCCTCGGTGGCTTGAGCTCGCCGACCGATCGCCAGTTGGTCGCGACGCGCGGTGATCAGAGCCGCGACGTGGTGAGCCTGTGGCGCAAGATCCTCGATCTCGATCGCGATGGCGCGTCGTCGCTGCTCGGCGGTGGCGATTGCGACGATCACGACAACACCCGCTATCCCGGTGCGGTCGACAATCCGAACGATGGCATCGATCAGGACTGCGATGGCAAGGATGCAGTGCCCGTCAGCGTCGCGCCGCCCACGCCCGCGAAGGTCGAAGACCTCGCGACCTGGCGCGCGACACCCGCGGTTGCGCAGGTGCTCGACAAGACGCGCGGCATGCACGTGCTCGTGATTACCGTCGATGCGCTGCGCGCGGATCTGCTCGCGCCCGACGCGGCCGATCGAACGGACTTTCCGGTGATCACGAAGCTGCTCTCCGAATCGGTGTGGTTCACGCGCGCCTTCTCACCTGCGTCGGGTACCGACATCTCGCTCGCGACGTTCTTGACCGGCCGCTTCGATCCGTTCCAGCCGGTCGCGACCACGCTGCCCGAAGCGATGAAGGCCGGCGGCCGCTTCACGTTCGCGGCGCTGCCGAAGGAAGTGCAGCGCTACGCTGGTGAGGCGCTGCTCGGCCGCGGCGTCGACAAGCTCGTCACCGTGCACACCGACTGGGACCGCGCCGACGTCGGCGATCACGTCAGCGCGCCGGCGACTACGGCGGAGGCGCTGCGTGGGCTCACCGAGACAGCGGAGCGCCCGGGGTTTATCTGGGTACATTACTTCGACGTCCACGAGCACCATCAGATCGACGTGCCGAAGCGGTTGCTCGAGTCTGTGAAGCCAGGGCCTACGAAGAAGACACACGTCTATCGCGGGCTACTCAAGGCGATCGACAACGATCTCGGTCACCTGTTCGCCGAGCTCGCGAAACGGAACCTCGCCGACAAGACGATGATCGTGTTCGCGAGCGATCACGGCGAATCGCTCGGTATGGATCCGCGACTGCTCGAGACGCACGGCAAGGTGCTCTACGCACCGCTCGTGCGGATTCCGGTCGCGTTTCGGATTCCCGGCGTCACGCCGGGTACTCGCACCGAGCAGATCTCGCTCGTCGATCTCGCGCCGACGCTGTTCAGCCTGACCGGCATCAAGCCCGTCGACATGCAGCTCGACGGGCTCGACCTCGTACCGGTGCTGCTCGACGCACCCACCGCGCTACGCCCGGAGTCGCGCGCGCTCGCGATGCACGAAGAGCTGCAGTGGTCCGTCGTCGAGTGGCCGCATCAATTGATCGTGCGCCCGGCCGACAACATCGTCGAGCTCTATGATCTCGAGAAGGATCCGGACCAACGCGACGAGCTGTCGGCGAAGCTGCCCGAGGTGGTCACTCGGTTGAAGGCGAAGTACGCGGCGTTTCCGAGCGTTGCCGTCGATCGAACGCCGCATGGACGGTCCGAGCGAGAACGGTTAGCCCGACAACGGCCGCCCCATGCGCCGTGATCAGCATCAGCGCTGACGTGTACGCGGTGTAGCGCGGCACGACCGGCGCGACTTCGGCACCGAACAGCGCAGCCCAGCCCCCACACGCCGTGATCGACGCAGCGAGCACCGTGATCGGCAGTGCGAGCTGCGCGACCAGCACGCGCCATAACGCCGTCGTGCGCATACCGAACCACGTCAGGACGCCGGCGAGCGGCAATGCGGCGAGCCAGCTGCGCAGCATCAGGCGGCGATCGAAGTCGAATACGTCGAGAATGCTCTCCTTCGCGTAGACCATCGGCTTGGACATCGTCGGCTCGCCCCGCACGAATACGAGCAGCACGCACGCGGCCAAGAACCACCACGGTGCGAGCCACCATCGGCGCACGCCAAACGAGCTGCCGGTGATACCGAGCGCGAGGATGAAGATCGCGAGCGCGCCGATGCCGAGCTCCAGCGGTGGTACCGCGGCGTCATCGTCGAGCGGTGTTTGCATCGCGACCGCGAGCGGGCGTGCGATCGATCGCGAGTCGACGGTCGCGCCGACCGAGTCGGCGATCGCGCGCGAGATGTCGACGAGATGAACGAGACCGCCCGTCGCGGGCGTCAGCTCGGGCGCGACGATGCAGTGCTGCACTTGGCGCACAAACGATTCTTCGCCACCGTGTCCACCCGTCGAGAGGTGGCCGTGATCGGCGAGCAGGAACCAGCGCGCGTCGGGCGCGAGCGTGACGAGCTCACCGAGGATGGTGTCGGCCTCGCTCGCGGCTTGGCGATACTCGGCGGAGTCGCGTCCCTTGCGATGGCCCCACGTATCGACGCGCAGCACGTGCACGAACGCCAGGCGCGCATCGCTTGCGACCGCCTCGCGCGCGGCGGGCAGCCACGTCGTGGTCTTCCACACGTCGATGTCGGCGTCCTTTGCGGGATGCTCGGCGTCGATCGCGGCCGGTTTGGCGTCCGCGAACCCGATCGAGCGCACGATGTAGCCGTAGCTCTCGGCCACGACGCGGCTGCCGAGCACCTGCGCCGGGATGCTGTTCGCGAGCGGCGGCACGAGCGGTCGATCGGAGCGAAACACGATGCCGGTCTGCTGCTGGGTCAGCCCGGTCCATAGCGCGACTTGTATCGGCAGCGACACGGTCGGGAACCCGACGTCGACCCGCAGCGAGATGCCGCGCTTACATAGCGACGACCAGTTCGGCAGCGTCGCCGCGGTCGTCTCGCCGAGGCCGTCGATCAGGATCACGCGCACGCGCGTCGCCGGTGTCATGCCGGGCCCGGTGCCGCGCGCGAGCACGACCGGCTCCGACGGTGGCGCGTCGTAGGTGATCACGTCGCGCATGAAATCGCGGCGGATGCCGGGCATCACGTACGCGAATACGAGCAACGCAGCGGCGGCGATTCCGGCGATGACCCGCGTGCGCATGCTGGTGCATTATAGGGCGTCGCTCGCGATCTCGCCTGTTCGCGTCAGTCGCGGCCGGCGTCGGCAGGTCCGGCATCGGTCCCCGCATCGGGCCGCGCCGGCATCCCGCCGAGCGCGTGTTGCCACGGCGCATCTGCGAGTAATTCGATCGGCAACAGGCGCAGCACCGCGGGCAACACGATGCCGTCGGTCACGAGCGGCATGTGATAGTACTGCGCGCGCACGTACACGATCCGCGCGGTCTTCGCCTCGGCGGGCCACGTATCGAAGGTCGGTGGCACGCGATCGACGACGAACGTGTCGGGCATGTCGCGCAGGAACTGCTCGTTCCACTGCAGCGTGTCCTCGCCGACCGTGATCAAACGGTGGCGCGGCGACGCGCGCAACCAGTCTTCCATGATCTCCTCGTTCGCGTACATGGCGTCGATCAACACGACTTGGTCGAGCAGCGGCTCGTCGAGCCAGGCATTGATCGTGCGGTACGCGCCGCTGTGACCAACGGCGGCGGTGAGCGCCATCCCGCGTGTAACGCCGGCCTTGTCCTCGACGAGCCGGAGCACCTCACTGAGGTTCGGATAATTCGGCGGCACCTTCGTCACCGCCGGTGCCTCGGGCACGATGAAGATCGCGTTGAGCGCGCTCATCGCGAACTGCTCGGCGAGACGATGGCCGATGTACGCGGTGTCGGCATCGTCGTAGTAGCCGTGCACGTAGAGGATCGTCGCGCCGGTCTCGGGGCGATAGCTCTGCGGAATCCACACGTGGATCGCGCCACGCGGCCCGTCGATGCGTACGTGCCGGCCCGCACGTGCGGCGGTCGTCAGCACGTGGGCGTCGGCCGACGCGACCGTGCCGTCGCCCGCGATCGCACCGCGGATCCACCACGCGCCCGCTGCTGCGACGAGGCCGCACGCAGCGAGCAGTGCGACACGGCGGTACATCACCTCGCGATCATAGCGTGGTGATGGTGGCCGTGCGCTCTTCGTTACTGCTTCGCTGGCTCGGCCTTCGCCGGATCAGCGGGCTTCTCCGCCTTCGGCGCGTCCATCTTCGGTGCGGCGCCGGCCTTCGGTGCGGCGCCAGCTTTCGGCGCTTCGCCGGGTTTGCCACCCGCGGGCGCAGCGCCCGGAGGCGGCATGAGGCCGAGCTGCATCGCGAACTCCATGCCGTTCGTGAACCGCCACATCTGATCGATCTTGCCGTCCTTGAAATGCATGATCTCGACGACGTCGACCGCGACGGTCTTGCCGGTCTTCTTGAGCTTGCCGATGTCCTTGTCGTGCTTGCCGCCGAACTTCAGCGATTGCACCACGTAGTCGCCGGCGGCCCACATCTCGACGTTGGACATCTTCACGTCCGTCCAGCCGTTGCGGAACGTGACGAAGCCCTTCTCGATCTCCTTCTTGCCCTTGATGTCCTTCGCGCTGCCCTGATCCATCTCGACGGCGTCGTCGGTCATCGTCGCCATGATGTCGGCGGGCTTGTTCGCGAGGAACGCGTCGTTGCCCTTCTTGACGGCCTCGAGGTTCGCCTTCTCCTTCGCGTCGTCGGCGGTGACGACGACGATCGGTGCACCTTCGATGCCCTTGTCCATCACGGCGCGCTTCGGCTCCGAGCCCTTCGGCGCGAGCCCGAGCTGGCTCATCATCGTCGGGGCGTCGGCCACGGCCCACTCGTCGCTCGCCTTGTTCGCGTCGCTCATCTTGAGCCGATGGAACATCAGCATGCCGACCTTCTTCTTCGTCGCCGGCACATCGCCCATCGCCGACTTCATCGTGCCCTCGTGCGTACCGGTCATCAGATTCACCGCGAGGATGTTGCGGCCGCTGACCACGATGAGCTGCGGCTGCAGCTTCCAGTCCGGCATCGCGGTCTTCATATCCTTGAAGAAGCCGACGAGCGCGTCGCCGCCCTTCCGCTCCTCCATGCCCGCGAACGCGTGCTCCGTGTAGTCGTCCTCGACGCAGGTCTTACGGAAGTCGTCCCACTTCGAGTCGTTGATCAACACCGTGCACGCCTTGTAGACGTCGGCGAGCGCAGTGCCCGTGACCGGCGTCGGCTTCGGCGGCTCTGCCGGCTTCGGCGGCTCGGTCGTCTTCGGCGTCATCGCCGGATCGGACTTCTGCGTCGCATTCTCTTCACTCTTCTTGCTGCAGCCGAATGCCCCCAATGCGAGCACCACCACGAGCGTCGTCGTGAGTTTCATCGTTCCGTTCCTCCTCGCGCGCGAGCCTAGGACCGTGACGCAAACGTCGCAACCGCGTGACGCACTTATTGCCGATCTCTAACCGGCGCCGCCGCGGAGCACTTTGAGCGAGCTTTTTACGCGTGCGCGCTCTGCGGGAGCGAGGGCCGCGCGCAATAGCGGCGAACCGGGGCAGCGATCGAGCCCTGCTTCGCATGCGGTCACCGCAGCGTCGTGCAGCCCGAGCGCATCGAGGATCGTCACCTTCTCGTAGAACAGATCTTCGAGCAGCCAATGATCGCCCGCATCGATCGACCCGAGCACGCGCATCGCAGCTTCGATCGATCGCAGCGCTTCGCGATGCCGGCCGAGATCGCCGAGCACGGCGCCACGCCAGTAGAGCGCCTCCGCACGGTGCGGCGCGCGGCGCAACGCCATCTCGACGGCCGCAAGCGCCGCGAGGTCATCGCCGGTCGCCGATGCGACCTGGCACTTGAGCAGCCACGCCTCGATGCTGTCGGGGTTGAGCTGCAGCGCTTGGTTGACCGCGGTGTTTGCTTCGACGAGCAGCGTGTCGTCACCGGCGCCGAGCAGCTCACGCGCCTGGTCGAGCAAACGCTCCAGCTCGGACTCGTACGCCGCGGCCATTGGCCTCACGATAACACGCGGATCCAACCGTTCAAGAACGGGCTGCTACGCAAGGCCCGGGCCGATCCTTCCCTACGGAAGCCAGCGGTGGGTCAGGGTATGAAAGGCGTCGTCAGACATCCCCAGTGCCATCGCGAACCGCCACATGCGATGACCTTCTTCGGGCGTGACGTGCCCCTTCGCGAGCGCTACGTAGAGCGCATCCTCGACGAGCATGTGACCGAGCTGCTCGGTGCGCACGGACTCGCCCCGAAACGGCCCGCCGCGCAGCGCCTCGACCAGCTCCTCGGGCTGCAACGTGCCCGTGAGCAACAGGTCCTCGAGCGAGGCGCCGCTGCGTAGCTGGACGCGCTCGGCGAGCCGTTCGCCTTCATCTGCATCGATCGAGCCTTCCGCGCGAACGATCGCGATCAACGCACGCGCGTAGAGCTCCTTCAGATCCTCGGTCAGCAGCATCAGCCGAGGAACGCCGCCAGCAGCGGCGAGCGACGCTTGCCGAGCAGGCCATCGATCATCGTCTGGATCTGGGTGCGGATCTGATCGGCGAGCTTGTTGACTAGCAGACGATCGTCGGCCGCCTCCGGGCCGTGTTGTGCTGCGAAGTCGATCGGCTCGCCGAATTGCACGAACCATTTGCTCGGCAGCGGGAGCAGTCCCGCAGGCCCGAGCCACGGGAACGTGGGCGTCACCGGAATCCACGGGATGCCGATGTTCTTCGCGAACCACGTCACCTTGCCGAGCATCGGCGCGGCTTCTTCAGCACCGACGACGGCGACCGGAATGATCGGCGCGCCGGTGCGGAGCGCGAGCTTGACGAAGCCGCCGCGCCCGAACCGTTGCAGGCGATAGCGGTCCTTCCACAGCTTGCCCATCCCCTTTTCGCCTTCGGGGAACACGGCGACGAGCTCGTCTTTTTCGAGCAGCCGCTCGGCGTTCGCCGGATCGGCGCGCACGCCGCCGATGCGATTCATGATCGGGCCGAGGAACGGCAGATGAAACACCGTATCCTCGACGAGCGGGCGCACGTCGCGGCGCGATGGATGATCGCGACGCACGGCGTGCATCACCATCGCGCTGTCGTACGGCAGCGTGCCGGCGTGATTCGCGACGAGCAGCGCGCGGCCTTGATCGGGAATGTTGTCCACGCCGATCGCCTGCACGCGGAACCACTTCGTGTAGAGGAACTCGAACAGCCACTCCCAGCGAGCGGTCGCACGAGGATCGCGGCCGAAATCGTCGACGACATCGCTGCGGCCCCACATCGCGAGCGCGCGCCAGCGCTTCCACAAGCCTTCGAGCGGCAAGTGCACGCGTAGATCGAGCGGGAACGCGGGCGTGCGTTGCTCCTCGACGCGCCGCTCGAGCTCGCGCAACTCGGCTTCGTCTTCGAGGTGGCTGCGCACCGGTCCGCTGATATCGGAGTGCGCCGCCGCCTTGCCGTCGTAGTCGCTGCCGAGGAAGCCGAGGTCACTATCCGGCCACGCGGTCGCGTCGGGCACGCGCGGATCGGCTTCGCCGTACCACTCGTCGTCGGTTGCGTCGTCGTCGGGCTTGTCGGTCATGATCAGGCCTGCGCTCTCGCGACGTCAGTAGCACCATCTTCGGGGCCGATGCCTCCGAAGTCGAGGATCGTCCGCTTGATCGACAGCCGCGGCGCGAACCCCAGCTCGCGCTTGGCCTTGTCGCCGTCGGCGACACACAGGTAGAGCAGAAAATCGAGGAACGACGGCGGCGAGCCGACGAGCTGGGTCGCCCACAGGATCTTCGACACCTGGCGCGCGACGAGCTGCGGCATCGGCACCGGCACGCGACCGAGCAGCGCGAGCACGGTGGTGTAGGGCAGCACGCCCTTGCCGACGATGTTGAACGCGCCGACCGCGGGCGACTCGACCGCTTTCTGCAGCGCGAACGCGGCGTCCTGCTCGTGCACGAACTGCATCAGGGGATCGTGGCCCATCATCACGGGCGCGACCGGCCGGCGGAAAAACCGCGTGTACATGTTCGAGACCGTCGGCCCGAGGATCGGCGCGAAGCGCAGGATGCACACCTCGACGCTGGGGTGCTCGCTCGCGAACCGCTGGACCTGAAGCTCGGCGCGCACCTTGTCGGTGACGAACCGCCCCGAATGAGTCGACCGGTGACCGCGTAGCTCCATTTCCTCGGTGAGGAAGTTCGGGTTCTTCGGATGCGCGCCATAGACGAGCGTGGTCGAGATCATGACGAGCCGGCGCGGCTCGACCCCGGCACACGCGTTGAGCACGTGCATCGTGCCGACGTCTTCGAGCTCGTGCGCCCACTCCGCGGCGTGCGTCGGATGTGACAGGAACGCGCCGTGCACGAACGTGTCGACCTTGTGGCGCTCGAGGATCGTGGCGAGCTCGCTGTCGACCGTCGGCTGGGTCAGATCGAGCTTGATGAACTCGATCTTCTTGCCCTCGGCCGCGGGCGGGCGAATGTCGAGCGCGAGGATGCGGGAGTAGCGCGCATCCTCTTCGAGCCTGCGCAGCAGCTCGCCGCCCAGGTACGTGCACGCCCCGGTGACCGCAACGACGCGGCCTGGTTTGGTGCTCGACATGGGGGGCTTATAGCGCACTTCGGGACCGAAGCTGAGCGATCAGGGGGCTGTGGTACGCCCACGGGGTGGAGACACTGATCGCGGTTCTGCCGCCCACCGTCATCGATCAGATCGCCGCAGGTGAGGTCATCGAGAGGCCTTCATCCGTCGTCAAGGAGCTGGTCGACAACGCGATCGACGCGGGAGCGCGCACGATCTCGGTCGAGACGATGGCGGGCGGCCGGGCCCTGGTTCGCGTCGTCGACGATGGGCGGGGCATGAACCCGCGCGATGCGGTCCTCGCATTCGAGCGCCATGCCACGTCCAAGTTGCGCGGCATCGATGACTTATGGGGGCTGGCCACGCTCGGCTTCCGCGGCGAGGCGTTACCCGCGATCGCGAGCGTGTCGCGACTGACCTTGACCACGCGGCAAGCAGACGATCTCGCCGCGACTCGGGTGCGGATCGAAGGCGGCAAGCTCGTCGAGGTCACCGAGGTCGGTGCCCCCGTCGGCACGTGCGTCGAGGTCGCGGATCTCCTCTACAACGTGCCCGCGCGGCTCAAGTTCCTGAAGACCGAGGCTACCGAGGCCTCGCACGTCACCGAGCTGATCGCGCGCGTGGCGATGGTGCAGCACGATCTCCACCTACGCCTCAAGCACAACGGCCGCGTCGCGCTCGATGCACCGCCGGATCGCGATGGCTTCGCGCGCGTGCAGTCGCTCCTCGGCGCCCGCATCGCCGCGCGCATGGTGCCGGTCAGCGGCCAAGAAGGGGGCATTCGTGTGATCGCGTACCTCGGCGCACCCGAGCTCGCGCAGACCACCGCGCGCGGCGTGCAGCTGTTCGTGGGCAAGCGGCCGGTGCGCGACCGCGGCCTGCTCCACGCGATCGCGATGGGCTACGGCGAGCTCGTGCCGCGCGGGCGCTACCCGGTCGCGATCGTGCTCGTCGATGTTCCCGCAGGCGCGGTCGACATCAACGTCCATCCGCAAAAGCACGAGGTCCGGTTCTCCGACGCCGCCGCGGTCGGTGCCGCGGTACGCCACGTCGTGCAAGCCGGCATCGAGCGCGCACCGTGGCGCGACGAGAT
>DATDCH010000086.1:0-3007 GCA_036524455.1 Kofleriaceae bacterium | reverse complement strand
CGCCACTCGATCGTCGCCTGTTGTGATGGCGCGGGTCCTGCCACTCTACGCAATGATACGGGACGACCCTTGCCGATTCCCCCGCCAACACGCTGTTTTGTCCCGGTCCTCACTCGATCGTGGCGCGATGTCACCGCAGCGATATCGCGGTTCTAGCCCGATCTCTGGAGCCTGCGCCTCGTCGATTCGCCTAGGCTCAATAGCAGTTGATCGCGACGAGGTCCGGGTTGCTGTTCGCGAGCATGCCGAAGTAGTAGATCGACACCGACGCCTCGCCCTCCGAATTCGACCACGCATAGTTCTCGAGATAGATGTCGACTTCGATGTGACTGCCCGCCGTCGCGTAGAACGTTGGGCCGTTCTGCAGGTAGTAGGTCTTGTCGAAGCTCTTGCTGCGGCTTTCCGATTTCGTTGCATCGGAACCGGGCGACCAGTAGTGGTTGTACGCGAGCGAGCCGTTCACCCACGCCTTCGCCTTCAGCTTGGACCTCGCGACCGCGTCGTCGGTGCCGGTGTACGGGAACGGATTCTTACCCTTCACGTACGTCGAGCCGTCGACGATGATGCCGGGTGAATCGAGCGTGCACGTGCCGGTCGCGGGGACCGTACCGGAGTACTTGAGATGCGCGTAGCCCCATCGGTTCGCGTTGACTGCTTTCGTCTTGAACGCAGGCTGGCGAATCGTGATGCCGAGGACCGTCGTGCTACCGGGCGACGCCCAGCCGACCATGCCGTCGGCGATCGGCGCATCGACTGTGCGCGTCTCGGGAACTGGCGATAGATAGCCCTCGCCGTAACCAATGTCGAAGTTCAGGTACGACGCGGTCAGCGCTTGCTCGGTTTCGGCGAGCTCGGGGTCGTCGGGATCTCCCATCTCCACGCAGGCGGGCAGGGTCAAGCACAGTGCAAGGGCCTTCAGGTAATCCAGCTTCGTCATCGTCAATTCCTCCGTTACCTGCACATGCGCGAGGTCGCGGCGAAACCCACAACGCGCTGTCTCATCGGCGGTAGGCAACACCGATGCTGAGATCGAGCTCGCGGAGCGAGTCTGCGAGCATGCCGTCGGCGCCGACGCTGTAGGCGAGCCCAAGCGGGGACACGGTCGCGAAGAGCTGCGGTGTGAGCTCGTACTCGGCCGCAACGCTCACGCGCGCGCTCGGCATCACGAACCATCCAGCCAGTTGGTCACGTGTCAGCGGGTTGCCGGCGACAAGACCAAACATCGCGACGGCACCGAGCGCGAGCTCGCCACGCACCGACAGCTTGCGCGCGATCGGATGCGATGCGGCGGCAAACACGCGCGGTGCGAGGAGCGTTGCGCGCTCGTTCGCGCCCGCGGCCTCGTATGGCACCGGCGTAAAGGACAGCGCGCCGCCGAGCTCGATCGTGAAGTCGGCCGCGCGAAGCGGGTAGGCACCGGCGAGCGCGAGCCTTGGCTGCACTGCGTCCGCATCACCCGCATGCAGTATCGCGATACCAAGGCCCACCCGCGCCGAGATGACGTGGCGGGGAGCGTCGGTGCTGGTCTCGATGGACTCGTCTGCTTCGTCGTCGAGCTCGTCGGGCTCAGCGCTCTCGGCTGGGTCGACGATCGCGACCGCAGGCCGAGCCGGTGGTCGGGTTTGTGCGGGTGACAACGGCGCAGGCTTCTCGATCGTGTCGGGTGGTCGTGCGGCCATCGCGTCGGTGCGTGCCGCGCATTCGGTGAGCTCGGTGATGAAGCGATCGATCTCTTCGCGCTTCTCTGGGCGTAGCGGGTTGGCCTCGTCTCGCTCTCTGAGCGCGCGAAACCGCTTGTAGAAGTAGAGCGCGTCTTTGCACCGACCCGCGAGCCGATGCGCCTGCGCGATGTTGTAGAGGAACGCCGGCTGCGGCCACACTTCGTAGGCCTTCGTGAATTCGCCGATCGCTTCGTCGAAGCGACCGAGGTCGTAGGCGATGTTGCCCTTCGCGAAGTGATCTTGCGCGAGCTGTTTCTGTGGCGCTGCGGGCTGTGCGAGGGCAGGGCCGCTGGCAAGTGCGAGCACGACGAGCACGAGTAGGCGAGTCATGGCGTACCTTTCTGGTTGGCGAACGGATTCTCGATGCCATCTGGATCGCCGCCGATTGGTTTCCCCGGCGCGGGGCGCCCGGTGAGCTTGTCGAGCGTCATCACGACGTCACGATCGGCCGCGGGATCGATGGTGATGCGCTTGGTCCGAAATCCTGCGCGCACGATGCGCACGTCGAACCGCGCTGTATCCGCGTCGACGACGAGCGCGAATGGCGTCGTGCCGCGCGCGGTCGTTTCGCTGCCGACGAAGATCTGCGCATGCGCCGGCGTCGACGTGAGCTTGATCGACACCGTCGTCGGTGCAGCGTTTGGTGCGGGCGGTGTCGGCGGTGGGATCGACGCCGGCGCAGCGGGCGACACCGCAACAGCTGCTTCGGGCGCTACCGCGGCGACGCTCGCATCCTCGTGGACCGCGGGCGATGCGGATGGTCGCAGAAGCCAAAGGCCAGCTGCGAGTGCACCCACCGCCACTGGTACGAGCACCATGCTGCGGCGCGGTGCAGCTCGCACGCGCGGCGCGGCTTCGGCGGCCGATCCGCCAAGCGTGGTGTAGCTCGAGCCCGATACGACGGCACCGATTGCAGCGGCGAGCTCGCCGCCGCTCGCGTAGCGATCGTCTGGCGTCTTCGCGAGGCAGCGTGCGATGAGCGCATCGACGGCAGCCGGCACATGCGGTGCGTAGCTAGACGCGAGCGCGGGCGGTTGCTGGACGTGCAAGACGATCATCGTGCCGGTGCCATCTGAGATGAACGGCGGCCTGCCGGTGACGAGTTGATGCAGCACGCAGCCGAGCGAGTAGATGTCGGACCTGGCGTCGACCTCGCCGGCGCCGCGGCATTGCTCGGGCGACATATACGCGGGTGTTCCCATCAATGCGTGAAGGTCGGTCTTGAATGCACCGCCGGTGTGCGTGCTGAGCTTCGCGATTCCGAAGTCGAGGATCTTCGCGCGCTC
>DATDCH010000085.1:0-22603 GCA_036524455.1 Kofleriaceae bacterium | reverse complement strand
CGATGGCCTACGCCGATGCCGCCGGTGCGACGCGGGTCGTGTTCGTCGTCAGCGATGCGGCCAAGCCGGTCACCGCCGTCGTGCTCGCAAGCGAGGCGGCGAAGACACTGCGCGATCCGCTCGCGAACGAGACGTTGCGCGTAGAGGGCGGCAAGCTGAGCGTCGCGTTGCCGCCGCGCGGCGTGCGCATGCTGATCGTCGACTGAGTCAGTCGGCGTAGCCACGATCTGGCGCGAGCAGCGCGCCGAGCCCCGCGATGCAGCCGAGTGCGCCGGCGACGAGCAGCATGTGCAGGCCGGCGCCCATGCCGGCGGTGAGATCGGGCTGCTCGGTACTGATCTGGAAGAACACCAGCCAGACACCGGCGTTCACGAGCCCGACGAGCATCGCGAGGATACCGGCGATGCGTCCCATCTTGCGGCGCGCACCGACCAGCGCGCCGAGTACGGCGAGCACGACTGCGGGAACGAAGCACGCGATCAATGCGCCGCGATAGCGAGCGAGCTCGGTGTTGATCGTGGTGACGATGCGCTGCGCGTCAGCGTGGGTCGCCGTGATCGGCTTCGCGGTGTCGATCAACGCGCCGGCGTCATCGATGCCGCGCACGACCTGATAGGCGCTGAACGAGCCGGCGAGCTGGCCGTCCGTGCTCTGAAACGTGATGAACGGCAGGAAGAACCCAGCGACACCTGCGATGCCGCCGATCAGCACGAGATACTTCCATGCCTTCACAGGCCCGACCCGAACGTATCGTCCGTCTCAGCCGGTTTGGCGGGCCGGACCGGTCGGATCTTCGTCTTCGAAGCTCCGCACGGGCCGCACGTCACCGGTCAGCCGTTCGATGCACACGACGAGCTCGCTCGGCTCGCACGGCTTTGGCAAGAACGCGCTCGCGCCGATGCGTGCGGAGATCTCCGGCGCGTACGGCGAGGGCGACACGAGGACGAGCGGTGGTGCGTCAGGCAGTGCATTCATCATGCGCGCGAGCTCCACGACACCGACGCGCGGATCGTACGAGTCGACGACGACGGCATCGATGCCGCCCTCGCTGATCTGCACGTACGCGTCGCGCAGCGTGATCGCAAGGAGCACCTCGTGCCCTGCCTCCCGCAACGCCGACCCCAAGCGGTCGCGCGTATCTGGATCAGACTCGACGAGGAGAATACTGCCCACGGTCAGAGCCTAACCCGGAACGCCGATCCGATGTCACCCGCAAGATGCATCTCAGGCGCAGCAGTTCGCTGCGCCGCGCTCGGTTGCGGCTACGAGCCCGACGGGTTCGGCGGCTGCGATTTTCGCTTTGCGCGCTCGTGGCCCTCGGCCCAACCGATCTCTTTCGTCAGCGTCATCGCATCCTGGATGCGATTTGGTTGCACGATCGCGCCACGCGACGATGTGTCGGTGAGTAACAGCTCTGCTGTGGCCCGCCGATCACCGAGACTCCGCATCTCGGCGATCGCAGCTTGACGGTACCGCTCGGCCTTGCCCCCCAGCCCAGCCTTGTCGCAAAGCGATGCTAACAGCTGTTGCACGCGGGCTGCACCCAATCGTGAGCGCACCCGTTGAGCGTGGAACAGCGCGGCCTCGGCGAGGCGCAGCGCGCGATATGAATCGCCAGCACTATCAACCAGCTGGGCCTGCGCCCGCAGAATGCGCCAGAACGACTCGGGACCGTCCGTGGCGGTGAAGCCTTCGCCGAGCGTCGCGAGATCGACGCACTCGACGAGCTCGCGGTTCGCGGTCTCGGGATCGCCGGCACGCTGCAGCGCGGTCGCGAGGTCTAAGTAGAGCTCGCAGACGAGGTTCATGTCGCCCGAGCCGATCGCACGACCGACACCGCGGCGCAGCGCAGCGATTGCGCCGTCGATATCTCCCTCGGAGAGCGCGATCGCGGCGCTCGCGCGATCGATCATCGAAACGAGGAGCGGCGCGCTCGACCAGTCGCGCGCTTCGGCGAGGATGCCGCGCGCGAGTGCGGTCTCACCGCGCGTGCGCAATACGTCGGCCAGGCGAACCGACATCGCGACGAACTGCTGCTCGGCGCCATCCTCGATGTCGCCCGACTGCACGGCCTGGCGAACTGCGACGAGCGCGCGATAGAAATACTGACCCGCGCCGTGATCGTCGAGCTGCTCGGCAGCGTGATCGCCGGCGGCGCGCAGCAGGTCCACGGCGTCCTTCGCATGACCGGCGAGATCGTGGTGATGCCCGAGTAGGCCGAGGTCGTGCGACAGCGATTGCACGGCGGCTGCGGCACTGGCGTGCAGCGAGCGGCGTACGTCGGCCGGCGTCGCGTCGTACACGATCTCGCGCACCAGCCGGCTCGTGAACAACAGCTCGCCCGACGGATCCCTGCCGAGCACGCCTTGCGCTTCGGCGTCGGCGAGTGCGGGCTCGAGCGTCTCGGTCGGCATCATCGAGCGCAGCAGATCCAGTTGCGGCTCCGCACCGAGCACGGCGGCGGCTTGCAGCACGTCGCGCGTCGACTGCGCGAGCATCGACAACCGCGCGGCGATCAAGTCGGGGAGCTTAACGCGGGTGTCCTCCTGCCTGCCGCCCTGCAGCAGGTAGCGCACGACGTGGTCGACGTGGCCCGGGACCGCGCGCGTGGTCTCGAACAGCTGCTGCACGGTCGGCAGACCGCGCACGCCGGCAGCGGCGACCTTCGCGACGATCGTGTCGAGATCCTTCGCGTCGAGCGCGCCGACTTCGAGACGCTTGACCGACGCGGGCCACTGCTGGCTGAAGCTCGGCGTCGCCGTCATCACGATCGGCGGCAGCGCGAGATCGTTGCTCTCGGTGGCGCGGCGCAGAATCTCGAGGCTGGGCTCGTCGAACCGCTCGATGTCCTCGCAGACGATCGAGACCTTCGCGTGTACCGCGCAGCGCTCCATCGCGCGCAACGCCGACCACACCATCTCGCGGCGGCGCACGGGCGGCTCGAGCTCGAGCAGCGTGGTCGGTTGACCGAACAGCTGGGCGATGCCGGGCACGTCGCGCTCGTTGAGGCCAATCGCTAGCACCGCATCGCGCAGCTCGAGCTCGCTCGACACCGCGGGTAGCTGGAGGATCGCGGCGAGCAGCGAGCGCATCGGATAGAACGGCGCCGCGAGACCGCTCGGGTCCGGACCGATCTGATAGATCACGCGCTTGTCGGCGAGTAGCTCGGGGTAGACCTTGCGCAGCAGCGTCGAGCGGCCCGCGCCCTCGTTGCCGACGAGCAACAGGCCGCCGTTCGAGCCCGGCACGCGCCGCATGTGCTCGGCGAGCGCCGGCTTCTCTGCTCTGCGGCCGGTGAACGGCAGCGGCAGCGCATCGGCGGGCGCCGGCGTGACCTGCGGAACCTCGAGCGTCTTCGACAGCCGGATGCGCGGTGCGCCGCACTCCGGGCAGAACTTGAACGCTGGCGTCACCGACGCGCCGCACGACTCGCACTTGTCCGCGATCGGCAGCGCACGCATACGCGAGCGAATCCCGAGCAACGCCTCGCGCATCTCGGCCGCCGACGAATACCGATCGCTCGGGTGCTTGGCGAGCGCCCTCGCGATCACCGCGTCGAGCTCGCGTGGCACGCCTTCGCGGCGCTGGGTCAGTACCGTCGGCTGTGCCTTCAGGTGGTTCGTCAGGATCTCGGTGGTCGAGCTCGCGAAGAACGGCGTCTTCTCGGCGAGCAGCTCGTAGAGGATGATGCCGACCGCATAGACATCCGACGCGAACGAAGGCGGCGCGCCGCTGATCACTTCGGGCGCCATGTACTCGGGCGTGCCCGAGATCGAGCGGTCCTCGGCCTCGCGCACGCCGGTGACGAGGCGCGCGATGCCGAAGTCGACGATCTTGACGAGGTCGATGCCGGCACGGCGCTGGTCGACGATGATGTTGTCGCTCTTGAGGTCGGCGTGGACGACGCCGGCGAGGTGCGCTTCCTCGATGCCCGCGAGCGATTGGCACACGATGTCGATCACGCGGTCGACCCCGAGTGGGTGCTCGTTGACGAGCAGCTGGGTCAGCGTCGGGCCTTTGACGTACTCCATCGAGAGATAGAGCAGGCCGTCGGGCGCCTGGCCGTAGTCGATGATCGAGACGCAGTTGGGATGGTTGAGGCGCGACGCGCTCATCGCTTCGCCGCGGAACCGCGTGATCATCCGCGGGTCGGCGCACAGCTCCTCGTTGAGGATCTTGACCGCGACCGTGCGGCCGAGCGCCATCTGGTCGGCCTTGTAGACCGCGCCGCTTCCGCCGATCCCAATGCAGGCAGTCAACTTGAACTTGTCGCCCAACACCCGGCCGACAAGCTTCAAGGACTTTTGTACTTGGTCCTGCACGCTCACGACGTGTCGATCCTTACCGTTCTAACGAGCTTCTCACGAAGCCCGCTCGATTACGACCGCGATCCCCTGGCCAACACCGATACACATCGAAGCAAGCCCCACCTGACTGGACCGATGAGTTAGCTCGAGCATCAGGGTAAGTACGAGCCTCGCACCTGACGCGGCGAGCGGATGCCCCCACGCAATCGCACCTCCGTTGACGTTCACCTTCTCTGGGTCGAGCCCGATCTGTTCGATGCATGGGATGGCCTGCGCCGCAAAGGCCTCATTTAGTTCGGCCAGCTCAACACGATGTGGCGTCACTCCCGCCAACGTAAGAGCCTTTTTACTGGCGGGAATCGGGCCCAAGCCCATGTAGCTGACCTCGACCCCGGCGGCAGCGCCTGCCACATAGCGCGCTTTGGGCACGAGGCCGAGCTCCTTCATCGCTGGCTCGCTGGCCAGCAGCAGCGCGGCTGCACCGTCGTTGAGCCCCGACGCATTCCCCGCCGTCACCGTTCCGTTCTTCGCAAAAGCAGGTCGCAGCTTCTGCAATTGCTCGAACGTTGTCTCGGGACGTGGATGCTCGTCCATAGTCAATTTGGTTTCGGCTCCGGTCTTCTTGTCGACGCCGGTCACGATCGGCGTGATCTCCTCGGCGATCCGGCCTGATGCGATGGCTTTGCCGGCGCGCTGCTGCGACAACGCCGCGAACCGATCTTGCGCCTCGCGCGACACGTTGCAGCGCTCGGCAACCTTCTCCGCGGTCTCGCCCATCGCGAGCGTGCCGTGCAGCTCGCTCATTCGCGGGTTGATGAACCGCCAGCCGAGCGTCGTGTCGTAGATCGTTTGGTTCCCGCGCGGGAACGCGTCGGTCGGCTTCGCCATCACCTGCGGCGCGCGCGACATCTGCTCGACCCCACCCGCGATCACGAGATCCGCTTCGCCGGTCATGATCAACCGCGCCGCATCGGCGACCGCCTGCATGCCGGAGCCGCACAACCGATTGACGGTGATGCCGGGCACCGAGACGGGCAGTCCCGCGAGTAGCGCCGCCATGCGCGCGACGTTCCGGTTGTCGTCGCCGGCTTGGTTCGCGCACCCCAAGATTACGTCGTCGATCCTGTCGGCCGGAATCTTGGTACGCGCGACGAGCGCGGCGATCACCGCGCCTGCGAGATCGTCGGCTCGCACGCCGCCGAGCCCGCCGCCATACCGGCCAAATGGGGAGCGGATACCGTCGACGATAAAGGCTGCGCGCGTCATGGCCGGCACCATAGCCGAAAACTGGCAAACCGGAGCAGCGCTCCCTACCGTCGAGGCCATGATCCACGACTTCCACACCCTGGCCGAGCACGACGTGAGTTGGCTCGCGATCCGCCAGCCTGCGGTGATGCGTATGCTCGAAGCAGAGCTGGCGTCACCCGACGGTGATGCATTCGCAGCGGGCCTCGAGCTCGCGTGTCGCGTGCTCGGCGGCCGCACACCGCTCGGCGATCTGCGCCTCGATCACGCATCGCTGACCGCGGGGATGGCGGCAGTGCGCGGCGGCCGATGCGATCGCGCGATGGTGCGCTCGCTACGCGATCAAATCGACGAGCTGCCGATCGTGCTCACCAAGCTGGAACAGGACGCGGTCGCGACCGTGATCGCCGCGATCATCTGGGCGGTGCTCGACGCCAGCGTGCGCGACTTGGACGATACGCTAGTCGCTTGATGCAAACGCGGCGCGCGCCGCTGCGAGGGAATTCGCGAGATCCGGTGCAAGGGGGCAATGCACCGCGAGCTCGCCTATGTCGGGATGCGCGACGGTCAGCGATGTGCAGTGCAGTGCGAGCCGGTGCAGCTCGAACCTGTCGCGCCACAGCCGGTTGTGCTCGCCTTTGCCGTAACGCACGTCGCCGATCAGCGGACAGGAGATGTGCTTGAGGTGGCGGCGGATCTGATGCAGCCGGCCCGTGTGCGGGCGTGCTTCGACGAGCGCGTAGCGGCCGAACGTGTCGCGTCGCCAGATCTCGGTGCGCGCCGCAATCCGTTCCAGGCCCGGCGCCTTCGGGATCGCGTGATCGATCATCGCGTGATCGGGTGGATGGCCGCGGGTGATCGCGAGATAGCGCTTGTCGGCGTTCGGCCACGCTTCGGAGAACGCGCGCGCGGCGTCGCGATCGAGCGCGAACAGCGTGACGCCCGACGCGCCACGATCGAGGCGATGGATCGGATACACGTACGCGCCGACGGTGTCGCGCACGAGCTGGAGCAGCGCTTCGTCGTCGTCGGCCCAACCGCGATGCGCGGCGACGCCGCTCGGTTTGTCCACGGCGACGCAGCGCGCGTCGCGATGGAGGATATCGATCATCGGCCGAGGTGCTGGCGGAAGAAGTCGATCTGCACTTGTTCCTTGGCGAGGTTGAGCTTCGGGTCCGGCACCATGTGCGTCGACGACAGCGTGATCACCTCGGCGCGCTTGTGCGCGACGTAGAGCGCTTCGATCAGCGCGAGCGTGTGCGCGAAGTGCACGTTGTCGTCGGTGATGCCGTGCACGAGCAGCAGCGGCCGCGACAGCTTCGCGGCGTGCGTGAGCGCGCTCGTGCGTTCGTAGCCGGCGACGTTGTGCTCGGGCATTCGCATGTAGCGCTCGGTATAGGCGGTGTCATAGAGCCGCCAGTCGGTGACCGGCGCGCCGGCGACGGCCGCGTGAAACACGTCGGGCCGCAGCAGCACCGCCATCGCCGCGAAGTAACCGCCGAACGACCAGCCGGTGACGCCGACGCGCGTCATGTCGAGCTCCTTGTAGCGCGCGCCGACCGCTTGCAGTGCGCCGACCTGATCGGCGAGCGGCACCGTGATCAGATCCTCGACGATCGCGCGCTCCCACTTCGCACCGCGATGCGGCGTGCCGCGATTATCGCTGCGCACGACGATGAAGCCTGCGTCGGCGTACCACTGATCCATCACGTAGCCGTCGCGCGCGTTGTCGACGTACTGCGCGTGCGGCCCGGCGTACACTTTGAGCAGCACGGGATACTTGCGATCGGGATCGAAGCCACGCGGCCGCGTGATCGCGACGTAGTGCGTGCGGCCTTCGACCGTTACCGATTCGACTTTCGTCGTCGGCACCAGTTTCGGCTGCTCGGCGACCGACGTCAGGTCGCGAGACATCGCCGCGTCCTTGACGACCGCGACGCGCTTGCCTCCGCTCTGGAGCGACATCGACATCACGAGCACGCCGTTCTCGTAGTCGCCGGTGATCACGCCGCGGTCTTTGCTTCCCGCGACCGGCTCGCCGCCGTCGAGCGGCACGCGCCAGATGCTCGAGTACAGCGGATCCGCCGACGCCTGCACGATCGCCATGTTGTTCTCGACGCCGATCAGCTCGCGCAGCCCGAGGTCGGGTTTCGTCACGCGCCGCACGAGCGCACCGTCGCGGCTGCGCAGCTCGAGCGTCCATGCGTCGCCGAATGATTCGGTCATCCACAAGAACGTGCCGTCGGGCAGCCACAGCGGCGCGCCCGGCTTGTAGCCCATGCCCGCTCGCGAGCTCGGCACGTTGACCCACGCGTTGTCGTGCTCGGTCAGCAGCGTCTTCGATTCGCCGGTCGCGTCGAACGCGATGAGCGCGAGGTCTTGTTGCTCGCGCGACAGCACGACGATCGAGAGCGGCCCGTGCGCCGTCCACGCGACGCGCGCGAGGTACGGATACTTGTCGAGCGACCACGTCAGCCAGCGCGGCTCGCCGCCGCTCACGGCGATCACGCCGAGATCGACGGTGGCATTCGGTCGACCGGCGCGCGGGTACTTGAACGGCACGGGCGGCTTTTCGGGGTGACGCGGATCGGCGACGTACAGCGTGTCCATCTTGCGCGTGTCGCTGCGCTGGAACACGAGCTGCTTGCTATCGGGTGACCACCAGTAGCCACGCGTGCGGCCGAGCTCCTCTTGCGCGGCAAAGTCGGCAACCGCGTACTCGAGGCCCTCGGGATGTTGCGTGAGGCGCCGCGCCGCGCCGCCGGCAACGTCGATGATCCATAGATCGCCGTCGCGCACGAATGCGATGCGCGAGCCGTCGGGCGCGAGGTGCGGATCGTAGGCGCTACCGCCGGGGTCGATCGCCCGGCGCTGACCGGTGCTGCGATCGATCAGATAGAACTTGCCGGCGAGCGGCACGAGCACGCTACGGCCATCGGTCGACACGTCGATGTCGACCACGCCGCGCGTCGCGGTGCGGCTGCGTTCGCGCCGCGCCTTTTCGGCATCCGACAGCTGTTCGTCCCCCGTCGCGAGCAGCTCGGCGACCGAGACCAGCCGTTTCTCCGTGCCAGTCATGACGTCGAATTCGTACAGGTCGGCAACGAACTCGCGCGGCGGCGTGCGGCGGAACAGCACCGCGCCATCGGCCGTCACGGCGAGAGCGTTCGGCTGACCGAGCCTGAAGTTGTAGGTCGCGGCGGCATCGGCGAGGAGCTGAGCGTCGAGGGCGGGCCAGGTCATAGGTTTCCTCGGCTTGGCGTGCGGGCAGCCGCCGACCAGCACGGCGATCGCGGCGGCGAGCAGGGTACGCATGGCCGGCGGAGTATGCCTCACGGACCGGCCGCGGGCTTCTGCCCCGCTGCACCGCCGGTTTTTTGCCCCGGCCCGACCGGTGCGGGACGATTCATTTCTATGCGCAAGGAACGAAGGCGCCGGCGCGCCGAATCAATCACTCTCGCCCTCAGCTATCAGCTCGACGACTGCTGTCGAGACGGCTCGATCCAGGCGATGGTCGTCGCCGACGGAGACGGCCTACCGCTCGCAGCCGCGGGCGATAGCTTCGCATGCGACGAGGTCGCGGCGAGGATGTGCCACGTCGGTGCGCGCATCAACGAGTTCAGCGGCACGCTGCTCGGCAGCGGATCGCGCTGGGACGTGCAGATGACGAAGGTCTACGTCGACGGCAGCGAGCTGCTCGTGTGCGCCGTCGGCGGCAGTCCCGCGCAGCGCAAGAAGCAGATCGCGCGTGGCGCCGCGGGCGCGCTGCGCATTCTGAACGCCGCCTGATTACTCCGGCCGATACGCGATGCAGCGCTTGCCGAGCAGCGGGATCACCGCCTGCAGCGACGTGACCTCGACGACGTCGTGCTTGCACTCGCCGCAGTAACGCACGCCCTCACTCTCGGTAGGCTTCAGTGACTCCCAGCGCTTCGTGCAGCGCCAACCGATGATGCCGACCGACTCGTTCGGGGCCGGGCCGGTGCGCGGATGGAGTGCGGCGAGCTTGGCGAGCGCGCTAGGCGGCGCGGTCTGGCCCGCAGCCGTGTAGAGAGCGTCGGCAAATGCCGCGGGCGTCGGATAACGCTCGGCGGGTTCCTTCGCGAGCGCGCGCTTGAGCACCGACCACGTCGCGAGGCTGTTCGAGGGTGGGCGCGGTTGCTTTGCATCGACGATCGCTTGCAGGCGCTCGAAGTCGCTGTCGTTGGCGCCTTCGAACGGGCGGCGCAGCGCGATCGCGGTGTAGAGCAGCGTGGCGAGGCCAAACACGTCGGTCGCGGGCGTCACGCGCAGACCACGCGCCTGCTCGGGCGCCATGCCGTAGATCGAGCCGAGCGAGTTACCGCGGCCCAAGTACGTCCCTGGTTTGTAGGCCTGCACGTACGCGATCGGCGCGCGCAGTCGCGCATGGCCGTCGGCGCCAACGAACACCTGATCGTAGACGCGCTCGTGAACGAAGCCCGGCTGGTGGTTCGTCATGGCGGCCACCGTGTTCGCGATCGCGATCGCTTCGGCGACCGCCCATGCTTCGCGCTCGGCCGGATCGGTGAGGTGCTTGGCCGCACGCGTCAGCAGCTGGCCGCGCTCGTCGCCGGTCACGATCACGAGGGTGTCGCGCGCCCACGAGATCGAATGGATCTCGGCGAACCGCGGATGCACGAAGCCGAGCCACGGTCTCGTCTTGTCCTCGACCTCGCGCATCCAGGCCGGATCGTCCTCGTGGAAGACGTGCGCGTTGCGCACGACGCCGTCGGCCCGCACGATCCATTGGTCGGTGCGGAAGCCCATGCCGAGCCGTTCCAGGAACTCCACCATCCCGCGCGTCGAGTATCTGCTAGCTTTCGGGCATGCGCATCCTGCTTTTGCTCGCCCTCGCGACCGCCGCTTGCTCGTCTTCGAAGCAGTCCGACATCGTCGGTGACGACGAAGCGCGCAAGTTACTGCTCGATCGTAACTGGATCGATCGCATGCCCGAGACCACGCGGGATCGACTGCACGTGTATCGGTTCGTGCCCTCGATGGGCGGCGGCGTGTTCCAGGACCGCACGCTGTACAAGGGCACGTTCGAGCTGTTCCGGTTCGAGACCGCGGCCGACGAGATCCGGTTCGATCTGCCGGAGACGAACACGAAGATCGTCAGCAAGTTTCGGATCGAGAACGTCGATGGTCCGGCACCATTCGACCTCAAGCTCATCATCCCAGCCGACCCGCGTGGCCCGCAGGTTTACTGGGGCATGCGCAGCGAGACCGATCGCAGCGGCCAGCTGCTCGAGCAGCGACTTCAGCAGCAGCGCTGAGCGCGTCGGCGGCGTCGTCCGAGTAAGAGCACCGCGCCGGCGAGCAGCAAGTTCCCGGACGTCGCGCTCCCCGCATCGCAGCAGCCACCGCCGCCTGCGGTGACCTCGTCGATACAGCTGTCGTCGCAGCCGTCGTGGTTCGCGGTGTTGCCGTCGTCGCATTCCTCGTTGTCGTCGCGCTCGCCGTCGCCGCAGAGCGGAATCTTCTGCAGGCCGACGACGCAGACATCGTCGAGCGTCCAGCCGCCGAGCTCCTTGGCGAAATCGGTTGTCAGGCCCCACTGCAGCTCGAGCGAACCGCTGGCGACGTGCGGCGTGAGGTCGATGTCGACAAACCGCCACTCGCGGTCGACGTGATCGAGCGTGCCCGACTGGGCGGTCGCGTTGCGCCAGACCTCGGTCTGATTCGCGTGGATGGTGGCCTCGTCGAACAGCGAATCTTCGACGGTGAGCCAGCGCCGGTACTGCAGGTGCACGAGCTCGTACTTCGAGACGTCGATGACGGGCGTCGTGATCGTCGCGATGAGGTTCGGCCGGTAGCGGCCATCGCCGCTGAGGTCGGTACCAAGCACGTTCTCTCCGGTGAACGGTGTCGCGGGATCGTTGCCGGCGGCGCCGACGACGGGCGGACCCCACTGCCACTCGAGACCCATGTTGCCCGCCTGCGGCCACATCGGATCGGCGTTGAACGACTCGCAGTAGATCGGCACCGCGCTGCCCGTGAACAGCTGATAGCGAGGATCGGCCGGGTTGTTCGGAAACATCTGCACGCTGCCGTCGTCGTAGACGACGTCGACCGAGTACAGGATCACGCTGCCATCCGGCTGCGCCGGAAACGCGCCGCGCCACGTCGACCCTTCGGCAACGAGAGCGAACGTGCTCGGCGCGCCGTCCCCGACCCGCCAGGTCACGTCGATCGCGACGACGGTGGGCGGCGTGCACGTCGTCGTCGCGGGCGTCTCGACATCCATCGCGATCTCGAGCGCCTCGACGCGCGGCGGACTGACCCGCGTCGTCATGTGATCAGGCACGAGCCCGTGACTGCCGAACGCGCGCTCGATCGCGCAGTAGTTCGGCGTGCGGTTGGCGAGGTTGCCGTCATCGTCGTCCGCGATCAGCGCGGCGATGAACGTCGTACCGATGTCGTCGGCGCGCTGCATGACACCGGCGAACACTTTCTCGGCACGCGCGACGCCGGCCGCCGGCCCGATCGACTTGATCAGCGCCTTGCGCAGATCCCACAACGCGCCGCCGATGATGAGGCCGCTGAGGTGAGGATCGAAGTCGAAGTCGACCGGATACACGCGCTCGCTGCCGAGCGGATCGATGTCGCGCAGCGGCGAGGCGTCGAGATAGAAGCCGCGCCCGACAGCAGGATCGCCCGTGAGGTTGGCGGCGAAGAAGTCCGAGAGCCCCTCCGACAAATGGATCTCGTACTTGCCCATACCGGTGATCACGGAGTTGTTGTGCAGCGAGTGCCCGAACTCGTGATAGATGACGTCGGCGAGCCGGCCCGTGTTCGCGCACGTCGCGCTCTCGCGGAAAAAGTGGACGTCGTTGCCGGTGGAGTAGGCGTTGCAGCTGCCGTTCTCGTTGACGAAGAACAGCGAGCGCGTATCGAGCCATGGCGCGACGCTCGGGTTGATGATCCGCGCGCGGGCCTTCGCGAGATTCGCGTGCACGTAGGTCGTGAGCTGCGCGTCGCCGAGCTCGTCGCTCGCCAGGTCCCACACGGCCGTGCCGCCGGGCGGCACTGTCCAGGTCGTGGTCGCCGGCGAGCCCGCTTGATCGAGCACGCAGACGAACGTGCCCGAGACCGGCGACGTGCACGGATCATCCATGATCAATGGCACTGCGACCGGCCTCACCGTCGCCGCTACCGTGCCGCTCCACGAGAACGTGCCGTTCGTCGCGGTGGTGGTCGGGACGCTGTTCGCGGTGAGCGTTGCAGCCGGCGCTGGGAAGTCGTTGCGCGCACCGCCGGGATGGCGAACCGCCGCGTTGTATTCGAGCGTGCCGGTCGCGGTCATGATCCGGCTCTCACGCGCGAGCTCGCGGCCACGCGCGTCGCGATACACGCGCCACTTGTCGTGTCCCGCATCGACGTCGACGACGGTTGCCGCGTGATACGTGATCGCACCGGCGCGCACGAGCGGCAGGATCGCGGTGGTCTTCGCGCCCGGTTGCGCCGAGACGTGCGGCCACGCCGACGAGCCAATCGCGAACAGCCGGTCGCGCTGGAATACGAAGCCGAGCTGACCGCCGACGACCGGGACACCGCGCCACGTCTGCGCGAAACCGACGGTGCGAATGCCGTCCGCGACGTGATTGCTCGCGAGCACGAGGTCGGCGAGCTGCGCACCGGGCGCGAGTAGCGCGAGGTGTTGCGCGAGAAACTGCCGCGCGGCGCGCTCTGCGATCGCGGGATCGCCCACCGCGCCTGGCGCGTCGACGTAGCTGCCAAAGATTCGCGCCGGCACACTGGTGTCGCGATCCCAGGTCGCACGCCAACCGCGTTGGGCGAGCACGTCGAACGCAGGCCTCGAGCGGGCCGGCACGGCGCCGCCGATCACGCGCGTGCGTAGCGATGACTCTGCCAACCTGTGGGGCGGCTTCGCGAGGCTCGGCGAGCTCGCGAGCAGAAGGCCGACGACCAGCGCTAGGCGCACGGCCAACCATGGCATGACTTGCCGCGGCTGCGCGCAATCTGGATCACGGGCGGCGGCGGCGGCGTAACCGGAAGCCGAGCAACGCAGCGAGCGCGAGCGGGCCGAGCGGCCCGAGCGAGTTGCTCGACGCGGAGCAACACCCGCCATCCTCCGCAGTGCACAGCTTCGAGCAGCCATCGCCATCCTCGCGATTGCCGTCATCGCACTGCTCGGCCTGAGAAATCTCGTGATCGCCGCAGACACTGGCATCGACCGTGACGACGCACACGTCGTCGATCGCCCAGCCGCCGAGCTGAGTGCCGGCGTTCGATTCGAGCACCCAGCGCAAATAGAACGGCTCGTCCTTCATCGCGGTGAGGTCGACATCGTGGAACCGCCACTCCTTGTCGACGTGGTTCACCGCCGTCGAGTTGTGCCAGACCTCGACGGTTTGGCTCGTCGCGATCACGTGCTCGGGCCGCACCGCGATCGTCGCTTCGTCGAGCGAGCCTGCCTCGACAGTGAGCCAACGCCAGTACTGGAGCCGTGCCGTCTGATAGAGCGCGAGATCCATGATCGGGGTTTCGACGTACGCGAACTCGTCTCGCTCGTACAGGCCATCGCTGGCGAGCACCGTGCCGAGCACGTTCGTGCCCGAATACGCAGCGACGGGATCGCCACCCGCGCCGGTCGGCGGCCCCCATTGCCAGGCGAGCGCCATCTGCGCGCTCGTGCGCCGCCACATCGGATCGGTGTCCATGTTCGAGCACCAGATCGGCGTCACCTTGCCGACCCAGTGCTGGTACATCGGATCGGCCGGATTGTCGGGCAGCGTGCGCGTCGAACCATCGGCGAACGTCGCCGTGACCGAGTACAGGAGCAGGCTGCGATCCGGCTGTTCGGGAAACGCACCCGTCCACATCGCGCCTTGCGCGGCGAGCGCAAACGAGCCGGATGCGCCCTCGCTCGACTGCCACGTGACGTTCACCCCGGTCACGCTCGTGCATCCGCCCGGAGAGTCGACCGGTAGCTCGATCGTCAGACCGTCGACGTGAACCGGACCGACCGTTGTCGGCTGAGTATCCGTGAACAAGCCGTGTGCCGCGAACGCTGCGTTAATCGAGCACAGGTTCGGCGTTCCGTTCGCCAGGTTGCTGTCGTCGTCGTCGCCGATCAGCGCGGCCATGTAGCTCGCGGGAATCGTCGGCGCGCGCGACATCACGGCGGCGAAGATGCGTTCGATCGCCAGTGTGCCGTCGGTCGCACCGTGCGTCGCGATCAGCAGCTTGCGCAGATCCCACAGCGCGCCCGCGATGATGAGACCGGTGATGTGCGGATCGGAGCTGACGTGCTGTGGGTAGCGATGCTCGACACCGACGGGATCGATCTCGCGGCCCGGATTATTCGTCAGGTTGAAGCCGCGACCGACGCCCGAGTCCTCGGTGATCAGCGCGGCGTAGAAATCGCTGAGCCCCTCCGAGAGCGCGACTTCCCAGTCGCCCATCCCGGCGATGATCGCCTGTCTGTGCAGCGAGTGCGCGAACTCGTGATAGACGATGTCGGCGACGCGCGCGGTGTTCTCGCAGGACGACGCTCCGCGCAAGAAGTGAATGTCGTCGCCCGTCGAGTACGCGTTGCACGCCGAGAATTGCTCGTTGACGTGCACCGCGAGCTGCGCGTCGAGCCAGGTCGCCGCGCTCGTGCTGATCCTGCGCGCCCGCGTCTTCGCGATGCTCGCATGGATGAACGCCGATAGCTGCGCGTCCCCGTACTCGTTGCCAGCGAGGGTCCACACGACCGAGCTGTTGGGCTGCGCGGTCAACGTCGTGGTCGCGAGCGCGCCCGCCGCGTTGATCACGCTCACGTACGGTCCGGTCAGCCCGGGCGCGACCGATGCCGCAGCGGTGCCGGTCCACATGAACGTGCCGTCGGCGGCGGTCGTTGTCGCTGCCGTGTCGACGGTGATCGCCGCCTGCGCTGCGGGGAAGTCGTTACGCGGTCCCCAGCCGTAACGAACCGGTGCGTTGTATTGCAGCGTCGCGGTCTCCGTCATCACGAGCGGCCGCCGGCCGAGCTCGCTGCCATCAGCGGCGCGATAAACCTGCCAGCGCTCGATGCCGCTCTGGACTTCGACGACGTCGGCGACGTGATCGCGGTTGCCTGCGCGGATCACGACACGCGGACCAGGCGCGCGCGTGCGAGGCAGCGCGACCGACACGTTCGGCACGACCGTCGACACGATCGCGAACAGCCGGTCGTGCCCGAACACGAAGCCGATCTGCGCCCCGACGACACGCAGCCCATGTGCGGTCTGGACGAAGCCGAGCGTACGCAGGTTGTCGTCGAGCCGATTCGCGACGAGCGTGAAGCCAGATGCACGCGCGCCCGGCGCGAGCTCTGCGATGTGGCCGGCGAGAAACTGGCGCGCGGCGCGTTCGGCGATCGCCGGATCGCGCACGCTACCTGGCGCGTTGACCTGGCCCCATAGCTGCGCCGGCACGCCGGTCGCGTGATCGCGCACGCTGCGCCAACCGGCGCGATCGAGCGTGTCGGCGTCGCCGTGCGCCGCCGCGAGCAGCACGGCAGCGGCGATCGCGACTCGCATGCGAAAACGATCGCACGGCTTCATCGCCGCCGAAACGCAAAACGCGCGACCCGCAGGCCGCGCGTCGCGGTGACTTTGCTTACATCAGGCGCGCGCGACGGCAGACGCCTTCGTCTTGCCGCCCGTCTTCTTCGACGCCTTGCTGCCGTTCGACACTGCGTGGCCATTTCCACCCGGAGATTTGATCGACGCATGGTCGACGAGCTTGTCGACGAGCGGCGTTGCTTCCCACGTGAACTCCGGCAGCTCGCGGCCGAAGTGGCCGTACGCCGCGGTGTTGCGGAAGATCGGGCGGCGCAGATTCAGCTCCTGGATCAGCATGCCGGGCCGCGCGTCGAACGTCGCCATCACGGCCTTCGTGAGCTTCTCGTCGGACACCACGCCGGTGCCGAAAGTATCGACGAGCATCGACACGGGCTCGGCGACGCCGATCGCGTAGGCGAACTGGACCTCGCACTTGCGTGCGAGCTTCGCGGCGACGACGTGCTTCGCGATGAAGCGCGCGTAGTACGCGGCCGAGCGATCGACCTTGCTCGGATCCTTGCCCGAGAACGCGCCGCCGCCGTGGCGGGCGTAGCCGCCGTAGGTGTCGACGATGATCTTGCGGCCGGTGAGGCCGGCGTCGCCGTGCGGGCCACCGATCACGAAGCGACCGGTCGGGTTGATGTGGATCTTCGTCTTGTTGGTGACGAGCTTCGCCGGCAGCACCGGCTTGATCACGAGCTCGCGAACCGCCTCTTCGATCGTCTTCTGCTTGACCTTGTCATCGTGCTGCGTCGACACGACGACAGCCTCGATGCCGGTGATCTGACCGTCTTCGTAGCGCACGGAGACCTGGGTCTTGCCGTCGGGGCGCAGCCAGTCGACGCCTTTGAGCTTCTTCTTGCGAACCTCGGCGAGCTTGAACGCGAGCTGATGCGCCATCTGGATCGGCATCGGCATCAGCTCTTTGGTCTCGTCGCACGCGTAACCGAACATCAGACCTTGATCGCCTGCGCCTTGCTTCGCCGGGTCGGTGCCGCGGTCGACGCCTTGTGCGATGTCGGGCGACTGCTGCGCGACCGCGACCATGACGGCGCACGAGTCCGCATCGAAGCCCATGTCCGAGCTGGTGAAGCCGATGTCGCGGACCGCCTTGCGCGCGATCTTCGGGTAGTCGAGCACCGCCTTCGTGGTGATCTCGCCGAGCAGCATCACGAAGCCGGTCTTGGTCGCCGTCTCGCAGGCGACGCGGCTGTTCGGATCTTGCTCGAGGCACGCGTCCAGGACGGCGTCGGAGACGGCGTCGCACAGCTTGTCGGGGTGTCCTTCAGTGACGGATTCAGAGGAGAACAGGTAACTGGCCATGGATGGCGGGAAGTATCCAGTATCGGCGTCCGCTGTCAACGGAGGATCGAGGTACCATAACGGAGATGCGAGTCATGCTTCTCGCTGGGATCTTGGTGCTTTGCGCATGCGGCAGTCGTCCGCCTCCACCGAAGCGCGGCGTCGTCGAAGGAGATCTCGGAGCTTGGAAGTTCAGGCGCTTCCAGCCCGTGCTCGACGTCGAAGTTTGGGTCGACGGCAATAAGGCGCAGGCCTATACCGCGAGCTACGTCACGGACGACGCGGAAAAACAGGGACACGTCGAGGACAAAGACGTCGTGAACGTTTTTGTTACGCGCTACGAAAAACCCGACGGCGTGCTGCGCGAGACCGTGAAGCTCGCCCGGCGACTTGCGGCAGAAGGTGGCTACCAGGTCGACGAGAACAAGATCGGCGACGTGCGCGCGCTCACGATCAACGGTCACGGCGAGGCATGGGTGATGTGGGCCGCGCCGAAGCATGTCGTGAAGGTCGGTGGGCGCGGCCGCGAGACCGTGCCCGACGCGGTCGTGAAGAGTTACGGCGAGCGCTATCCGTCGCAGATTCCGGGTGGCGCGCTCGAAGGGCCGCTGCCGGTCGGCCCCGACAATCCGGTGAAGAAGGAAGACAAGCCGGAGTACGACCCGAACAATCCGAAACCGGATCTCGAGAAGTACGACCCCAAGAAATCGAAGCTGCCTGACAAGAAGAAGTAGATGAAGGAGCGAGAGCGGCTCGCGCGCATCTTCGAGATCGAGCCGATGCGTCCGGTCGGCGCGCTCGTGATGGCGGGCCTAATGGCGGTGATTCCGTGGCCGCTGACGTGGATCGGCAGTGGCACGATCGTGTTGTGGCTCACCGCGATCTACACCGACGAGCAGCGCAAGATTCGCGAGGGACTTGCCGAGGTCGATGCGTGGGGTTTCAAGGTCAACGGATATCGCGAGTGGCTACTCGCGCGCGAGCCCGCGTTCGATCTCGAGCTGCGGCGCGATGTCGGTATCGACCTGATCGCGGCGTCGGTCGCGGCGGTCGACTCGACGATCACGGTCGAGCTGCGCGGCGAGCGCGTCGTGCGCGTGGTGATGTTGCCGGTCGAAGTGCGCGGCGGGCCGGAGGTCGAGCTGTTCTTCGCCGGCGATCGCAAGCGGCTGCGCGAGCTGTGCGATCGCGTGCTCGCGCCGCTGCACGCCGACGTCGGCATCGCGGAGATGCGGATGGGTGATCGCGAAGCGCTCGGGGCGCTCGTCGCGAGGCCTGCGAAAGATCGCGAGACCGCGTTCCGCGACCAGGGCAAGGTCGCGCCTCCGGATCTGCAGAGCTTGGCGCGCGCCGGTACATCGCAGCGGCGGCCGCCACGCGAAGCCAACGTGCTCAAGCTGCGCGTCGATCGGTTGCTCTACGCGACCGGGCAGCATCCAGCGTCGGCGGGCGCGATGACGGCGAGTGTCGGCGTCCTCGCGGTCGTCGGCATGATCATCGCGCCGATCGGTGCCGTGATCGGTGTGGCCGCAGGTTCGGGAATCGCGTGGTCGATGCTGCGCAGCGATCGCAACAAGGTCGAGCGCGCACTCGCGCAGGCGACGCGGTACCCGTTTCCGGTCGAGCACTACGACGATTGGCTGCTCAGCGGCAGGCCGATCCTCGACATCGAATTCGGTTCGCCGCCGCGGCGCGCAGAGCTCGAGCGGGCGTTGCGCGGTGTCGCACGGGTGGCCGACCTGACGTGGCTCGACGACACGCTCGTGCGTATGGAGTCGCAGCCGGTGATGCACATCTGTGGCCCGGGGATCCCGTCGTTTTGGGGCGGCGATCCTCGCGAGCTGCAACAAGTCTCGCGGCGCGTGCTCGTGCCACTGCATGACACTCACCGCGTCGTCGCGGTCAGGATGGGCGGTTACCTCGATCGTCGAGGCTGAGCGTGCGATGCTTCGCGCATGCTCAGGCAGATTCGCGCCGGCTCGCCGGAAGCGCTCGCGCTGCTCGATCGCTCGACGCGATTCGAAGATGGCGTCGACGACGCGGTCGCCGCGATCCTGCGCGACGTCCGCACGCGCGGCGATGAAGCCGTCGTCCAGTACACGCGCCAATTCGATCAACGCGAGCCTCCGTACGAGGTGACTCGCACGCGCTGGGACGAGCTCGCCGGCAAGGTCGACGCGCGCGTGCGCCACGCACTCGAGCACGCAGCTTCACGCATCCGCGCGTTTCACGAGCGCCAGGTCGAGAGCGATGTCGACGTCACGCTCGATGGTGTGCGGCTCGAGCTGCGCGTGTCGGCGCTCGCGCGCGTCGGGCTCTACGTGCCCGGCGGTACCGCGCGCTATCCGTCGAGCGTGCTGATGACCGCGATCCCGGCGAAGGTCGCCGGCGTCGGCGAGGTGATCATGGTGACGCCGGGCGCGTCGCCCGAAGCGATGCTCGCCGCGCGGCTCGCGGGTGTCGACCGCGTGTTCGAGCTCGGTGGTGCGCAGGCGGTCGGCGCGCTCGCGTACGGCACGCAGACCGTGCCGCGCGTCGACAAGATCGTGGGGCCGGGCAACGTGTGGGTCGCATCGGCGAAGCGTCAGGTCTACGGCGAGGTCGACATCGATTCGATCGCGGGGCCGTCGGAAGTGCTGATCATCGCCGATCGCGAAGCGCCACCGTCATGGCTCGCAGCCGATCTGCTCGCGCAAGCGGAGCACGATCGCGAAGCACGCGCGATCTTGGTCACCACATCGGCGGAGCTCGCCGCGCAAGTTGCAAGCGAAGTCGCCAGCCAGCTCGCGACGTTGCCACGCCGAGCGATCGCCGAGCACGCGATCACGCACCACGGCGCTGCGATCGTCGTCGACACGATCGACGAGGCGGTCGCGTTCGCGAACCAGTACGCGCCCGAGCACCTCGAGCTCGATGTTCAAGACGCGCGCCGGGTCGCCGCGCGCTGCACGAGCGCCGGTGCGATCTTCATCGGCCGCTGGTCGTCGGAAGCTGCGGGCGACTACATCGCGGGCGGCAATCACGTGCTGCCGACGGGCGGTGCTGCGCGCTACGCGTCGCCGCTCGGCGTGCACGACTTCCACAAGCGCACGTCGCTGATCGAGTACACGCGCGAAGCCGCGATCGCGCACGCCGACGAGATCGCCGTGCTCGCTGCGTGCGAAGGACTCGACGCGCACGGCCGCTCGGCACTCAAGCGCAAGGAGAAGCTGTGAGCAATGATCTAGGTCCGTTGGCTGCGCGCGTGCCCGAGGCGCTGCGCGGCACCGCGGCGTATCACGTGCCGCAGCCGCCGCAGGTGCGCGCGAAGCTCGACGCCAACGAGCTTCCGTACCCGTTGCCGGAAGAGCTGCGCGCTCGGCTCGGTGCTGCGCTCGCCGAGGTCGCGCTCGAGCGCTATCCCGATCCGAACGCGCGCGAGCTGCGTGCGCTGGTCGCGAAGCAGCTCGGCGTCGGCGGCCAACAGCTCGTCTTCGGCAACGGCAGCGACGAAACGATCGGCATGCTCGTCGCCGCGTTCGCCGCGCCGCGCACCGCGCAAGAGCACGGCAGCGTCGGTCGCGCGCGCCCGGCCGCGATCCTCTATCCGACGCCGACGTTCGTCTATTACAAGCTCGCCGCCGTCGCTCGCGGTGTCGAGGCGATCGAGGTGCCGCTCGACGCGAAATTCTCGCCCGGACCGGCGCCTTCGGCACCGCGCAGCTCCGCTGCGGCCGCGCTTCGCACTGCGTCCGGCGAGACCCACTCGGGGAACGCGCCTTCGGCGCTCCCCTCGGGGTTCGAGATGGACGAAGCGGCGATCGAGCGCGCGATCGAGACGCACCGGCCGAGCGTCGTGTTTCTCGCGCTGCCGAACAATCCGACTGGCACGCTATGGCGGATGGACTTCGCACTCGAGCTCGCGGCGCGCCATCGCGATGTCTGCGTCGTCTCCGACGAAGCGTACTTCGCGTACAGCGGCAAGACGAACCTCGCGCAGCTCGCCGCGCACCCGAACCTCGTCGTGATGCGTACGCTATCGAAGGTCGGCATGGCGGGCGTGCGCGTGGGATTCACGGTGTCGTCACAAGCGATCGCGCAGCTGCTCGAGAAGGTGCGGCCGCCGTACAACGTCAGCTCGCTCGATCAGCGCGCGGCGGTATTTCTGTTGAAGGAGGCCGCCGACTGGTGCCACGCGCGAGCCGCGGAAGTCGTGCGCGCTCGGGCGGTGCTCGCCGACGTGATCGCGAAGCTACCGCGCGCGGAGGTATTCCCGAGCGAAGCGAATCTGTTGCTCGTGAGATTTGGCGCGAAGCGTGCGACCAAGATTTGGCAAGGGCTCGCCGATCGCGGCATCGTCGTGCGCAACTTCGATCGGCAGGGTCCGCTCGAGGGCTGTTTGCGGATCACGGTGGGGACGCCGCAGGAGAACGAGTGGCTCATCGACGCGCTTACCGAGCTCTGCACGTAGCACTGCTGTGCGTCGCAGCCTGTTCCGCGGCCCCGCCCGGACCTGCGCTCGATCTCGATCGCGTGATGAGCCACGTCCGCGCGATCACCGACATCGGCCCGCGCCCCAAGGACAGCGACGGCACGCGCGCGGCGGCCGGCTATATCGAGGACGAGCTCGATCGCTTGGGCCTTGTCGCGAAGCGGTTGCCGGTCGGCACCGTCGACCTGCCCGAGATCCGCGTGCTCGGCCGGCTCTATCGCGCCGCGCACCGCGTGACGACCACCGATCCCAACATCGTCGTGCGCATCGGGCCGCCCGGTCCGGCACTGCTGCTCATGGCGCACTACGACACCGTCGCCGGCAGTCCCGGCGCTTCCGACAATGCGGTCGCGATCGCACTACTGCTCGACCTCGCACGCGTGCTCGCGATCGATCCGCCGCCGCAGCCCGTGCTGCTCGCGTTCACCGCAAACGAAGAGATCGGGCTCGTCGGCGCCGAAGCGCTCGCCGCACAGCTCGGCGACGGCGTCGCGTTTGCGATCGCGCTCGACTTGCTCGGCGGTGACGGACGGCTCGCGATCAACGGCGCGAGCGAATTGATCGGCCGTGCCGAGCTGCGCTGGCTCGCGCATGCAGCCGATCGCGCAGGCGTCAAAATCTCCGCACCGCCCGCGCATCGCGTCGTCAGTCGCTGGTGGCCGCATGCCGAACGCAGCGATCACGGTCCGTTCACACGGCGCGGA
>DATDCH010000084.1:0-9629 GCA_036524455.1 Kofleriaceae bacterium | reverse complement strand
GCGCCTGGCATCGCGCTTGGCGGCGCGCTGCGCCTCGGCGGCGCGCTTCGCCTCGACGGCCATTACCGGGCGGAACGCCGGCGCATCGCCTTGCAGGTGCTTCTCGGCCGGATCGCGAAAGCGCAGGACGACCGGGCCGAGCTCGACGACGCAGCCGTCGCGTAGCGCCATGCCATCGCCCGTGACTTGGTCGCCGTCGACCTTCGTGCCGTTCTTCGAGTCGAGGTCGACGATGCGCGTGCCGTCCCAACCGCGGCGGATTTCGGCGTGCGCGCGCGACAGATCCTTGTCGTCGATGATCCAGCTTGCTTCGTCGCCGCGACCGATCACGAGCTTCGATTCCGGCGGAGCGAGTTGGCGCTTGGCGCCCGCGTGCGGACCGCGCTCGACCTCGAGCGAGGGCTGCGCGCCGCTGCCGAGCAAATTGCGGATCAGCTCGCGCGCGAGGCTCTCGGTGCGCTGCACCGGCGCGGGCTCGGCACCGGCGGGGGCCGGCGCGATGCGTACGCGGTAACCGCCGACCTCGAGCGTGACGCCGTCGCCGATCTCACCGCCATCGCGCGCGGCGCCGTCGACGTTGACCGCGGCGAGCGCGCGCCAGCGACCTTTCTCGATCCGTACGTGCTCGCGCTCTACGGCCTGTGCGGGTAGCCGAACGCGCGCGTTCGTCGCGCTGCCGATCACGACGACCTTGTCGTCGACGTCGACCGCCGGTAGTGCGCCCTGCCCTTCCTCGCTCACCTCGACGCGCAGCACTATTTCGTCCGTTGCTGGTCGGCTTCGGCTTTGTACTGGTAGTAGCGCTCGAGCACCATCTTCAGATACTGCCGTGTATACGTGTATGGCGGCACGGTGTAGCCGTACTTCGCCAGCGAACCGAGCCCTGCGTGGTAGCCGGCGATCGTCAGCACGAGATCGCCATCGACGCGATTCGCGAGCCAGCGTAAGAGGCGCGTGCCCGCCATGATGTTCGTGCGCGGATCGAAGATGTCGCCTTGCACGCCCATGTCGACCTCGACCTCGGGGTGCACTTGCATGAGGCCCTTGCAGTCCATCGCCGACACGACCTTTGGATCGTAGTCGCTCTCGACTTTGATCACCGCGCGGATCAGAGGAACCGGGATGCGATAGAGGTCGGAGGCTTCCTGAATGAAGGCGTCGTAGCGATGAAACCGCTCGGCCGATTTGTCCGTCGCCCGGACCTTGTCACAGCGCGGGCAGCGCTCGGCCGAGGCCTTGCTGCCCTTCGGCGGCCGCGAATCGAGCACCTTCTTCCACTTGCCCCCGCTCGGCTTGATGTTCGTGAAGTGCACCACGCCGTCGTCGTCGGTCCACGAATAAACGTCGGCGTGGGCCGTGACGATTGTCCCGACGAGGAGCGCGACCAGAAAACCGACTCGCATCGAGTGCCCTCAGGGTATCGCGCGAAGCAATTGCCTGCAAAACACCATGATATCCAGCCACGGCGCGTCGACGGATCGGTCGAACGCGTCGCACGTTACACTGCACTTATGGAGCTCGTACCGTGTGAGGGGTGCAAGAGGCACGTGCGCCTGGTCGAGCGCGCGTGCCCGTTCTGCGGAAGGTCGTCGATCGCGGCGGCCGTAAAGCGCCCGCTGCTGGGCGGACGACTCAGCCGCGCAGCGGTGTTCGCGAGCGCGACACTTACGAGCTGTTACACGAGCACGCCCGCGCCACCGACGCCGCCGCCTGAGCCACCGCCACGGGGCGAGATGCGTGCACGGAACGAGCCCGATCCGTGGCAGAGCTCGACCGCGCCCGTCGATTCGGCGCCCCTGCCGCCGCCGGTGCCCGTACAGACGACACCCCCGCCACCTCCGCCGCCACCTCCGCCGCCACACCACGTCGCGAACCCTCCCGGCGTGACCGGCACTGGCGAGATCGTGGTCCGGGTTCGCGACAGCAACGGCGGCGAGGTCGGTCGCGTCGAGGTGTGGCTCTACGATCGCAACGGCAAGCGCGAGCAGCAAGTCGCGCCCAGTGGGACGCTGCGGTTCCGGCGGCTTCCTGCAGACCGGTACCGGCTTCGGATCACGTTGACACCGGCGACGCCGCAGTCTCCGATGAACCAACAGGTGCGCATCGTCGATCTCGCCGATGGTCAGCGCGAGGTCGTCAACATCATGATCCCGCCGCCGAGACCGGTCCGCGATCCCGACTTCGACCGCGGCCCGTGCTGCAAACCGTACGGCGCGCCGCCCGCTCGCAGGCGTGTGGTGTAGCGACGCTAACCACGCGTCGCCTGCACACTTACCCGCCGATTAGATCCGACGCCGGCTCCGCGCGTTCGACCCGAGAACCCCGTCCGTCAACGGGATTAGACTATGACGATGAGGTTGCGTGGGGTCGCGATCGCGGCGGCGTTGTGTGCGTGTGATGCGCCCGAGGACATGCTCGGTGAGCTGAGCCAGTCGGAAACGACGGTCGCTCCGCACGCGAGCGTCTACAACTTCGATACCGATATCGATCACGGGCGCGTGATCGCGCGCGACGGCGACGTGCTCGTCGTCGGCGCACCGAAAGACGACTTCGACACGCGCATGCGGTCGGGCGTCGCGTACGTGCGGTACCGCAATTCCGGCGGCACCGACGCGTGGGGCGTGATCAAGGAACTGCATGCAAACGACGCCGCCGCGTACGACTGCTTCGGCCGCGCGGTCGCGATCGCCGGCGACATCATCGCGGTGGGTGCGAAATGCGCCAACACGTCGACCGGTGCCGTCTACGTGTTCCTGCGCGATCAGGGCGGCATGGACAACTGGGGACAAGCCGCGAAGCTCACCGCCGCCGACGGGCTCACGTACAACCGGTATGGTCGCGCGCTCGCGATCACCGGCGATGTCGTCGCGGTCGGCGCGCCGGTTCACGACGAGCGCACGGTGTGCTTCGGCGCGTCGTGCCCGCCTCGTCACGGCGCCGTCTATTTGTACGGCCGCAACGTCGGCGGCACGAACATGTTCGGCGCGATGAGGAAAGCGCAGGCGTCGGATTCAAATCCGAACGCGAGCTACGGCGATCAATTCGGAATCGCGCTCGCGGCTGTGGGCGACATGATCGCGGTTGGATCGCAGGCTCAGACAACGTTTCGCGGCGCGGTGTATCTACTCGAGCGTAACGCGGGTGGCGCGGACAACTGGGGCGAGACCAAGAAGCTGGTCTCGGGTCTGACGACGTCACACTGTTTCGGCGCTACCGTCGCGCTCACCGCGACACACGTGGCCGCCGGCGCGCCGTGCGAGGCGTTCAATGGCACCGCGTCGGGTGCGGCGTACGTGTTCGGCCGCGATCAGGGCGGCGCCGGTATGTGGGGGCTCGTCAAGAAGGTGACCGGCACGGGCGTCGACCTCAACGACCAGTACGGCGACGATATCGAGCTCGCGGCCGACACGCTGGTCGTCGGAGCGATCACCGGGGGTACGGCAGCAGCCGGCACGGTCTACGTGTTCGATCGCGCGCTGGGCGGCGCCGACAACTGGGGCGAGGTGAAGCGCGTCGAGCTTGGCGGCGCGAGCACAGCTGATGACCTCGGCGCTGCGATCGCGGGCGATGGCAACGTCGTGCTCGTCGCGGCACCTGGGCGCGACGACGCGTGGCGCAATGCGGGCGGCGTGTATCGCTTCGCGCGCGACGAGGGCGGCACGAACAACTGGGGCGTGGTCGGAACGGGCATCGCGCCGCCGACCGCGGTGTCGTTTGCACCGTCAAGCTTTGCGCGTTTCGGTAGCTCGGTGGCGGCCGACAACGATCTGCTCGTCGTCGGTGCGTACGCCGATCGCTTCGTCGCGAGCAACGCGGGCGCGGCACTCGTGTACCGGCGCAACGAAGGCGGCACGGATGCGTGGGGCGGCATTGCCAAGCTCACGCCACCGGCGGTCGCGGATCAGCATGTCGGCTGGTCGGTCGCGATCAGCGGCACGACCATCGTCGTCGGCGGCTACCTCGTCGGCGGTGGCGTCGGTGGCGCGTTTGTCTACGAGCCCGACGCGGCGGGGCGCTGGCAGCGCGTCAAGCAGCTCTCGCCGTCGGATAACATCGCGAACGGCTGGTTCGGCATTTCCGTCGACATTCACGGCGACACGATCGTGGTGGGCGCGCCCGGTCGTTCGACCGCTAGCGTTGCCGGCGCAGCGTACGTTTACGAACGCGACCTCGGCGGTGCGAACAACTGGGGCGAGCGCAAGAAGCTGGTGACCTCGGATGCCGCGGTCAACGATGAGGTCGGCCGCGGTGTCGCGATCGACGGCGACACGATCGTCGTCGGTGCGGCGGGCGACGACCACGGGACCTTCTCGAATCCCGGCTCGGCCTACGTGTTCGACCGCGATGCAGGCGGCACGGACAACTGGGGCGAGGTGAAGAAGCTCGTCGCGTTCGATGCAGCCAATACTCAGTCCTACGGCGGTGATGTCGACATCGAGGGCGACATCGTCGTGATCGGCCACAAGGACTCGGGCTTCACCGGCCCCGAGCGCATGCAGACGTATCTCTACGGGCGCAACGTCGGCGGCGGTGGCGCGTGGGGCATGATTCGCAAGCTCGAGGACGCAGATACGCTGCCGGCCGACGCCGCGGGTAACGACGTGGCGATCGCCGGACCGCTCGTCGTCGTCGGCGCGTACCGCGCGTCGAACGTCACGGGCGCGATCTACGTGTTCGCGAAGGATCAGGGCGGCCCCGACAACTGGGGACTCATCTCGAAGCAGGTCTCGACCGACGGTGGGGTCGGCGATGCGTTCGGCAAGTCCGTGGCCGCCTTCTCTGACCTCGTGTTCGCCGGGGCGCCCGACAAGAGCTACATGACGGCGTCGAATGCGGGCAAGGCGTACGTGTTCCGCGTGACCGATCCTTGCTTGCCCAACCCGTGCGTGAACGGCGGCAGCTGTAGCGTCGTCAACAGCGGGCCGAGTTGCACGTGCCAGACCGGCTACACCGGCGCGACCTGTGCCGACGATGTCGACGAGTGCAGCGCGGGCGCGCACACGTGCAGCGCCGACGCGACCTGCACGAACGCAGCGCCCGGGTTCTCGTGCGCGTGCAACGCCGGGTTCACCGGCGACGGCATGGAGTGCACCGCGATCGACCCAGACGATCCGCCTCCGGGCATGGCCGACGGCGGTTGTTGCAACTCGCGCACGCGTCCTGAGGGCACGTTCCTGCTGGTCGCGCTCGTCGTGCTGCTCGCGCGGCGCCGTCGGGCAAATGCGATAGCTTGATCGCAGACGGTCGTCCGTGCGGCGCGGCGCGGGTGTATGGTCGCCCCGCACATGGCCGAGCCGCTCGAGACCGACTACCTCGTCATCGGATCGGGCATTGCGGGATTGAACTTCGCGTTGCTGGCCGCCGAGCACGGCCGCGTCGTGGTGTGCACGAAGAAGCGCCCGGCCGACACGAACACGAACTGGGCACAGGGCGGCGTGGCCGCGGTGCTCGCACCCGACGACAGCTTCGAGCAACACATCAGCGACACGCTCATCGCCGGCGATGGCCTGTGCGATCGCAAGGCCGTCGAGCTGTGCGTCAACGAAGGCCCGGCACAGGTGCAGCGGCTGCTCGATATCGGCGTGCGACTCGCGCGCGATCCGTCGGGCGCGCTCGACCTCGGCCGCGAAGGCGCGCATACGCGGCATCGCGTCGTGCATTGGGAAGACGTCACCGGCCGCGAGATCCAGCGCGCGCTGATCGCAGCCGTCGCGAACCACCCGAACATCACCGTGCTCGATGGCCACATCGCGATCGACCTGTTGTCGATGGCAAAGTATGGCGGCGACCCGGCGTGCTTCGGCGCGTACGTGCTCGAGAGCAAGACCGGCGAGGTCACGACGATCTGCGCGCGCGCGACCGTGCTCGCCACCGGCGGCACCGGCAAGGTCTACATCTATACGTCGAACCCCGACGTCGCGACCGGCGATGGCGTCGCGATGGCGTATCGCATCGGCGCGGCATGCGGCGATCTCGAGTTCGTGCAGTTCCACCCGACCGTGCTGTACCACCCGCACGCCGGCAGCTTCTTGATCTCGGAAGCGCTGCGCGGCGAAGGCGGCGTGCTGCGGCTCGCGAACGGCGAGACGTTCATGGAGAAGTACCACCCGATGAAGTCGCTGGCGTCTCGCGACATCGTCGCGCGCGCGATCGACAACGAGCTCAAGAAGTCGGGTTCCGACGCGGTGCTGCTCGACATGACGCACCTCGATCCGGCGTTCGTGCGCGGCAGGTTCCCGAACATCTACGAGCGCTGCCTGTCGCTCGGCATCGACATCACGAAGCAGCCGATTCCGGTCGTGCCCGCGGCGCATTACATGTGCGGCGGCGTCAAGACGGACGAGCACGGCGCAACCACGATCCGCGGCCTCTACGCGATCGGCGAGTGCGCATTCACCGGTCTCCACGGCGCGAACCGGCTCGCATCGAACTCGCTGCTCGAAGGCATGGTGTTCTCGACCCGCGCGGCAGCGGCAGTGCGCGAGTCACCGCGCACACGACCGGCCCAGGTGCAGCCGTGGTCGTACGGCGGCGCGACCGATTCGAACGACGCGATCGTCGTGACGCTCAACTGGGAAGAGATCCGCCGCTTCATGTGGTCGTACGTCGGCATCGTGCGGTCCGACAAGCGCCTCGAGCGCGCCCGCCGCCGCATCGAGATCTTGCGTGACGAGATCCGCGAGTACTACATCGACTTCAAGGTCACGTCGGACCTGGTCGAGCTGCGCAACCTCGCACTCGTCGCACACCTCGTCATCGAGAGCGCGCGCCGCCGCAAGGAATCGCGTGGACTACACTTCACGCTCGACTATCCAGACAAGCACCCCGAAGCGCGTCACTCCGAGATCCAGTTGACCGACGGCCCCCGCGGGTAACACCACACCGAGTGAACCGCCGTTGACACGCCCTCGGGAATGGCACGGCGCCAGGCCTACTTGCGGCCGTTGAATGCCCAGACGGCCGATCCGTCCATCTGGCATCTGCCTCGCAATACACGCAGGCATCTACTCCTCGCTGCCGGATCTTGACGGACGGCCACGCAGCGTGGGGGGCCACCGGAGCATGGTGCTCCGGTGGCTTTGTTTTTTTCGGCGCGCTAATGTCTTGCCGTGAAGCGGATCGCGCTCCTGTGTGCGTTGGCTGCCTGTGGCGGCGCACGCGGTCCGTCCGCGCCCGCGGCTGACGGCGTCCGCGCGTATCTCGCGGCGCTGCGCAGCAACGACCCGCACGACGCCTACGACCTGCTATCGAACGAGGCCAAGAAGAAGGTCAGCTACGACGAGTTCGCGATCCAGTGGCGGGATAGCGCGCAGGAACGCAAGTGGCAGGCGAAGGTGCTCGAGGAGAGCCTCAAGGGCAATCCCGACGTCGGCGAGCGCGCACTGATCAGCTTCTCCGATGGCAAGCTCGTGCAGCTCGAGCGCGAGGGCAAGACGTGGCGGCTCGAGTCCGAGCTGGTCAGTCGCTCGCGCGCGAAGGAGCCACGCGATGCGATTCGGTTGTTCGCGGACGCGATCGCCGCGCGCGATGTCAGCGGCGCACTCAACGTGCTCACCCAGCGGCGCCGCGATGGCCTGACCAAACAGATCGAAGGCTTCATCGGCGGGCTCGGCAAGCGCATCAACGACCGGCTCGATCGCTTCGGTCCGGATCGCGCCGAGCTGCGCTGGGACGAAAACGGCATCCGCTATCGGATCGTGCTGCGCAAAGAAGACGACGAGTGGCGGATCGACGACATCTACATTCGCCCCGCCCCCAAAGAAGACGAGACGACGAACAAGGGCGAAGTCGAAGGCATCGACGACTTCCAGTAGCGGATCATTCGATCGTCAGCGCCGCTGCGCCGGGCACTTTGATCCACACGGTTCCGCCGGTCGCCGCCGGATCCCAGAACCAGCCTTCGGTCGCGGACTGCAGCTGCGCGAGGCTGTTGCGGAGCGTCAGTGCGCCGAGCGAGTCATCGCGCACCGCGGTCGGCGCCGGGTAGGTCTGCTGCCAGCCGATCACCTCGAACAGCACGCCCTGCTTGAACCGCGTGCCCGGCGTCAGCGCGATGCGCCGTCCCGCTGCGCCGACCTCGATCGCGGTCTCGTCGAACATCACGAACGGCGGTTGCTCGCCACCCGGCGCGGTGCGCACGACGAGCACACCCGGATCGTTCGCGTACGACTCGACGCCGGTCATCGTGGTCGGCGACAGCGTATCGATCGTGTCGCGTAGCATCGGCACCACACCGCCGCCGCGCAGGTAGAGCGGTAGCGCATCGAGCGGTGCACTCGCCATCGCGCGATTGGCAACGCGCTCGCCGGTCCACCAGTCGTACCAATCCGAGAGCAACGGGAACAGCACCTCGCGCGACGTCTGGCCCGGCGCGATCACCGGAGCGGCAATCACGTGGTCGCCGAGGAAATACTGATCTGCCGGATGCGTCGTTTCGTGCGGTGCGGATGCGAGCCCGTACGGCCGCGCGATCGGCCGACCGGTCGCGACGAGCTGCTTCGCGTACGTCCATACGTACGGGAACAGCCGCAGGTGCAGCCGCGCGTAGCGGCGATACGCGTCGAGCGACGCGGTGGTGCGCCCATTCTCGGCGTTGAATTCCCACGGCGCCTGGCTCGACGCATCGCCGACCTGCATCACCGGCCACACCGCGTTCGCCTCGACCCAGCGCAACCACGTCTCGTTGTTCGGCGGTGAACCGCGATAGCCGCCCGTATCCGACGCGTAGAACGGAAAGCCCGAGGCCGACAGGCCCAGCCCGAAGTTGAGCGCGGTCGGCAGCCCGCCGATGGCTCTCGTCGATTCGCCCGGTCGCGCGTCGCCCCACCTCGACAGATCCGCGTCGAGATCGCCGGGCCAGATGATCACGCCGCGCGTCTGATCGCCCCAGCGCCCCGCGCGCGTCAGCAAGAAACCGCCGTTCGCGTCGAGCAGCTCGCGATGGATCTGGTGATAGAGCATCGTGTAGCCGTAATGCATCGTGCGTTCGTCACTACCGTCGGCGAACTGCCACGGCACGCGCTGGCCGGAAAGGCCGAGCACGATGTCCTCGGCGTAGTCGAGCTTGAAGCCTTCGACGCCGAAACCGCCGCCGCCGAGAGGCAGCGTGTACTTCGCGAGGTTCTGCTTCCACCACGCGTACGCGTCGGGGTTCGTAAAGTCGATCGGCTTGCCCCATTGATTGACGAGCACGCCGGTGACCGGCGGGAAGAACCCGTTTGCGGTCGCGTACGCGAGGTTCTCCGGCGACGGATCCGGGTTGTCGGCGGGCGCGACGTACGGCGCTTGCCAGATCGCGTAGCGCAGCCCGGCATCGTGCAATGCCTGCAGCATCGTCTCCGGCGCCGGGAACTTCGCCGGGTCCCAATCGAAGGTGTTCACGCCGGTCGCGTATGGGCGATCGAACCAGATGCCGCTCGTCGCGAGATCGCGCGTGCGGATCTGCTGGATGTCGTCGAGCACCTGCGCCTGGTTGTCGTTTTCGTTGCGCCAGATCAGCGGGCCGTATGCCCACATCGCCGGCAGCCCGGGATAGCCGGTGACCTCGTAGTAGGGCTTGTAGATGTCGAGCGCGTGATCGGCGGAGAACAAGTGCAGCTCGAGCCCGCGCTTGCTGTCGTCGGCCGTAC
>DATDCH010000083.1:0-2077 GCA_036524455.1 Kofleriaceae bacterium | reverse complement strand
TCGTGATCGAACCGCGCGCGTGCGAGCCCGAAGTCGACGAGCTTGACGCGACCCTGCTTCGAGATCATCACGTTCGCCGGTTTGACGTCGCGATGCACGAGGCCGACGGCGTGCGCCGCCGCGAGCCCGCGCGCCGCTTGTTCAAGCACCGCGGCGATCTGTCGCCAAGGGCGCCGCTGTTCTTGCAGCCACGCGCTCAGCGAGACGCCGTCGACGAGCTCCATCGCGATGAACACTTCGCCGTCGTGCGTGCCGACGTCGAACACGGTCACCACGTTGGGATGATCGAGCTGCGCGAGGCACTGAGCCTCCCGGACCAGCCGCGCGTGCGCGTCGTCATCGCGGGCGTTCGGCGTGTTCGGCGTTGGACCGACGCGGAGCACCTTGAGTGCGACGTCGCGGCGCAGCTCCGGATCGCGTGCGCGATAGACGATGCCCATCCCGCCGTATCCGAGTTGCTCGTCGATCACGAACCGGCCGAGTTTCGCGCCTGCCGGCAGCGCTTTCTGATCCTCGCCTCCGCCACCGCCGCTCGCGAGCGCGAACGCCAGCGCACGACAATCGGCGCACTCGTCGAAGTGCTCTTCGAGGACGCGCGTGCGTTCCGCGTCGAGCTCGCGGCGCAAGAAGCGCGTCAGCTCGACATCGTCCGGACAGGCCACGCGATGATCCAGCCGCTGGCCTCGCGTGAAGTCAAGGCCGGATTTCGACGCTAGGCGGCGCCGCGGCCGAGCCGCTCGATGCGATAGCGCACGCCGTTGTCTTCGCCGGTCTGTTCGCCGTCCCACGCGGACTTCACGAAGCCGGCGGCATCGAGATCGGGGATCGAGACCTCGCACTCGAAGTGCCCCTCGACGCGCGTCAGATAGATCCAGCGCAGATCGGCGTGGCCGATGCAGTGGCGAATCATCTCGGCGCCGCCGATCACGAACACGTTCTCGATGTTGTCGCCACGCGCCGCCATCAGCGCGGCGTCGAGCGAGCCGGCGAGCACGACACCGTCGGGCACGGTAAGCCCCTGCCGCGTGACCACGACGTTGAGCCGTTTCGGCAGCGGCTGGCCGCCCATCTCCGTCGACTCCCACGTTTTGCGACCCATGATGATCGCGTTGAGCTTGCCGTCACTGCACGCGCTCGTGATGCGGCGGAAGTGCGCCATATCTCCCTTGAGCTTGGGCCACGGCAATCCATTCGCTTTGCCGATGCCCCAATCGAGGTCTGCGGCGACAACAACATCGAAGCTCACGCCTCACCATAGCGTGAGACGGTGCGCTCGTCAGAGTCCGCCGAGCAGATCGATCCGGCCAAAGCCGCGCGTTCTTCGCAAGAACTCACCGATCTGCTTGCCGTCCTTCGGATCGATGTTCTTGAGCCCGGTGAGCAAGTAGCGCACGTAGGACTCGACCGCATCTTCGGGGACGCCGCTCGCCTCGAGGCGTCGTGCATCGGCGAGAAATTTCGTCCGGTAACTCTCGTACATCGCCTGCACCTTTTCGCGCAGCGTCGCGATCGTCATCTTCACGAGCTCGCCGCGGAGTGTCTCTTCGTTCGGTAGCGTGATCCGCTTGCCGCGTGCCGGGCACGTCGCGGGGCGCGCGAGCCAGCCCTCGTCGCGGATCGGTGGGATGACGAGCGGAAACGTTTCGTCATTGAGGAGCGTCGTTTTGTCGACGAGACCTTCGGCGCGCAGCTTCAAGCTCACCGTCGCGTCGATCGAGCGGATCTCGACCGCGTAGTTCTCGCGCTCGTGATGCGGCTTCTGGATCGTCGCCGGCTCCTCGCGCATGCGCCGGCTGTAGTTCGCGACATCCTCGCGAGCGCGGCCGCGACTTTCGTTGGCGCGCTGCACGCGCTCGCGCGCGCTGCGCAGGTAGTCTTGCGCGGACCGCACGCGGCTGCGCTTGCTGTCGACATCGCGTTGCTGCGACTCGTAGCGGCTCTTCTCCGAGCTGCACGGCGACGACGACGACGAGCTCGAGCTGCTGCTCATGCAGCGGTCGTAGTCCGAGCGCGCGCGTTCGGCCTCGGTTTCTTCGCGCATCTGGTCCTTCTGGGCGTCGTCGACGTCACGCTGATA
>DATDCH010000082.1:0-3963 GCA_036524455.1 Kofleriaceae bacterium | reverse complement strand
CTAACTGCGATACACGCGCTGCACGTATTCTTCGATCATGCGGTCCGACGAGAACCGCCACTGCGACATCGCGATCGACGCGCGCATGATCGAGGTCCACGTCGCGCGGTTCTGATACGCCGGCAGCACTTCGGTCTCGAGGGTGCGATGCAACAGCTCGCGATCGCGGCGGTCGACACGGAGCTCGTCCTTCTCGTCGAACGGATCGTCTTTCGGATCGGGGTCGCCGATCTTCCAGCCGGTCACGCCGTGCTCGCAGCCCTCGGGCCACCAACCGTCGAGGATCGACAGGTTCGGTACGCCGTTCATCGCGGCCTTCATGCCGCTCGTGCCTGACGCTTCGAGTGGGCGGCGCGGGTTGTTGAGCCAGATGTCGGCGCCGCGCGTGAGCAGCGCACCGAGCGTCATGTCGTAGTTCTCGAGGAACACGATCTTGCCGGGATGCTTTTTGACCGCTTCGAGGAGGCGACCGACCAGCGACTTGCCCGCGAGGTCGCGCGGGTGCGCCTTGCCCGAGTAGACGAGCTGCACACCGTTGTCGAACAGGCGGCGTAGCCCCTTCTCGTCGCCGAGGATGAGATCGGCGCGCTTGTACGAAGCGGCGCGACGCGCGAAGCCGATCAGCAGGCCCTGCATCGAGAACTGGATGCCGGTGCGGCGCTCGATCTCGACGAGCAGCTCGTGCTTCAACGTTTCGTGCGCGGTCCACAGCTGGGCGTCTTGCACGTCGCGCGGCTTGTCGGGGACGAGCGCGGCGCGGATGCGCGCGTCTTGCCAGGTCGGCGCGTGCACGCCGTTCGTGATGCTGATGATCGGCGCGGCGCCGTCGACCTCTTTCCACATCCCGCGCGCGGTCTCGCCGTGCAACGCGGCCACACCGTTGGCGAGGCGGGCGAGGCGAAGCCCGGCGACCGTCATCGAGAAGGGATCGCCGCCGATCAGCTCGAGCTCGGTGTCCGTGAAGCCGAGGTCGGCGTCCATCTTGCGCATGATGTCGAGGTCGTGGACCTCGTTGCCGGCCGGAACCGGCGTGTGGGTCGTGAACACGACGTGCTGGCGCAGCCGGGCGAGGCGCTCCGGAAGCGAGCCGCCTCCGAAAACTTCCTGGCGGAGCAGCTCGAGGCCGGCGAACACCGCGTGGCCTTCGTTGAAGTGATAGACGTCGATGGTCTCGCCGAGCGCCTGCATCAGGCGAACGCCGCCGACGCCGAGCAGGATCTCCTGGGCGAGCCGGTCCTCGACGCCGCCGCCGTACAGCCGCTGGGTGATCCAGCGATCTTCGTCACGCTCGGGCTCGAGTAGGTAGAGCCGCGAGCTGAGGTAGCGGTCGACTTGCCAGGCGCGGCAAGGAACTTTCTTGCCGCGAATTGTCACTTCCACTTTTGCGTCGACACGGCGCAGCGCGTCGCGTGGCGTTTTTGGATAGTGATCCTCCACGACGCCGCCCTTACCGAGCAGCTGTCGGGTGTAGCCCTCGTCCCAAAACAGCCCAATCCCGATCAACGGCACCTTGAGGTCGCCGACGGACTTCATGTGATCGCCGGCCAGAATTCCGAGGCCGCCGGCATAGATCGGGAACTGGGGATCGAGTCCGTACTCCATACAGAAGTACGCGACGCGGGGACACGAAAACATCGATCGCGAAGGTGCCTTGCAAGACCTGACGCTGGCAAGCCGACCTGTGGCAAAGCTGCGATCTCGCTCGTCGTGTTGCCTTTAGCAACATTTCTGGCGGAATCGTCGAGGCGCGAGTACACAATGGGAGGATGAAGGGTAAGTCCACCGGATCGCGCGTGAAGCGTGCGGTGCTGACGCCCGAAGACCAGGCGCTGTTTGCCGAGGCAATGGGTGGCGTGAAGCCGCTCGACAGCCGGGACCGCGACCGCGTGAACGTTCCACCGCCACCACCGTCTCCAGTGCGAGTGGTCGATCTCCCACCTGAAGCGAAGTTGACCGTCGATGGCGACAGTCAACGATACGCGGCGCGCGCGAGCGGTGTCTCGCATGCACAGATCGCGGAGCTGCGTGCAGGCAACGTGCGTGCTGAGGGCACACTCGATCTGCACGGCATGACGATCGAGCCCGCGCTCGCGCAGCTGCGCAAATTCCTCGTCGAATCGCGTCAGCTCGGCCGGCGCTGCGTGCTCGTCGTCCACGGCAAAGGCACGCACTCCGACCACGGCGCCCCGCTGCGTGAAGCGGTGCTGCAGCACTTGCTCGGCGCGCTCTCCGGCCTCGTCCATGCGTTCGCATCGGCAGCGCCACCCGACGGCGGCCACGGCGCGACCTACGTGATGCTACGAGGTGCGCGATGAAGCGGCTCCTCGTCCTGCTCCTCATGATCACGATGGTGTCGCCCGCGGCGGCGGCGCCGAAGACGCGCACGGCGAAGTCGATCAAGGTCACGAAGGCCATCGCAGGCAAGGCGACGAAGAAGACCGACAAGAAAGCACCGGCGACCGCGACGCGCGCACGCGTTGCATTCGCAAAGGCCGGCGAGCTGCGTCCCGCGCGTGAAGTGATCGGGCGCCGCGAAGAACCGCTCACGCTCGAAGAAGACATCGCGAAACAGATCGAGACGCTGCTGCGCGGCCCGCTCAAGAACGGCATCACGGGTCTCTACGTCGCCGACGCGCGCACGGGCGAGCCGATCTTCGCAGTCAACGCGGGCGATTCGCTCAACCCGGCGTCGAACGTCAAGCTGGTCTCGACCGCCGCGGCACTCGAGCTGCTCGGCCCGACGTTTCGCTACACCACTCGCCTGCTCGGCGCGGAGCCCGACACCAACGGCGTGATCCGCGGTGACATCTACTTGCTCGGCACGTGGGACCCGACGCTCTCCGCCGCAGACATGGACGGCATGGCCGATCAGCTCACGCTGCGTGGCGTGAAGCAGCTCGACGGCGACATCCTCGTCGGCAGCGATCCGACGCGCGATGGCATCTATCGCGCGATGGTGCCGATCGAGATCACGGCCGGCGAACCGGGCGAGCCGCCCACGGCCGTCACGCCCGCAGGCTTCGATCTGATCGAAGTCGAGATCACGGCGAAGACCGAGAAGCGCGTCCGCAAGCGCCACAAGCTGACGTACAAGAAGGAAACGATCGTCAACGCCCAAGGCCGCAAGCGCATCAAGCTCACGATCGGCGGCACGATCGGCAAGGGCGGCGAGACGATGTACCCGCTCTACACGAGGGAGCGCACGTCCATTGCATCGCACGCGCTGCGTGCCGCACTACGCGCGCATAACGTCGTCGTCAACGGCGACGTTCGCGTCATGGAGCTCGGCGACTTCATCGGTGACTCGGTCGGCGCGAAGGGCCTCCCCGTCGAGCTCGCGCGCCACGAATCGCAAACGCTGCAGGACATTGTCACGCGCGTCAACAAGTGGAGCGTGAACTGGCTCGCCGACCGCGTGATCATGACGGCCGCCGCGCTATCGCGCCGCACGGTCCCGTCGATGGATGTGGCGATCGAAGCGATGTACGCGTGGCTGCAGCGGCACACGACGCTCTCGAAAGACAACATCATCATCGACACCGGATCCGGCCTCTCCTATCGCACCCGCATGACGCCCCAAGAGCTGGTCTCGATCGTGCGCAGCGCGGGCGGCTTCGCCGAAGGTTGCGACGCAGACCTCGCGAAGGCGTGGCTTGGCTCGCTGTCGATCGCAGGCAACGACGGCACGCTCCGTCACCGCTTCAAGGTGACCGACGTGCAAGGCCACGTGCGCGGCAAGACCGGCACGCTGCGCACCGTGATCGCGCTGACCGGCCTGATGGATCTCGATCCGACCCGCCCGCTCGCGTTCTCGATCGTCACGAACACGCTGCGGCCACTCCGCAAGGGCTTCGTCCGCAAGGCGCACGAGCAGCTCGTCGGTTTGCTCGCGAAGTACGTGGTTGCGACCGCGAAGCCGACATCGCTGCCCGAGGGCACGCCGCTGACGCTCGGCACGCCAAC
>DATDCH010000081.1:0-4091 GCA_036524455.1 Kofleriaceae bacterium | reverse complement strand
GATCGTGACGAGCTTGGTATCGCGGTCTGCTCCCGAGCGAATCGTGCCGAACACGAGCTCGCTGGCTTCGAGCTTTTCGGCTGCGCTGTCGAGGCATTCGTCGGTTGCGCCGCAGCGCAGCGTGATGAGTGATTCGTCGCTGGCTTTTGCATCGATCGCGGCGGCGAGCGACGTCGCGATGCGCTCGGGCAGCTGCTTCCAGGCCGGAGGCAACGACGTCGATTGCGAGAACCGCAGCACCTTGGTCTCTGCGTGAGCGGGGGCTGCGAACAGCAGTCCCATCACGACAGCCAGGCTGGCGGAGCGCATCGCATCTCGCGGCTGCAAGAAGTGTACGCAAGCCGACGATACGGATCGTCAACAGGTTAACAGCGCTCGCCTGGGCGTGAGGCTGGGGACGAGTGACCATCAATGGCCAGTGATAGGGTCGCGCCATGTTCTCGCCCGATCGCTACGTCGACGCGATGCGGTTCGCCGCCGTTGCACATCTTGCGCAACAGGAGCCCGGCCAAAATCTGCCGTACCTCGTGCACGTCGTGTCGGTCGCGGCCGAGGTGATCGCCGCGCTGCCGGTTCTCCATGGCATCGACATCGACCTCGCGGTGACCAGCGCGCTCTTGCACGACACCGTCGAGGACACGCAGGTCACGCTCGACGAGATTCGCGCTCGCTACGGGGACGCGGTCGCGAGCGGTGTCGCCGCGCTCACGAAAAACCAGACGCTCGGCGCGCAAGCGATGGCCGATAGCTTGCGGCGGATCACAGAGCAGCCGCGCGAGATCGCGATCGTCAAGCTCGCTGATCGGATCACGAATATGTCGTCACCGCCGAGCTACTGGAACAAAGCCAAGCGCGAGAGCTATCGCGTCGAAGCCGGCCTGATCGCAGATACGCTGGGCTACGCAAGTCCCGAGCTCGAAGCGCGGCTACGTGCCCGGATTGCGGCTTACGCCGCGTTCTGTACATAGCCCTGGCAATCCGTTGGCGCCGACGTAGGATTGCCCAATGCGCCGGGTCGCCGATGTCGTCTCCGTGGTGAGGTTGATCTCGATCGCGCTGTTCATCCTCGCGCTGATCTTGTTCTGGAAGATGTGCCGCGAGCCGGGCCAGCACGCCGACTCGACGCGCATGACGCCGATCCACATCAAGTACCGCGCAGGCATGATGCGGCTGTCGTCGGTCGAAGGTAGCGAAGCGAGGCCGCTGTTCCGTCGCGCGTATCGCAGCGCAGTCGGCTACGACGATCCGCGTGCGCGCTGGGTCATTGTCGAAGTGCCGGCGCAGCGCACGAACGCCGTGCTCGCGCACCTCGCGAACGATTCAGCGATCGAGACCGCGTTCGTGCCTCCGACGGTGACGCTGCCGACGGTCCTGGTGCCTCGCCCCGCCGACGACGACAGCTGCCCGATTCACACGCCCTCGTTCGAATCGAATCAGGGTTACCTCGGGCCGGCGCCTTACGGCATCGACGCGCCCGCAGCCTGGCGACGCGGCGTGCTCGGCCAAGGCATCTGGTTCGCCGACATCGAAGGTGGCTGGAACGGCAAGCACGAAGACCTGCCCGGCGATCGCATCACGCACGTCGCGGGCGAGCCGATCAACGATCGGATGTGGCGCGCGCACGGCACGGCGGTGCTCGGTGAAGTGGTCGGCCTCGACAACGGCAAGGGCGTCGTTGGCAGCGCACCTGCCGTCGAGCGCGTGTTCACCGCGTCGATCGGCGGCATCCCGACCGCAGAAGCGATCGACGAAGCGGCCGAGCACCTACGCGCCGGTGACGTGCTGCTCATCGAGTTGCAGGGCGGAGGACCGCGCGGTCGCTACCTGCCGATGGAGTACTGGGACGACAACTTCGATGCGATCGCGGCGGCGACTGCGCGCGGCGTCGTCGTGATCGAAGCCGCCGGCAACGGCGCGGAGAACCTCGACCACAAGACGTACAAGGGCAAGCTGTCGCGCGACGGCCGCGACTCCGGCGCGATCATGGTCGGCGCCGGTGGCCCGCCGCACGAGGGCTTCGACGATCGCGAGCGACTCGACTTCTCGAACTACGGTTCGCGCGTCGACGTTCAGGGCTGGGGTCGCAAGGTGACCACGCTCGACTACGGAGATCTACAGACCTGTGCCGGCGCGGAACGCGACTACGTTGATCGCGATTACACCGGCGAGTTCGGCGGTACGTCGAGCGCTTCACCGATCGTCGCCGGTGCCGCGATTCTGCTCGAGAGCTACGCGAAGCAGCACGGCCGCGTGCTGACGCCACACGAGGTCCGCGACATCCTGCGCCACACCGGCTCTCCGCAGCTCGGCAACACGAAGCAGAACATCGGCCCGCGTCCGGATCTGTCCCGCGCGCTGCTGCGCGTCCAGCGCTATGCCGACGAGCAAGCCGCTCACTAGCCTCGCCGCGCTGCTCGCGTCACTCGCGTTCGGCGCGCCGGCGAGCGCCGACCCGTCGGTCGATCTCGAAGCGGGCGGCGCGCATCTGACGCTCTGCACACCGGAGCGCGAGTCGACGTTCGCCGCCGCGATCTCGCTCGGTGTCGGCACGCCGATCAGCCGCACGTTCGAGGCGACGCTGCGCGGGCACGTCACGATCGGCGATGGCTTCGTGACCGCGCTCGGACCGCACCTGCGCCAGCGCATGAGCTCGCGCGTGTTTCTCGGTTACGGGCCAGCGATCGCGAGTGTCGTCGGTGCAGGCGATCGCGAGATGCGTGCGAGCGGGATCGGGCTCGCCGCGGATCTGCGCGCCGGCATCCGGCTCGGCGACATCACGCTCGCCATCGAGGCATTGCCGATCTGGGTGTTCGCGAGCGACTCGGTCTCGCGTGGCGCGCAGCTCGACTACGCGCTCGAGGTCGGCGTCGCGCTCGGCTACCAGCGCTAGATCCGCTGAAACGTCCGCTGCACTTGCTCGAGATCCGCTTGCAACGCGGCGCGCTCGACGCCGCGCGGTCCACCGCTGGCGATGCGCCACAGCGTCTGATCGCCGGCGATCCACCAGCGGTGCAGCGTGTGCTTCGCGTCGCCGCCGTGTTGGAACGTCACGTACTGCTCGACTTGCAGGCACACGCCGTAGTCATCGATCGGCGCGCTCTCGGTGATGACATGCGTGCGATCGGCTTTGACCCAGTCGGCGACCGCAGCGTCGGCATGCTCGACGAGCGCCTTGTGCAGATCCTTGCCCTTCAGCTTGTGACGGCCGATGCGCCAGACGTCGAGCTCGCGCCGCCAATCGTCGAGCCCGGCGCGCACGAGCAGGTTCGTGCCGGATCCTGCGACCACGGGTGCACGCGTGAAGCGCGGCGGCGGCTCGATCGCGCAGCCGGCCTCGCGCAGCGAGACCTCGGTTGCACGCTCCGCGGGGTACACGATCTCGAGTCGCGCGACCGACTCGTCGAGCGCCGCGCGTACGCGCGACAGTGGATGATCGGGGAAGTACGGATCGAGCTCGCGCGCGTCGTACACCGCTTGCGCCTGTGGTTTGTCGCCGCCGAGCCTCGCGATCACCGCCGACTCGCGCGCGCCGGTCATCGTCGCCTGACACATCACGCGGATCTCGACGGTTCCCTTCACGACGGGCACGATCAGATGCCCGACGATCGATTCGTCTCCCGGCTCGTACGACAGCCTGCGCACGACGCGCGCGATCCGGCCGTCGTCGATCGCGCCGACCTTCGCCTCGATGATCGGCGTCCAGCTCGTGTCGTCGGTACGTGGCCTCGCGCGCTTCTTGTTCGGATTGTCACGCCACTGCCGCTCGAACAACGCATGCGCCGACGCGTGCAGGTCCTCCGCCAGTGCCGTCTCTTCGCCGGGCGCGATGCCGAAGACGATCGGCGTGAGCCGCGCGCGCCACTCGAGCCCGCTGTCGTCGCGGATCGTCAGCTCGTGATCGCCGTGCTCGACGATGGTGCCCCGCGGCGGTTCCCACTGAACGCCGCATCCGCCCAGCTCGAGGGCCTTTGCCAGCACGGCTCAGCGCATCCGGTTGAGCAGCGCCTGTGCGCGCTGGCGCTTCCCAGCGTTCGGATGGGTCTTCGCCGTCTCTTCGAGAAGCGGTTTCGCCGGCGCGCCGATCTCGACCA
>DATDCH010000080.1:0-9593 GCA_036524455.1 Kofleriaceae bacterium | reverse complement strand
AATAGATAATGAAGCGCTCGGTCTCGAGACGCCGCATGTCGTCATGCGCGAGGGCGGTTTGGACATCGGCCGGAAACCGTGGTGCGACGGTGGCGCAAGCCGTCAAGGCGAGCACGATCACCAGGATCCGACTCATGGGGCGACTCTATCCGCTACACTCGCCTCATGCCGGTTTTCCGGCTCGACGATCGACTCGTGTTCCCGCCGGTTCACCTCGCCGAGGACGGTCTCCTCGCGCTCGGGGGTGACCTGCGCCCGGAGCGCCTGTTGCTCGGCTACACGCAGGGCATCTTTCCCTGGTACGCGGAGAACCTGCCGATCCTGTGGCACTCGCCCGATCCGCGCATGGTGATGACGACGCGCGACTTGATCGTGCAGCGCAGCTTGCGCAAGACGATCAAGCGCAGGCCGTACGAGATCACGACCGACAAAGCATTTCGCGACGTGCTGACCGGCTGTGCGGAAGTGCCGCGCCCGGGCCAAACCGGGACGTGGCTGATTCCGGAAATGGTCGACGCATACATGAAGCTGCACGAGCTCGGCTTCGCGCACTCGTTCGAAGCGTGGCAGGGCGACGAGCTCGTCGGTGGTTTGTACGGCGTGTCGCTCGGCGCCGCGTTCTTTGGCGAGTCGATGTTCGCGAAGGCGCCCGATGCGTCGAAGGTCGCGTTCGTCGCAAGCGTGCGCCAGCTCGACGCGTGGCACATCGGCCTCATCGATTGCCAGGTCCACACCGATCACCTCGAGCGATTCGGCGCCTACGAGATTCCGCGCCTCGACTACCTCCAGATGCTCGCGCGCGCACTTGACGAGCCGACGAAGCGCGGCGCGTGGACGTTCGATCTCGATCTCGCGATGTTCGCGGCGACCGGCGGCACGATGGTCGCGTCGAACGGACACAGCAACGGCACCGGCGACTAACGGTACGGTCCGCGATTCGGATCGCGGTGCGCGAGCAACGCGCGGAGGGCGAGGACCAATGTCTTGACGCGCGCGACGTCGAGTCGATCGGTGATCGGTAGCGCTGCGCTCGCGACACCATCGACGAGCTCGATGTCGGTCGCGCCGGTGAATCCGTCGGCGAGCTCGCCATCGGTGAGCGGTGTGTTCTCGAACGCCGCCTCGCGATCGCCGACGACTGCGCGCACGCGAATTGCGCGTTCGTCGTCGAAGTCGAGCGCGATCGAGACGGGCCGTTGCTCGAGCGAGCCCTCGATCGACAGGTCGCCGCGCGTGAGCTCACCGTTGACCCGCTGCGCGAGCTGCTCCCATTCCTGGATGGCGTCGATGTCGAACTGCGGCGGCGCAGGCACGGGGATGCTGGCCAGCGAGCGCGCGAGCATCTCGAGCGTCGTAGCCGCGTGAAGCAGCTCGGCCCGCTCGACACCCGTGACGCCGCGCTCGAACACGACCTCGTCGTCGTCGAAGCGACGGAGTGTGCCGAGCGCGCTCGTCGCGCTCTGCACCGCGGGCGCCACGCCGCGCAAGAACGGATACACCTGGGTACGCGAGCGTGCAGTCACGTAATGGGCACGGTCCCAGCTATCGAGGTCGACCTCGATGTCCTGCCAGACCAGGCTCATGAGCCGCGACGTCGGTGTCACCGAGAGCTGGAGCCCGAGCGACGGATAGATGACCCGAGCGACGAGGAATGCGCCGTCCTTGCCGCGGTACGCGTAACCGAGCCGCAGCGTCGCGTCGCCGACGGTGCGTTCGTAGAGCAGTTGATCGGGATCGTCGCGATCGACGGCGGGCTGCCAGCCTTGGTCGGCAGCGAGCTGCGCGAACGCCGCGGAGATGCGCTCGTCGGTGAGGCGCGGCGGCGCGACGAGCTGTTCGGTCAGCGCCGACGCGCTCGCGTCGCAGATCTCGAGCGGCATCATCACTTCGACCTTCTTGCCGAAGAACGAGCCGGACTTCGCGACGAGCCACCACGCGAGCTCGTGCGATACGGCCTTGAACGTCGGCGTGACGTCGTCGGGCAGCTTGAAGCGAAACGGCACGCTCGTGCCGGCACCGCCGGCGGGGATCGTTACGCTCAGCGACAGCCCGTCGCCGCGACGCTCGCGAATCCGTCCGTTGCGATGCAGCTTGAACGTCGGTACGAGCATCAGCTCGACGTCGCGCGGCTTCTTGTCGTCGAGGTGAAACACCGCGCACGAGCCGATCACGGTCTCACCCGCGATCACGCGCGTCGACGCGAGCGAGAGCTCGATGCGCGGCGCCTCGGGGTCGGCACTGCTGCGCACCGCGAACGGCGTGCGCGCGACGTCGATGGGCGGCGGTACGCGCACCGGCAGCGTGAACTTGTACCTGCCGTCGAGCCACCACGGGATCGCGACGCGCACGCGCAGCTCGAGCCACGCCCACGCCGGCGTCATCGCGTGCGACGGTGGCATGCCCGCCGGCAACACGAACGCGGTGCGATAGCGACTCGTGCCGCCGCGCAGTCTGCCTTCACCGGTGAGGCGCGCGATCAGGTCCGGATACTCGACGCGCATCGTCACCGCGCTCTTGCCGGAACCAACCCGCCAGCCTTGATGGCCGGTGATGCGCGCATCGATGTACTCGATGTTCGTGTCGTGGTCTGCGGTGACGACGACCTCGACGGTGACCTCGCGGCCCGCGAACAGGGTCGTCTGCGCGAACACTTCGACCTTCGGAGCCTTGGGCATCTAGCGTGTGACCTCGTCGAGAATAAGCTGCGTGATCACGACGGCGAGCGCGTCGCTGACGGCGAGTGCGAACGCCTGCACGCCGCGCGGCGCGAGCTGCGTCCACCAGCCTGCGTGCAGCGCGAAGCCATCGCCTTGGATCGCGGCCGCGCGCCAGCCGAGGTCGGCCCACACGACGGGTCGCGCGAGGATCACGTCGCGCGCGTCGTGAGCGAGCGGCTTGGGCACCGCGTCGGCGACGAGCGCGGCGAACTGCTCCTTGAGCTCGCGCGGGAACTGCTTGCCGATCGTGTCGCTCGCGACCGGTGGAATCGGCTGCACCGCACCGGTGAGCGTGCCATCGTCGGCGAGCGTCGCGATCGTGGTCCACACGACGTCGCCAAATGCGAGCACGGCGCTGTTGTCGTGCAGCCGCGCGATCGAGCCGACGCTGCCTTCGCGATCGTAGAGCACGTTGTCGAGCACGGCGCGCTCGATGCCATCGCGGACGTCGAACGAACCGTAGGGCATCGCGCGGCGCTCGAACGGCGCCGGCGTGAAATCGATCGGTACTTCGTCGCGCGCGAGCCGCATCGCGCGGCCGAGCACGTCGGCGGAGAACTCGGCTTCACTCGCGGTCGTGCGAAACGACCGCAGTAACGTCGCGAACAGCGCGGGCGTCGGATATGGGCCGGCGTAGCGCAGTGCGGCGATGCCGGCGCGCTGCGCACGTAGCGCAATCTCGTTGACCAATACGGTGCCGCTGCCGCGCGGGAGCGCACGCGGCTCAGCGATCGTCGGAATCCGCGTCGGTCGGTCCCAGTCGATCGCGGACATCGCCGTGATCGGCTCGCCGCCGTGCAAAATCAGGTGCGCGTCGCCCAAGAGCGGATGCTCGACCACGTCGGGGTCCACGGCGATGCCACCTACCTCGATCACGCGACCTTTGTGTATCGCAGGCCTTTCGCGTTTGCGATTGCTTTGGCATGGTTCGGCCCTCCCATGAAGTTAGGGATTGTTCAGGAGACTCGGCCGAACGAGCGCCGCGTCGCCGCCTCACCGAACGTAGTCGCCAAGTGGGTGAAGGCTGGCTGGCAGGTCCAGGTCGAGCGCGGCGCAGGTGCAGCGGGCAGCTACCCCGATGCGCAGTACACGAGCGCGGGCGCGACCATCGTCGACCGCGCCGTCGCGTGGCACGCCGACATCGTGCTCAAGCTGCGCCCGCCCGAAGACAACGAAGTCAAGCTGCTGCGCGAAGGCGGCACGCTGATCTCGTTCATCTATCCGGCGCAGAACGAAGCGCTTGTCGCCAAGCTCGCGGCCCGCAAGGTCACCGTGCTCGCGATGGATCAGGTCCCGCGCATCAGCCGCGCCCAGAAGATGGACGCGTTGTCGTCGATGCAGAACATCTCCGGCTACCGCGCGGTGATCGAGGCGGCGAACCGGTTCGGCAGCTTCTTCACCGGCCAGTTCACCGCAGCCGGCAAGGTTCCGCCCGGCAAGGTGCTCGTGATCGGTGCCGGCGTCGCTGGCCTCGCCGCGCTCGGCGCCGCGAAGGGCCTCGGCGCGATCGTGCGCGCGTTCGACGTGCGCCCCGCCGTCGAAGAGCAAGTGAAGTCGATGGGCGCCGAGTTCCTCACGGTGTCGATCAAGGAATCCGGCGAAGGGCAGGGCGGCTACGCGAAGGAGATGAGCAAGGAGTTCATCGACGCCGAGTACGCACTGTTCCGCGAGCAGGCCAAAGACGTCGACGTCGTGATCACGACGGCGCTGATTCCCGGCAAGCCGGCCCCGAAGCTGTGGCTCAAGGACATGGTCGAGCTGATGAAGCCCGGCTCGGTTGTCGTCGATCTCGCTGCCGAGCAGGGCGGCAACTGCGAGTACACGAAACCGGGCGAGGTCAACGAGGTCAACGGGGTCTCGATCATCGGCTACACCGATCTACCGAGCCGCATGGCGCACGTCGCGAGCGACCTCTACGGCATGAACCTGTGGCACTTCCTCGACGAGATGGGCGGCGCCACCGGATACAAGATCGATCACGACAACGACGCGGTGCGCCCCGCGCTCGTGCTCGAAAAGGGCGAGAAGCGCTGGCCGCCGCCGCCGATGAAGAAGGTGGAAGCGCCGGTCGCACCGACCCCGCTGAAGGCCGACGCGCCCGTACCGAAGCCTGCACCCGCGCCAGCGAAGGGCGGGCACGGCGGTCATGGTCCGGCGCCGCGCGCACCGTCGAAAACGTCGGGCTACGTGCTGCTGCTCGTCGGCGCGCTCGCGGCGATCGGCTGGCTCGCACTGCGGTTCGGTGATCCCGACGCGATGGGCTCGCGCGAGACCACCGAGCTGATCCAGCGCTTCACGGTATTCGTGATGGCGATCTTCATCGGCTTTCAGGTCGTGTGGAACGTCACGCCAGCGCTGCACACCCCGCTGATGAGCGTCACGAACGCGATCAGCGGCATCATCGTCGTCGGCGGCTTGCTCGCCGGTCACGGCAAGCTCACCGACTCGGTGCTCGTCGCGGTGGTCGCGACGTTGTTCGCGACGATCAATATCGCCGGCGGCTTCATCGTCACGCGGCGCATGCTCGCGATGTTCAGGAAATAGACGATGGGCATGTACAACCAGATCCCGCATTGGTACGCGCTCGCAACGGTCGCGTATCTCGTCGCGGCCGTGCTGTTCATCCTCGCGCTGCGTGGCCTGTCGAGTCAGGAGACCGCGAAGCGCGGCAACGTCTACGGCATCATCGGCATGGTGATCGCGATCGGCGCGACGCTGTCGTTCCGCGGCGCCGATTTCCATCCGCTGCTGCTCGGCTCGATCGTCATCGCCTGTGCGATCGGCGCGCTGATGGCACTGCGCGTCGGCATGACGCAGATGCCGGAGATGGTCGCGCTGCTGCACAGCTTCGTCGGCCTCGCCGCCGTGCTCGTCGGGTTCTCGCTGCAGCTCGCGCACGGCGTGCACCTGCCGATGGCCGAGAAGATCGAGATCTACGTCGACGTGATCATCGGCGCGATCACGACCACCGGCTCGGTGCTCGCGTTCTTGAAGCTACGCGGCTCGGTCTCGGGCAAGCCGCTGCTGCTGCCCGCACGCCACTTCCTCAACCTCGGCATGCTGATCGCGATCATCGTGCTCGGCGCGCTCTACGCGCAGAAGGCCGAGACCTGGAAGCTGCTTGCCGCGAGTGGCATCGCCGGCGTGCTCGGCGTGCACCTCGTCGCTGCGATCGGCGGGGCGGACATGCCGGTCGTCGTGTCGATGCTCAACAGCTACTCGGGATGGACCGCGGCAGCCGCCGGCTTCATGCTGCACAACGATCTGCTCATCATCACCGGCGCGCTCGTCGGTTCGAGCGGCGCGATCCTGTCGTACATCATGTGCCGCGCGATGAACCGGTCGATTTGGAACGTGATCTTCGGCGGCTTCGGCGCGACGCCGCCGCCATCGGCGAAGAAGGGCCCCGCGCAACCGGCGGGAGAAGTGCAGGAGATCGACGCGGCCGGCCTCGCCGACACACTGCGCAATAGCAAGAACGTGATCATCGTGCCGGGCTTCGGCATGGCGGCTGCGCGCGCGCAGCATGCGGTGCGCGAGATGACGGACCTGCTGCGCAAGCAAGGGATCAACGTGCGGTTCGCGATCCATCCGGTCGCGGGCCGCCTGCCCGGCCACATGAACGTGCTGCTCGCCGAAGCGAACGTGCCGTACGACATCGTGCTCGAGATGGACGAGATCAATCACGACTTCCCGACGACCGACGTCGCGATCGTGATCGGTGCGAACGACATCGTGAACCCCGCCGCCGAGGAAGATCCGACGAGCCCGATCGCGGGCATGCCCGTGCTCCAGGTCTGGAAGAGCAAGCTGGTCGTCGTCAACAAGCGCTCGCGCGCGGCCGGTTACGCCGGCATCGACAACCCGCTGTTCTACAAGCCGGGCACGAAGATGTTGTTCGGTGACAGCAAGGCCGCGATCGAGAAGGTCGTCACGGCGCTGCGCAGCAGCTCACACGAATCTGCAGCCTGAAGCTCAGCTGTCGGCGCGCCGGAGGAGCTGACGGGCGACCAAGCCGACTGCGATCAGCGCAAGTCCCGCGATCCAGATCGCAGGTTCGACCCAGAACGCGAGGCCCAGGCACGACGCGAGGCCGATGATCGGAACCGCGCGCGGGAACCGGCGCTGCTCGCGCGGTTGGCGCAGCGCGCATAGATTCGCGATCGCGTAATAGACAAGCACCGAGAACGCGCTGAACGACCACGTGGTCTTCACGCTGCCGATCAGCGTGAGCCCGGCGATGATCGCGCCGGTGACGAGCACTGCGGCGCGCGGCGACGAGCCACGTACCTGCGCGAGCCGGTTCGGCGCGTCGCCTCGCCGCGCCATCGCGAGCACGACGCGAGAGATGCCGAGCACGAGGTTGAGGATGACGCCGAGCATCGCGGTGATCGCGCCGATCGCGATGACGTAACGCACCGGCGACGCGAACCCAGCTGCGACGGTCTCGAGCGGTGCGCTACCGGCGCGCGTTGCAGCGGCGAGCTGATCGGCGCCCGCGGCACCGACCGCGACGACCGTGACGGCAAGATAGAGCAGCAACGCGACGACGAGCGTAATGACGATCGCGCGCGGAATCGTGCGCGCGGGATCGCGGACTTCTTCGCCGAGCGTCGCGATCCGGCCATAGCCGGTGTAGGCGACGAACATGAGCGCGGTGGCGTGCGCGATATCGCGTAGCCGCCCACTGAGGCTATCGTTCGCGACCGTCAAATCATTCGCGCGGTTCGGTCCGTCGAGCCCGAGTGTAAGGTCGAGGCGCGCGATGTCGATATGCGATAGGCCCGCGACGATAAACACCGCGAGCGACGCGAGCGTGATCGCGACGATGAACGCGTTCAGTCGATTCGAGCGGCTCAACCCACCTGCGACGACGATCGTCAGTACGACAACCACGACCGCGGCGAGCACGATCTGCGCGGTGCGGTCGCCGCGATCGACGAGCGCGAGTGCGTAGCCGCCAAAGCCGAGCGCCGCGGTTGCCGCCGACGCGGTCTTCGCGGACACGAACGTCCAGCCCGCGACGAAGCCGAGCGTTGGCGTCGCGTAGCGGTAGCCGTACTCGTATGCGCCGCCGCTGACCGGATGTGCGGCGGCGAGCTGCGCGCTCGACAAGCCGTTGCAGGTCGCGACGATCGCGGCGAGCGCGACCGCGATCACGACCGCCGAACCGGCGACGCCGGCCGCGGTACCGATGCTGACGAAGATACCGGTGCCGACGATCGAGCCGAGGCCCATCAGCACGGCGCCGGGCACGCCGAGAACGCGCCTGAGCTGAATGAGCTCGTCAGGTGGCTGCGAGTCGCTTGACGACATCGAGCGCCTCATCGACATGCTTGCCGAACCGGATCTGCGAGTCGAAGCGGTGGTGGAGCACGCCCGCTTTGTCGAACACGAATGTGACGCGGCCGGGGAGGCCGAAGCTGCCCTTCACGCCCCACGAGGATGCGAGCTTGCCGCCCGGATCGGTGAGTAACGTGAACGGCAGGCGATGGTGCTGTTTGAAGCCGGCGTGTGACTTGCTGTCGTCGCGCGAGATGCCGATGACGTCGGCACCTGCGGAGACGAAGTCCTCGTACTGATCGCGAAAGCTGCACGCTTCCTTCGTGCAGCCATACGTCTCGTCCTTCGGATAGAAGTAGACGACGAGCGCTTTGCCGACTCGGTCGCGCAGCTGCATGGGACCGTTCTCGCCAACTAGGGTGACATCGGGCATGGGTTGGCCGACCTCGAGCATGCGCGCATCGTACACTTGCCACGTGCCCGACAGCGATGACCTCGCAGCGCGTGTTGAGCTGCTCGAGCGCGAGAACGCTGCGCTACGGGAGAAGCTCGAGGCGCTCGATCCGGATCGCACGAAGGCCGAACGGCCGCATGACCGGGCGGAGAGCCGGCCTCAGCTCGAGTTGATCACGCGCGACGACACGCGGCGCAGCCGGCTTGCGAAGCTGATGTTCGCGGGCGGTGCGCTGGCCCTCCTCGGTGGCATCTTCGGTAGCAGCTGGTTCGCGGTGCTGTGTGGGCTCGGCTGGCTGTTCGGCGGCGCAGCGGTGGCTTCGACGGTGCCGCGGTCGGGCGGCGAATCCTGAAAATTGGCGCCGGGCCACGGGGCGCGGTGACACTTCCGGAATGGACAAGCAGGAGCTGATCGCTCAGCTGGCGCGCCAGCTCGCGAGCTCGGCGCGCTCGGCGTTGTCGGCGCGCGACGCAGCGGCGCAGGAAGCACGCGAGGGCGCGACGCCCGACGAGAAGCGCGAAGATGCGCGCGCGGCGCACCAGCTGCAGACACTCGGCGCCGCGCAGCAACGCCGGGCGCAGCAAGCGCTCGCCGAGGTCGATGCGCTGGCGCGGTTCAAACCCGGTGCGATGTCGACGATCGGACTCGGCGCGATCGTCGAGATCGAAGACGAGGACAGCGGCGAAGGTCGCACGTTCTTTCTGGCGCCGGTCGGCGCGGGCATGACGCTCACCGGCCCGGGTGGCGACGGCTTGCTGTCGGTGGTCACGCCGGCGTCGCCGATCGGTCGTGCCGTGTTCGGCAGGCGCGTCGGTGACGTTGTCGATGTCACCGTCGACGGTGAGCTGCGCGAGTGGCAGATCAGCTACGTCAGCTAAACTGCGAGCGGCAACATGCCGAGCGCGGCGCCGACGATGATCAGGCCGCCGATCAAGAACGCGCGTTTGCCGAGCCGGCGGCCACCGATCACGAGCGCGATCGAAGACTTCACGAGAGTGTTCGATGCGACCGCGATCAGGATCGCGATCACGGCGGCGATGTCATCGGGCCCTGCTTGCTCCGCCGTCGACAGCGAGACCGCATCGACGTCGGTCCCGCCCGCAATGCCGGCGGCGAGATAGAGGCCCTCGTCGCCGAGG
>DATDCH010000079.1:0-9624 GCA_036524455.1 Kofleriaceae bacterium | reverse complement strand
CTCGACGACGTCGACGCGCTCGAGAAGCAGAAGAAGCACTCGATCGAGCTCGTCATCGATCGCATCACGATCAACAAGAGCGACAAGGGTCGCCTCACCGACTCGGTCGAGACCGCGCTCCGCGAGGGCAAGGGCAAGATCATGATCGAGGTGCCGGGAGAAAAGATCCCGCGCGTCTACTCGGAGGCGAACGCGTGCCCGACCTGCGGCATCGGCTTCCCCGAGCTATCGCCGCAAAGCTTCTCGTTCAACTCGCCACTCGGCATGTGCGTCGACTGCAACGGCCTCGGTGAGCGGCTCGCCGCCGATCCCGATCTCGTCGTGCCCGATCCCACACGCTCGATCCGCGACGGCGCGGTGGCGGTGTGGGGCGAAGCGATCGCGAAGGATTCCGGCTGGACGTCGAACATCGTCAAGTCGCTCGCGAAGGCGTTCAAGATCGATCTCGACAAGCCATGGAACAAGCTCAACGACAAGCAGCGCGACGTGCTGATGAACGGCACCGGCGACAAGCGCGTCAACGTGACGTGGGAAGGCCGCCACTCGACCGGTGAGTGGGCGATGCGGTTCGAAGGCATCCTCGCGCAACTCGAGCGCCGCCACCGCGAGTCGTCGAGCGACCGCACGAAGGCGCACTACGAGCAGTTCTTCCGCGCGATCCCATGCGTCGTGTGTCACGGCACCCGCTTGCGCCCGGAGTCACGCGCGGTGTTCGTCAGCGAGAAGCCTATCGTCGACGTGACCGGCATGACGGTCGGCCAGTGCCACGAGTTCATCTCGACGATGAAGCTCACCGGCTCGCGCGCGCAGATCGCGGGCGAGGTGCTCAAGGAGATCAAGAACCGGCTATCGTTCCTGCTCGACGTCGGCCTCGACTACCTGACGCTGCACCGCTCGGCGGGCACGCTATCGGGTGGCGAAGCGCAGCGCATCCGGCTCGCGTCCCAGCTCGGCAGCGAGCTGTCGGGCGTGTTGTACGTGCTCGACGAGCCGTCGATCGGCTTGCACCAGCGCGACAACGAACGACTGATCCGCACGCTGCATCGCCTGCGCGACCTCGGCAACACCGTGCTCGTCGTCGAGCACGACGAAGCCACGATCGAAGCAGCCGACTGGGTCGTCGACTTCGGTCCCGGCGCCGGCCGTCACGGAGGTCACGTCGTCGCCGAGGGAACACCCCAGGACATCAAGGATGCCGAGGACTCGATCACGGGCCGATTCTTGTCGGGCACCGAGCGCATCGAGGTCCCGGATTCGCGTCGCGCGCCGTCGAGCTGGGTCAAGCTGAGCGGCGCGCGCGAGCACAACCTCAAGAACGTCACCGTGAAGATCCCGCTCGGCGTGATGGTCGCGGTCACGGGCGTGTCGGGTGCGGGCAAGTCGTCGCTGATCAACGCGACGCTCTATCCAGCGCTCAACCGCATGCTGCACCGCTCGATGGACCGCGTCGGTCCGTACGACGAGCTCACCGGCCTCGGTCAGGTCGACAAGTGCATCGTGATCGATCAGCAGCCGATCGGCCGCACCCCGCGCAGCAACGCGGCGACTTACACGAAGGCATTCGATCTGATCCGCGAGCTGTTCTCGAACGTGCCGCAGGCGCGCACGTATGGCTATCAAGCGGGCCGGTTCTCGTTCAACGTCAGCGCGAAGCAAGGCGGCGGCCGCTGCGAGGCGTGCGAAGGCGCCGGCGTGCGCGAAGTCGAGATGCACTTCTTGCCGAACGTGTTCGTCACGTGCGAGGTCTGCAAAGGCCGCCGCTACAACGACGCCACGCTGCGCGTGAAGTACAAGGACAAAGACATCGCGCAGATTCTCGATACGCCCGTCGAGGAAGCGTACGAGCTGTTCAAGCACCACAAGCAGCTCGGCCGCATCATGCAGACGATGATCGATGTCGGCCTCGGCTACATCGCGCTCGGTCAGCCCGCGACCACATTGTCGGGCGGCGAAGCGCAGCGGGTGAAGCTCGCTCGCGAGCTCGCGCGCGTGCAGACCGGCCGCACGCTCTACTTGCTCGACGAGCCGACCACCGGTTTGCACTTCGGCGACGTCAAGAAGCTGCTCGAGGTGCTGAACCGGCTTGTCGACAGCGGCAACACGGTGCTCGTGATCGAGCACAACCTCGACGTCATCAAGACCGCGGACTGGATCATCGATCTCGGTCCCGAAGGTGGCGCTGCGGGCGGCGAGATCATCGCGGCCGGCACGCCCGAAGACGTCGCACAGAACGCGAAGAGCTACACCGGTCAACACGTGAAGCCGCTACTCGAGCGCGCGAAACGCGGTCGTTCCTCGTCGGCAAATGGCGGCGGCGGCGGTAGAGCTCCGCGTCGCGAGCGCCGCGGCGGTGTCGAAGCGTCACCGTAGTTTGCGAAAAGAAGAGTCACGTGAATTGCGAGCCTCATCGCTCACCGGGCGCTCACGCACGCTCCCGCTCCGCTGTGATCACCCTAATCGCTCAGTAAGAGTGGACGTTCAGCAACAGTTCCGTATCGTCACGAGGTGGTAGTCGCTCTCGAGCCAGAGCCGGATGGCGATGCACGCAAAGTGTTGTCGCTGCTGCCGTATGCCGTACTCGTGGTCGATCGTGAGTGGCGAATTACCTTTGCGAACGCCGAGGCGCATCGCCTACTCGGCCAGCACGGCGCGACGCTATGGGACCTGTGCCCCGAGCTCGAGGCGACATCGTTCGGCAGCGCGTTTCGATACGCGATGACCGACCGGGCGGAGTTGCTGAGCGAGAGCCCGCTCCCGTCGATGGGTTGGATCCAGGCGCGCGCCCGACCGCTCGACGATGGGCTGATGATCACGCTGCGCCCGATCAACATCGATGGCAGCGAGGCGCCGCGGACCGCACCCGCCCGCGGCGAAGGCCAGGCGAGGCAGGCCCTCCTCGTTGGTGAGGTCGGCTTTGCACTCACGCGCGCCACCACGCTGAAGGAAATGTTACAGCGCTGTGTCGATGCGATCGTGCGCCACGTCGACGCTTCGCTTGCGCGGATCTGGACGCTCGACGCCTCGCACCGCGAGCTCGTGCTCGAAGCGACCGCTGGCATCCCCGACCCCGATGCGCTCGAGCGCGTACCGATCGGGCGCGCGAAGATCGGCAAGATCGTCGAGCGCGGCACACCGCACTTGACGAACGATCTGCAGAACGACGCACGTGCCGGCAATCGCGAGTGGGCGCAACGCGAAAGTATCGTCGCGTTCGCCGGCTATCCGCTGCGCGTCGACGACGAGGTGGTCGGCGTGATCGCGGTCTATGGCCGCAATCGGTTCAGCCCCGAGACCACGACCGCGCTCTCGACGATTGCCGACTCGATCGCGCTCGGCATCGAACGCAAGATCGCCGACGACGCCCGCAAGACCGCGGAAGCCGAGCTGCGCGCGCAAGCCGAGCGGCTCGAGCTGATCAACGAGATCGGCAAAAACCTAACGAGCGAGCTCGAGCTCGCCCCGCTCGTCCAGCGCGTGACGAACCTCGCGACGCGGATCGCGCACGCCACGTTCGGCGTGTTCTTCTTCGACTATGACCCGGCCACCGATCACTTCTCGCGCGTGGCGGTCACCGGTGCACCACGTGAAGCGATCACGCTGCCACTGCGCCCGACCCAGCTCGGCCCAGCGACGCTCGGCACGAAGCTGCCGACCGCGAGCTTCTTGTCGATGCCGGTGATCGCGCGCGGCGGCAAGCTCGTCGGTGCGTTCGTGTTCGGCCACGAACAAGCCGGCGTGTTCAGCGAAGCAACCGAGCGTCTGGTCGGCGGCGTCGCCGCGCAGGCCGCGATCGCGATGGACAACGCGCGACTGTTCACGTCGGCGCGCGACTTGATCACGCAGCTCGAGAAGACGAACGCCGAGCTCGATCAGTTCGCGTACGTGGCGAGCCACGATCTCAAGGCGCCGCTGCGCGGCATCGCAAATCTCAGCCAATGGATCGAGGACGACCTCGGCGACAAGATGGACGAACAGGGCCGCTACCACATGGGCCTGTTGCGCGGCCGTGTCGCTCGGCTCGAGAACCTGATCGAAGGCATCCTGTCGTACAGCCGCGCCGACCGCAGTGAAGAGGCCCCCGCCGAGGTCGACCTCGCAGCGTTCGTGAAAGAAATCTGGGAGCTGATCGGTGCGCCGCCGACCGCGAAGCTCACGATCCTCGACCTGCCCCACGTCAAGACCCCGAAGATCCCGCTGCAGCAGGTGTTCATGAACCTGATCAGCAATGCGGTGAAGTACAACGAGAGTAAGGTGAACATCGAAGTGGGAGCGCTGCCCGACGGCGAACGCTGGGCGATCTACGTCAAGGACGACGGCCTCGGCATCGCTCCCGAGTTTCATCAACGCATCTGGGGTCTGTTCCAAACGTTAGAGCCGCGAGACAAGGTGGAGAGTACGGGTATCGGCCTCGCGGTGGTGCGCAAGATCGTCGAAGCGCGAGGTGGACGCGCTTGGGTCGAGTCCGAGGCCGGCGCCGGCGCGACCTTCTGGTTCACGTGGCCGGCCGATACCACGCTGAGGAAAAAACACCATGGATGAACGCGTGATCAACATTCTTCTCGTCGAGGATGACGAAGTGGACGTGATGACGGTCAAGCGCGCGTTCGCGAAGAACAACATCACCAACCCGCTCTTCGTCGCTCACAATGGGCTCGAAGCCCTCGAGCTGTTGCGCAAGGAAGACGTCCCGGCACGACGTCGCTTGATCTTGCTCGACGTCAACATGCCGAAGATGAACGGCATCGAATTCCTGCGCGAGCTGCGCGCAGATCCGAATCTGCAGCAGGCAAGCGTCGTCATGATGACGACGTCGAACGAAGAACGCGACCGCATCGAGGCGTTCAAGCTCAACGTCGCCGGCTATCTGCTCAAGCCGGTCACGTTCCAGCAGTTCGCCGAGGTGATGTCGACGATCAACAAGTACTGGGCGCTGATGGAAATGCCGTAGCGCGGCACGTCGAGCGCGCGCGTAAGAGTTAGAAGCGCAGCGAAAGGCCGGCGACCGCGCCGCCGCCATCGCCCTTCGGCGTCGTCACGTAGGGCATCACGCGCGTGTACATCGGCACCGGCATGCCGAGCTTCATGTGCAGGTTACGCAGCTTGCGGTTGTGTGCGGGTGGTGCGGCGAACGCGTCGACGGTCTCCCAGATGCGAAGCACGGCGATGGCGAGGAAACCGCCGAAGAACAGCGCGACGCCCCGATCGTTGTCGCCACACTCCACCGTGTCGAAGCAGTCGCCGAACATCTTCGACATGCCCCACACCATCACGACGAATCCGGCGCCCTCGCCGAGCGTGAAGATGAAGCCTTTGTCGGTCCACCGGCCTTGGATCGCTTGGCCGATGCCAAAGCCGAAGAACACCGCAGCGAGCCCGCCGCCGATGTGCTCGCCATCGGAGATGTAGCCGCGCTCGAGCAGGTACTGCTCGTCGATCGACAGCTGGTACTGCATGACCGGCCGCTGCCCGTAGCCGTATTGCGGCCCGTACGGTTGCGGCTGCTGCGGATACGGCTGCGGCTGCGGCTGCGGGTACGGCTGCGGCTGCGGCTGCGGTTGCGGTTGCGGTTGCGGATAGCCCTGCGCGAACGCAGACGCGGTCAAGGACACCAAGAGCAACGTCGAGATCAGCGCGCGCATCGATACCCCCGAGCCTTGATACTACAGCTCGTCGGCGACGAACGTGAGCACTTGCTCGATCGACTCCGCACCTGTGGCGAGCATCACGAGTCGATCGAATCCGAGCGCGATACCGGCAGAAGGTGGCAAGCCCTCGGTGAGTGCAGCGAGCAGCTTCTCGTCGATCGGATACACCGGCTTACCGCGGTCGCGCCGAATCCGCTGGTCGTCGGTAAACCGCGCCCGCTGTTCTTCGGGGTCGGTCAGCTCGTCGAACGCGTTCGCCAGCTCGATGCCGCCGACGTACGCCTCGAAGCGCAGCGCGGTCTTGGCGTCGTCGGGCTTGCGGCGGGCGAGCGCGGCAAGCGGCGCGGGCCAGTCTTCGAGGATCACCGCGTGATCGAGCGCGGCGATCGCCGGTTCGACGCGCGCGAGGAAGCCGGCAAAGAACGCGTCGTCCCAGGCGGTGCCGTCCTTGACGTCGATCCCGGCGGCACGGACCGCTTGCACGAGCTCGCCGGCGGGCTCGGCGCCATCGACGTCGACGCCGGCCCACTCGCGCATCGCGTTACGCACTGTCAGCCGCCGCCACGGAGGGCGCACGTCGATGTCGCGGCCGCTGACCTTTGCCACCGGCACGCCGGTGACCGCGCGGACCACGGCCGCAACCAGCTGCTCGGTGTCGTCGACGATCGCGTCGATGCCGGCATGCGCGCGGTACCACTCGATCATCGTGAACTCGCTCGCGTGGTACGCGCCGCGCTCGTTCGCGCGGAAGCACTTGCAGACCTGGTAGATCTTTTCGAAGCCGGCCGCGAGCAGCCGCTTCATCTGATACTCGGGCGACGTCACCAGATAACCATCCCCGGCAGGCACCGCATCGAGGTGGATCTCGAGGCCGGGGCTCGGCACGAGGAGTGGCGTCTCGACCTCGAGGAAACCACGCGTCGCGAATACTTCGCGAACCGTCGCGAGTGTCGTCGCGCGCGCGCGCACGAGCTCGACGCGCCGACGAGGCATGCGCATGACCTCGCTGGTCGGTCCCGGATAGTCGCCGCCGCCGTAGGAGCGCAACACGGTGGCGCGATCGACGTCGACGAGATCCCCCGCCCGCCATTCCTTCGCAGGATTCGTGACGCGCAGATCGAATTGCTCGGCGCGCACGATCGCGGTGTCGCCGTCGATCGCGATGACGCGGCCGCGCGTGCCCATCGGGCCTACTTGTTGACGCGCTCGACGTAGTCGTGGGTACGCGTATCGATCTTGATCGTGTCGCCGATCTTGATGAATAGCGGCACCTGAACGTTGGCGCCGGTCTCGAGCTTCGCGGACTTCGTGACGTTGCCGGCGGCCGTGTTACCGGCGACGCCGGGCTCGGAGTCCGTGACCTCGAGGAACACGAACGTGGGCAGCGTGACGTCGACGGGGCGCTCGTTGAAGAACACCACCGTGCACGGCAGGTTGTCCTTCATCAGATCGTGCGCGTCGCCGATCAGGTCCTTCGAGATCGTGACCTGCTCGTAGTTTGTCTGATCCATGAAGATCAGATCGCCGCCCTCTTTGTAGAGGAACTGCATGTCACGGGTTTCGACGTTCGCGGGCTCGAGCTTCTCGCCCGACCGGATGTTCCGCTCGACAACGGCTCCCGTCAGCAAGTTCTTGAACTTGGTGCGAGTGAACGCCGCGCCCTTGCCAGGCTTGACGAACTGGAACTCGATCACGGTGTACGGGTTCCCGTCCATCAAAACCTTGAGGCCCTTGCGGATATCCGACGTATCGTACATGGCGGGTTCGTTTACCCCGCGCCGTCTGGGGCTGTCAAACGCAACTCGACGACGATCTGGCCGCTTCCCTTGCCGCTCGACGAATCGTATGCGACATCCACGCGGTGGATGCCGCGGCGCACTACCGGCAGCTCGTCCAGCTAGGGCGAGAGGAGTTTCTGGCCTCGGCGGCTCCGGCTGCCCTGGTCCGCCACAGGTCGGAGATGGACGAGGCCCCAACGAGCGGCGTGCACACGCTGTCGATCGATCAAGAGATCGAGGAGACCCTGCCGCACGGCCGCGAGTCGCCGACGGCGAACTTCAACCTCGAAGTGTTTCCGATGACCAAGAAGCCGGGCGCGTCGTTCCCCGACCGGATCACGATCGGCCGCACGAACAACAACGACATCGTGATTCCAGATCACTCGGTGTCGCGGCTTCACGCGTACGTGCGCCGTGACGGCAAGCAGTGGGTGGTCGCGGACGCGGGCTCGAAGAACGGCAGCTGGCTCGCGAGCGTCCAGCTCCAGCCCCGCAAGGAGCGGCCGCTCAATTCGCGGGCGGATCTTCGGTTCGGTGATGTCGACTTGACGTTCTATCTCGCGGCGGACTTGTTCACCGCCCTGGGTGGCCAATGAGCGAATGGGATCAACGCCAACTGTGTTCCGACGGCGCGTGCGTCGGCGTGATCGGCAGCGACGGCACGTGCAAGGTGTGCGGGCGCGCGGCGCCGAACTGGGGCGAGGAGCGCAAGCGCGGCCTGTTGCCCGAAGCCGATGCCTCGGAGGGTGACGCCGAGGACGACGAGGACGACGACTACGAGGACGACGACGAATACGAGGACGACGAAGCCGATGACGAAGGCAACGTCGCGGCCGAAGCCGCGCCGGCAGCGGATCCCGATTGGGAGCAGCGCAAGCTGTGCCCCGACGAGGCGTGTATCGGTGTGATCGGAAGTGATGGCCGTTGCAAGGTGTGTCATAGGAGCGCCGCATGACGCGCGCGACGATCGTCGGCGCGGGAGGCCTCGGCGGTCCGCTCGCGCTGTCGCTCGGAAGCGCGGGCTTCGAGCTCACGATCGTCGACCCCGATATTGTCGAGGTCTCGAACCTGCATCGCCAGATCCAGTTCACCACCGCCGACGTCGGCAAGCCGAAGGCGACGCTGCTCGCCGCCGCTGTGGTGGCGCCCGGTGGCACCGCGCGCGGCTACCAAACGCGCTGGACCGGCGACGACGCCGACGACATCTCGGGCGACAGCGACTTGATCGTCGACGGTAGCGACGATCCGGACACCAAGTTCGCGGTCGCCGATTGGGCCGTCGCGCGCGGCAAGCCGTACGTGATCGCGGCGGCGTTGCGCTACGGCGGCAACGTGCTCGTCGGTGCGCCCGGCACCGCGTGCTATCGCTGCTTGTTCGAGGAACCGGTACCCGCCGCGACGTGCGCCGCCGTCGGTGTGCTCGGTCCCGTCGTCGGTGCAATCGGTGGTCTCGCCGCTGCGCTCGCGATCGGGCTTGGCCGCGGCGATCGAACGCACGCGGGATCGATTTTCGTGTTCGACGACCTGCGCGTGTCGCAGGAGCCGCGCATCGTCACGTTCGCGCCACGCAGCGGCTGCGCTGCTTGCGTGCGCGCCGCATAAGGAGCTGCCATGGCGACGATCAGAATCCCGACTGCACTGCGAACGCTGACCGGCGGCAACGCGGATATCGACGTCACCGCCGCGACCGTGCGCGACGCGCTCGCCGAGCTCGAGCGCCGCCATCCCGGCATCGCAGCGAAGCTGTTCGACGGTAGCGGCAGCGTCAAACCGTTCATCAAGATCTATGTGCGCGCCGAGGACATCGGCGGCCTCTCGGGCCTCGACACCGCCGTTACCGAGCGCGACGAGATCGATATCATTCCCGCGATTGCCGGCGGGTCGGACCCGCCGCCAATCGGATCAATGACACGGGGTGCCGGTGGCCGCGATGCGTGACGAGCAGGTCAACCGCTACGCGCGGCACATCATGCTCCCCGATGTCGGCGGGCTCGGCCAGACCGCGCTGATGGTCGCGTCGGCCAAGCTCGTGCTGCGCGAGAGCGAACCGATCGCGGAGTTGATCGCGGGCTCGTACCTCGCCTCCGGCGGTGTCGGTAAGCTCGTCGTACCGAGCGCGAACGACGCGCAAACTGCGGAGCTGCAGGCGCACGGCGCCGACACGAAGGTGGTGGGCGAAGGCGATGGCCGCGAAGTCACGC
>DATDCH010000078.1:0-3052 GCA_036524455.1 Kofleriaceae bacterium | reverse complement strand
CGCCTTCTTGCTTCGCGCGCGCCTTGACCGCGTCGCTCCACGGGTTGCCAGCCGGCAGGTCCGCTTCGCCGACGTTGCAGCAGTACAGCACCGGTTTCGCGGTGAGCAGGCCGAACGTCGCGACCTGCTTCCGCTCGTCGTCGGTGAGCGGCAGCGAGCGCGCGGCCTTGCCGGCCTGCAGGTGGTTGAACACCCTCTCGGCGAGCGCGAGCTCGATCTTGCCTTCCTTGTTGCCGGTCTTTGCGGCGCCTTGCGCCTTCTTGACGCGCTTCTCGGCGGTCTCGACGTCGGCGAGTGCGAGCTCGAGATCGATCACGTCGATGTCGCGCATCGGATCGACGGAGCCCGCGACGTGGATAACGTTCGGGTCGTCGAAGCAGCGCACCATCATCAGGACGGCGTTGGTCTCGCGAATGTTCGCGAGGAACTTGTTGCCCAGGCCTTCGCCCTGCGATGCACCCTTGACCAGGCCGGCGATGTCGACGATCTCCACGATCGCCGGGATCACCTTTTGCGTCTTGATGTGGGACTCGATGCGCTTCAGCCGGGAGTCGGGCACCGGTACGACACCAACGTTGGGGTCGATGGTGCAAAACGGATAGTTCGCAGCCTCGGCCTTGCCCGCGGTGAGGGCATTAAACACAGTGCTCTTGCCCACATTGGGGAGGCCTACAATGCCGACCGACAGCGCCATGGGACGCAATGCCTACCCCGGAGATCCACTACATGGCAAGCTCGCGAAGATGCGGTTGTTGATGGCGACGCTGCTCGCGCTAGCGGCATGCACCGGCGACGACACCCCCAAAACCCCCGACGAGATCCTGTTCGCGCTCCGCGAGCTGCCCGGGGTCCACGAAGTAACGGCGGTACCGACGCAGAGTGCCGGCTACACGTACTTCGTCATTTATTTCGAGCAGAAGGTCGACCACAAGGACCCGAACAGCGAGACGTTCCTGCAAGAGGTCTCGCTCCTCCACCACAACGAGCTCGACTACCCGATGATCGTCCATACCTCGGGTTATTGGGACTATTACCGGGACCGCGTCGTCGAGCTGACGGTATTGGTCGGCGGCAACCAGATCTCGATCGAGCACCGGTTTTTCGGCGAGTCGCGCCCGGTACCGACCGACTGGTCGAAGCTGACCATCGAGCAGATGGCGGCCGACCAGCACGTCATCGTCAGCGCGCTCAAGACGATCTACAAGGGCGCGTTCGTTACGACCGGCGGCAGCAAGGGCGGCATGACCGCGATCTACTACCGCCGGTTCTATCCCGACGACGTCGACGGCACCGTGCCGTACGTCGCGCCGATCTCGTTCGGTGCACCCGATCCGCGCTACGCCCCGTTCCTCGACACGCTCGGTCCGGACGATTGCCGCAACAAGATCCGCGCCGTCGCGACCGACATGCTCGCGAATCGCCGCGCCGCAATGCTGATGCGTGCGGAGTCGCAGGCCACGATGAACAACCTCTACTACAACCGCGTGCCGATCGGCCCGGCGGTCGAGTCTTCGATCTTCAACCTCGAGTGGGCGTTCTGGCAGTACTTCGGGGTCACCGCGTGCGGCGCCGTGCCGTCGGTGACGACCGACGACAGCACGATGTGGCGTTTCCTCGACGACATCTCGCCGGTCTCCGACAACAGCGACGCGCGTATCGAGCAGTTCGACGCGTACTACTACCAGGCGTACAACCAGCTCGGGTACCCCGACGGCGGTGCCGTGTATCTCGATCCGTACCTCCAGTACACCGATGCCGACTACTTGAACGCGCTGCCGACCGAGCAGCCGCCCTATGACGACGGCGCGGCGATGCTCGACATCGACAAGTTCGTGCGCGAAGACGGCGAGCGGCTGCTGTTTGTCTATGGCCAGTGGGATCCGTGGACCGGCGGTCAGTTCGAGCTCGGCGGAGCCAAAGACTCGCTGATGGTCGTGCAGGCGGAGGGCTCGCACAGCGCGCGGCTCACCCGGCTCGCCGAGGGCGACCGCGAGGCGGCGTTCGCAAAGCTCGAGGCCTGGACCGGGATTACGCCGCAGATTCCGGCGCAGCGGTCGGTGCCGCAATTCGCCCCCGACGCCACGGCGCCGCGCGTCCCGCCGGCCCTCAGTCGCGCATTGCGCGCCCGCAAGCTATCGCCGTAGAGTCGGCGCATGGCCGACAGGGTTGCGCTGGTCACCGGTTCCACCGACGGTATCGGGCGCCAGACCGCACGACAGCTCGCGGCTAAAGGCATCAAGGTCATCGTCCACGGCCGCAGCAAGCCGAAGGTCGACGCGGCGCTCGCGTGGCTGCGCGAGGAGCTGCCCGGCGCCGAGCTCGACGGCGTGTCGTTCGACATCGGCCAGCTCGCCGAGGTGCGGCGCGGCGCAGGGCACGTGCTCGAGCTCGCGCCGAAGCTGCACGTGCTCGTCAACAATGCCGGCATCTTCTCGACCGAGCGCGTCGTCACGTCCGACGGCATCGAGGGCACGCTCGCGGTCAACTACCTCGGTCCGTTCCTGCTCACCGAGCTACTCGGGCCGCGCCTGACCGATAGCGCCGAGGGCCTACCGTCGCGCGTGATCAACGTGTCGTCGGTGGCGCATACGCGCGGGCGCATTCACTTCGACGATCTGCAGCTCGAGAAATCGTGGACCGGCTACGCGTCGTATGCGCAGGCGAAGCTCGCGCAGGTGATGCACGCGCTCACGCTCGCCGATCGGCACGAGCCCGCGAAGCTGCTCGCGTACAGCCTGCATCCCGGCGTCGTCGGCACGAAGCTACTGCGTCAGGGGTTCGGTCCCGTCGCAGGCATCTCGCCGGACGCCGGTGCGAAGACATCGGTGATGCTCGCGAGCGGCGCCAACGAGGACCAGCCGTCGGGCAGCTACTACAGCGATGGGGTCGCGACGCCACCGTCGAGCGCCGCCCGCGATGCAGATGCTCGCGAGAAGCTGTGGAACCTCTCCGTGCAGCTCGCGAACCTTGCATGAGCGATCGAGACGAGCTCGCGGCGATCAAGGCGCTGATCGACAGCGGCGATGATCGCGCAGCATTCGCGCGCGTGCGC
>DATDCH010000077.1:0-10171 GCA_036524455.1 Kofleriaceae bacterium | reverse complement strand
CTCCTTGTTGCCAAACTTCACGCGCGCGTCGCCGCGCGACGGGACTTTCCAGGCCCCGCGGCGCTCGCAGTTGCCCATGATGGCGCTGAGCTCGAGCCGATTTTGATCGCGCTCGCTCATGGTGGTGCTCCTCGTGGGTCGATCGAAATCACTTCGCAGCTCGCAAATCGCACGCTGCCGATCACGCGCAGTCGGCGTGCCGGCGTCGCAGCGAATTCGCGGCCACTACGCCCGTTCGCGACGCTCGCCGCGAGCGAGCTCATCTCGACATCGACCACGACATCGTCGGGCACGATGATTTCGAGGCTGCCGAATGTGACGTGCGCGTCGATCGTCGTCTCGGCACCGAGGTCGGCCTCGCGCAGATCGAGCTCCATGCTGCCGAGCGTGATGCGCGCGTCGATGTGCGACGGCACGGTCCAGGCGCCACGGCGCCCGGCCGAGCCGAGCAGCACGCGAAAATTCGTATCAGTCATGGGAGTGTTCCTCGTCTACCGCGCGCGCCAGCGTATAGCCGACGCCGCGCACGGTGCGAATTCGGGTGGCCGCGTCGTCGCCGAGCTTCTTGCGTAGACGCGAGATATGAACATCGACCGCGCGGTCACCGACGGTGACGTCGCCGCGGCCTGCAAGCTCGAGCAGCGCGCTGCGCGGCACCACGCGACCCGCGCGGCGCAGCAGCACGATCAATAGATCGACTTCGAGACCGGTCAGCTCGATCGGTCGTCCGTCGACCCACGCCTCACGCGCGCCGGTGTCGACGGTGATACCCGCGGCGGATAGCTTCTCGGCAACTGCTTCGGGCGCCGCACGTCGCAGCACCGCACGCAGCCGGGCGAGCAGCTCGCGGGGCGAGAACGGTTTCGCGACGTAATCGTCGGCGCCGAGCTCGAGCCCGACGACGCGATCGGCTTCGTCGCCGCGCGCGGTCAGCATGATCACCGGGACCCGGTGACCCGCGTCGCGGATCTTGCGCAGCACCGCGAGGCCATCGAGGCCGGGCATCATCACGTCGAGCAGCACGGCGTCGAACCCGCCGCCCTGCAGCTGCGCGAGCCCGGCCTGGCCACCACCCGCGTGCACGAGTGTCACGCCCTGCGGCATGAGATAGCCGACCAGCAGCTCGGCCAGTCGGGCATCGTCGTCGATGAGGAGCACGCGCACGGTGGGATCATCTCATGGTTGGTGTGGAGGCCTGACGAACGCAGCCTACGGCTCAAACGCGATACGGGCCACCTTCACCGCCGCCGCGGCGGCCGCGCCACGACGCGCCCCACCAACCGCGATCCAAAATATCGGCGAGCTGCGCGCGCTGCTTGTCGTCGAGCACCGCGTGGATGTTGCGCAGCGCTTCGAGCGTCGCGCTGCGTGCCTCCGCGGTCGCCGTGTCGACACGGCCGAGCACGACACCGAGGGCGGCGTCGTCGAGCGTGGGCCCGCGCACCGCTGCCGCGAGATCGCCGCGGCCGTCTTTGAGATTCGTCTTCGCGCCGTGCAGGCGCTCTCTCAGCTTGTCGACCTCGTTGATGATCGCGCGTTCCTGCGCGGGCGACGCGTCGAGGTGCGAGAGCGCGAAGTAGAGGCCGCGCCGACCACCGCCGCCGCCGCGGTGCCAGCCATGGTGGTGATGATGATGCCAGCCGTAGCCGTGATAACCGCGACTGCACCGCCGGGCCTTGCGAGCCGCGACAAAACCGAGGACTCCAAGTCCGATTGCGAGACAGATCATGTGTTCGTTCCTTTCACCAACCCAGGATGGAGACCGCGTGTTGCGGAACGAGCCGCCGCAATATGAAGAAACCTTGCAGCGGTAAGTGCCCGACGTCCGGCCGCAATTCGGCCACTGCGTCCATCGCGCGGACATTGCGCGGCGCAAGCGACCGAGATCGCGTGTCGCGCAGTTGGCGCGCCGCGTGCTGAACAGCGCGGCGTGGTCGCGCTCATCAAGTCATCCACGCTCGTCGGCATCGATGCGGTCTCGATCGATGTCGAGTGCGTGATCACCGCCGGTCAACTGCCGGCATTCAACATCGTCGGGCTACCGACGACGTCCGTCAAAGAGGGTGCGGTGCGCATCCGCAGTGCGCTGCACGCCGTCGGCTACGACGTGCCGCAGAAGAAGGTGACGGTCAACCTCGCGCCGGCGGACCTACGCAAGCCGGGCAGCGCGCTCGATCTGCCGACGGCCTTGTCGATCTTGATCGCCGACGGCACGTTCGATGGCGGCATCTTCGACGGCTTGCTCGTGCTCGGCGAGCTCGGCCTCGACGGCTCGGTACGCCCCGTGCCCGGCGTGCTTGCCTCGGCGATGCTCGCGCGCCAGCGCCGTCTGCGCGGCATTCTCGCTCCTGCGCGCTGCGCGGCGGAGGCGCTCGAGGTCGATGGCGTCGAGGTCTACGGCGCTCGCCACTTGTCCGAGATCACCGCCGCGCTCGCCGGCGAAGCGGATCTTCCCGTGCCGGCGAAGGCAACCGGTCGCCGGCGCCGGCGCGCGTTCGCAACGGACATGTCCGACGTGCGCGGCCAGGAATTCGCGCGCGCCGCGATCGAGATCGCGGTTGCCGGCGGCCACAACGTGCTGATGTCCGGGCCGCCTGGAACCGGCAAGACGATGCTCGCCCGCCGCATTCCGAGCGTGCTGCCGGAAATGACGCGCGACGAATCACTCGAGACCACGAAGATCTACTCGTCGCTCGGTCTCGCGGACAACGGCCTCATCGCCGAGCGTCCGTTTCGCGCGCCGCATCACACGATCAGCGGTGCGGCACTGCTCGGCGGCGGCAGCTTGCCACGCCCCGGCGAGATCTCACTCGCGCACAACGGCGTGCTGTTTCTGGACGAGCTGCCCGAGTTCGCGCGGCAAACGATCGAAGCACTGCGGCAACCGCTCGAAGAGCGGGCGGTCACGATCAGTCGCGTCAACGGCACGATCAAGTTGCCATCGTCGTTCATGCTCGTCGCGGCCTCGAACCCGTGCCCATGCGGGTGGCTGCAATCGGGCGTGCGCGAGTGCGTGTGCTCGCGCTTCTTGGTCGACCGTTACCGGTCGCGCATGAGTGGACCGTTGCTCGACCGCATCGATCTCCAAATCTACGTCCAGCCGGTGCCACTCAAGGTGTTGCGCGATCCGCGACCGACCGAATCGTCGGCTGCGATTCGCGAGCGCGTGATGGTCGCGCGTGAACGCCAGCTCGCTCGGCTGTCGCGCTTCGGCATTCGCTGCAACGCGGAGATGACGCCGAAGGTGCTGCGCGAGAGTTGCCCTCTCGACGACAACTGCGAGCGCTATCTCAAGGAAATCGTCGAGGAGCGGCTTTCGATGAGCGCGCGATCGATCGATCGCCTCATCAAGGTCGCGCGCACGATCGCCGATCTGCTCGGCCAGGATTCGATCACGCGCGAGGTGCTCCGCGAGGCGGCCGACTATCGAGCCGTCGATCCAACGGCCGATCTGTTCAGCGCTGTGCCGCCACACACGACCGGACGCCCGTTGATCGCCCGCGTACGTCTTCCGGACAATCAAAGCGCGACCGTGGTCCTCACCGACGAGGACGACAGGGATGACGAGATGCTGTCGTTCGAACCGAGCGACATGGCCGGTGAGGGTCGGCCGCGCCCCACGCCCGACGAGCTCGCCGCTGCCAGCGACGCACTGCCGCTGCTGCCGCCGCCACCCTGAGTCCCGCGCTCGTGTCCGGCCTCGCACCGTCGGCGTGACCGCGCAGCGTCCGCTCAACCGTCACCCGTGCTGGCGCACGCCAGCGCTTCAACCGCACCCGAAAGGAACTTCGTCATGAGCCCGCTCGCACACCGCATCTACAAACAACTGCTAGCGCAGGTTCGGCGCAACAAGCCGTCGATCACGTACGGCCAGCTCGCGTCCGCCGTCGACGTGCACCCGCGCAGCCCGGCACTGCACGCCGCGCTCGGCGAAGTCGCGAACGCGTGCCGCCATCAGCAGCTACCGTGCTTGCCCGCGATCGTGTGGCGCGCAGACGCGAAGCGGCCGAGCGCCGGCTATTACAAGGTCGCGCATCCGCGCGCGCATACCGACGAAGCGCGGGTGTCGGCGTGGGAGCGCGAGCACGCGCGCGTGATCGGCGCGGTCGCGCAGTTTCCGACGAAGCTCGGCGAGTGAGTCGGACATTGCCGTGCTCGAAGCCAACCCATATGCTGGAGGCCATGCGGCGCAAGACGATCTCGATGGCCCAGCTCGCCAAGAACACCGAGGACATCGCACGGGACATCGATTCGTCGCGGGGCGTCTACCGCATCAAGAGGCAGGGACGACCCGACATCTTGCTGATGCACGAGGAGTACTTCGAGGGATGGTTGGTGGTCGCCGAGCTCAGCGGCAACCCCGAAGTGCGACGACAGCTGGAGCAATCGAGGCGGGACGCCAACGCCGACCGAGGCCGGAATCTCGACGAGATCGAGAAGGAGCTGGGCCTTGATCGTAAAGCTCCTACCCGTCGCCGAGGATCAGTTCCTCGCTCTACCAGGGCCAGCGGCGCGAAAGGTATCCGCAGCGCTCCGCGTTCTCGGCGTCGTTCCGCATAGTGGAGTGCGACTAGCGGATGAAGACTCCAGATATGCGGGCATGATGTCGAAGACCGTACGCATTCGCCGCGGCTGGAGCTATCGGATCGTTTACGAGATCGCGTCTACACGAATCGATGTGCACCTCATCGTTCCGACGTGGATCGATCTCCGCGGCATGTAACGTCGCGTTGAGCCGGCCACCCGCTGTGACGGTTGGCATCCGTCACGAGCACGTGTCATCAGACGCCGGTCCAGACGCCAGCGCCGCAGAGCTTCCTGCCGGCTGAGCAAGGAACCTAGTCCCTTCGCGATCTTCGAACCGACCGATCGCGCTCGCCTGGAACTGTGGCCGCGGTGGTTGCGAGTGAAACCCGTTGCGCCTACCGAAGAAGCGCAGCATACCATCGCGCCATGGCGGCTCGATCGGCCCTGACCTCGTTGGCATTCGTGTGCGGTGCGGCGCTCGCGGTGCATGCACAACCCAAGCAACCGCAACCCGTCCCACCGAAGCAGTCGTTGCCGGCGCTTGTCGGCACGAACGAGGTCATGAAGATCACGACGCCGTCGGGATTCGTCGACGACGTGGTCGCGCATGACAACCAACGCCTGGCGTACGTGGTTGCGGATACCTCGACCCGCGCCGAGCTTCATGTCGTGCAGCTCGGCTGCGCGACGTGCATCGAGGCGAAGCAAGAGATCGTCGTGGACCTGTCGCCGGTGACGCTGCGGCCCACGTCGCTGCGGCTCGTCGGCCAGCGCGCGTTCGTGATCGGCGCGACCGAGGATGGCAACCAGGTCGCCGCGCTCGTCGAGCTGAGCAGCAAGACCGCGAAGCCGGTGTACAAACTGGGCCCGGCGACGCACGTCACGTTGATCACGCGCGACGGCAAGCCGGCGATCGCGGTCCACAAAGCGGTAGCGACGAAGGTCGGCATGCGGCACGACGTCGAGCTGTTCTCGCTCGAGAGCGGCAAGCGCGTCGCGAAGGGCAAGGCGTTCGAGCTCGACAAGGATCACAACAAGAAAATCGATTTCCGCGTCAACCACTGGTCGGAAGGTTGGACGCGAGCGGGCGGGCTCAAGGGCGGCGAGTGGTCGAAGAAAGAGAACACGCGCTCGCCCGACACCGAGGCGACCTACGACTTGATCACGGGCAAGTTCATCTCGAATCAGCCGATCGGCGACTTGTTCGAGCAGCGCAAGCGGTATCAGACGCTCGCCGACGCGGGCGGCACGCTCGACTTCATGCGGGTCAAAGCCGACAACAAGGCGATCGAGCTGTGGCGACAAGGCGTGCTCGGTACGGTGACGCTCGATCAACCGCTCGCGCAGTACGATCCGAAGTCACTGCAGAGTGTCTTCGCCGCCGATGGCACCGCGTGGATCGTGATCAAGGTCGATCCGGTGAACGCCGAAGCGGTCGCGCGCAAGAAGGCGGACCCCGAGTATCTCGACGTGTTCCGCATGACCGCCGACGGCAATGCGACGCGCAAGGCGCGCATCCTGGCGAAGGGCGTGAAGCACCGGTTCGGTGTCGTCGACAATTTCTTCTGGCTGCTCGAGCGCTCGACCGGATTCGATCGCGGCGGCCGCGTGCTCACGATCTATCAGCTGAGCAACTAGACCGGTTCGTGTTGAAGTGACCGTGCGTAGGCGTAGGCGGCATGCCGTGCCCCGCAGATCACCCAGCCTGGTTTGTCGTCTGGCCACAAGTTCAATCCCGGATCGCTAGCTCAGAAGGCTCGGCAAAGAGGCGGCTGGACGCACCCACGGGCGGCGTCGTTCGCCTACGCCTACGCGATCTGTTCTACCGAAGCCGCCTTAGACGTACGCGCCGAGCGCGAGCGCGAGCTCGGCTGCGACTTGTGCATTGCTGCGCGCGAGCGCCTTGTTGGCACGCACCGACGCGCCGCCGGTTGCTTCATTGATCTGCGCGAGCAGGTGCGGCGTCAGCGCCTTGCCGGTGATGTGTGTCGTGCGCGCGGTGCGTAGGGCGTCTTCGATCGCGCCGGCGACCACGCGCTCGTCGAGCGAGGCTTCGGCGGGGATCGGGTTGCATAGCAGCACGCCGCCGCCGTCGAGATCGCGCCAGTGCCTGCGCAGGATGCCGGCGCAGTCTTCGGGCGTGCCCGTGAAGTGATCGAGGCGCAGGCCCGAGCGCACGGTGTAGAACGCCGGCATCTCGTCCGTGCGGTAGCCGAGCACGAGGATGCCGAGCGTCTCCATCAGCTCGAGTGTGCGGGGTAGATCGAGGATGGCCTTCGCGCCGGCCGATACGACGGCGATCTGCGTCTTGGCGAGCGCGATCAGATCGTGCGAGACATCGCCGGCGTCGCCGCGATGCACACCGCCGATGCCGCCGGTCGCGAACACGCGAATGCCCGCGCGCGCCGCGATCACGCTGGTCGCGCTGACCGTGGTAGCCGCGCTCTTGCGGTGCGCGAGGTACACCGCCAGATCGGTCGAGCCGGCCTTCGCGAATTGCTTGCCTTCCTTGGCGACGCGCTCGAGCTGCGCGGCCGATAGCCCGATGCACGGCCTGCCATCGACGAGCGCGATGTGTGCCGGCACTGCGCCTGCTTCGCGCACGATCGACTCGAGCTCCTGTGCGAGCTGGAAGTTGTCGGGCCACGGCAAGCCGTGCGCGACGAGGGTCGATTCGAGCGCCACGATCGCGCGTTTGTCTACTCGCGCCTCGGCGACCTCAGGGGACAGCACCACATCGAGCACGTCCCGATAGTAAATCGATCAGCGCAGCTCGAACTCTTTACAAAACGCGACTTCGGTCGGAATTGCGCCGGTCTCGGGATCCTTCGCATCCAGCGGCCACCGCCGCTGCCCTTCGTCGGGCCAATCGTGCCAACACTTCTGATGTTTTGCGTCCCAGTAGAAGCAGTGGCAGCACGCCGAGCGCAGCTCGAACTTGCGGGCCTCGTCGATCAGTTGCTGGGTGAGCGGGAACTTCACTTCGTGCCAGAGCCCGCGGCGGAGCCTTCGGTGCCCGCATCGTCCTTCATCGCGTTGTAGCCGGCCTCGAAGCCCTTCTTGATGCGCTTCGCGGCCGGGCCGGCTTTGTCCTTCACGCCGGACTTGAGGTCTTGCGCCTCGTCGGTGTGCCAGATCGCGCGCACGTGACCGAAGAACGTGCGGTTGCCGAGCTTGACCGTCGCACCGCAGAACGCGAGCGCGCCGGCGAGAGCGAGGAACACGAGCAGTCGAATCACGCCCGGAGTCTAGCCCGAAAAATCCGACGCGCCGCCTTTTCACCAAAAGCGGCGCGTAACGTCGCTGAACGCCGACTTAGTCCGTCGCGCGCTTCAAGATGAGGAACGCGACCCGGCGGTTTTTCGCCCACGCACGCTCGTTCGACTCGCGAATCAGCGGCTGCGTTTCGCCATAGCCCTGCGAGGTCAGACGCTTCTCGTCGACGCCCTTGCCTTGCAGGTACTCGCGCACGGACTTAGCGCGGCGATCCGACAGATCCAAGTTGTACGCGTCATTGCCGCGTTCGTCGGTGTGACCTTGGATCTCGATCAACGTGATGCTCGGGTTGCCCTGTAGCGTCGCGGCGACCGCGTCGAGGATCGGGTACGACTCCTTCTTGATGATCGCCTTGTCGTATTCGAAGTAGATCATGTCGAGGATCTCGATCGACGTGTCGGTGACCACGACACGACCTCGATCCGGACAGCCGTCCTCGTCCTCGAAGCCGTTGTACGTCTCCGGCTCGTTCGGGCACTTGTCGTCGTTGTCGAGGATGCGGTCCTTGTCGTTATCGAGATCGGGGCAGCCGTCTTCGTCCTCGAAGCCGTCCTTGTCTTCGGGATCGTTCGGGCATAGATCGTCGACGTCGAGGATGCCGTCCTGATCGTTGTCCGGATCGGGGCAGCCGTCTTCGTCTTGGAACTGATCGAAGTCCTCGGGATCGTCGGGACACTTGTCCACGTCGTCGAGGATGCCGTCGCCATCGCGATCGTTCTTGTTGCCTTCAGGGCAGCCGTCTTCATCCTGGAAGCCGTCTTTGTCTTCCGGGATGTTCGGGCACTTGTCGTCCTCGTCGAGGATGCCGTCGCGATCGTTGTCGGGCTCGGGACAGCCGTCCTCGTCCTCGAACCGATCGTAATCCTCGGGATCGTCGGGACACTTGTCGACGTCGTCCTTGATGCCGTCGCCGTCGCGGTCACCGATGTTCGGCTCGAACACGATGCCGATGAACGCGCGCAGGTCGGGGTTGGCGCCGGTCTCTTGCTTGCGCAGCAGGCCGGTGCCCGCGCCGAGCGAGAGGAACGAGTTGCGCGCGAGATAGAGCTTGACGCCCGCGATCGCCTCGAGCGGAAAGTAGTTCTCCTTGGCGCCGCTGATCGGAATCGCGCCGAGCACCTCGGCGACGACATCGAACTTCTGCACGGCGATCGCGTACGCGATGCCGGCGCCGAACGGAATCTCGGTACCCGCGGTCACCGAGCCGTTCGTCGCGGGGGCGCCCATTGCGCCGGTGTCCGTGAACGTGACGTCTTGGCGAATCCGAATGCCGCCGTTGAGCGCGACGCGCAGCTGGCTGCGCCGGCCGAATTCCTTGTCGAGGACACCGATAATCTGCGGAATCGCCTTCGTGTCGCCGAGCCAGCGCTCCTTCGGATCGACGGTCGGCAAGTACACGCTCGCGATCACGCCGAGGCCGAGATGCGGCGGCCGGCTGGTCTTGAGAAACCGCGTCTTGAAGTGAAGGCCAAGGTTGCCGAGGCCCTGACCGTCGAACTTGTACTCTTGGTCGTCGTTGCCGCCCGGCATCCCGTCGGCACCGAGGTTGTTCGGCCCGCGATCACCGCCCATGATCACAAACGGGACCGACGCGCCGAACTCGAGCTCGGCGGGACCGAGCTTGAGGCCGAACGCGGCGATCAACGTCGCCGTGACCATGTTGGTGACCTCGTAGCAGGAGCCCGCGCCGCCGTTGGCGCTGCAGGCATCCGCGTCGCCGAAGCCGAGCATCTTGTAGCCCCAGTCGAGCGCACCAAGGCCGAAGGAGAACTCCTTGTGGCCGAGCACCTGCGATGCGTTCACCGTCAGGTAGCCACGTGAGTCCATTGCGGGCTTGAACGTGTCGAGCGGCATGTCGCCACCGACTTGTTGCGCCGACGCTGGCGAAACCAGCGCGAGCATGAGTGCCGCTGTTCCAAGAGATCGAGAAATCACAAGGCCTCCGGACATGTAGCCTCCGAGCTAGTGCACCCAGGCTTCGCCCTGGTTACACCAACCCGATCCCCCGGGTCAAACAAGCGGCATGACAGAGTTTTCTATCGATCGCTTTATTGCGATCGCAGGACCTCCACACGGAGCATGCAGCGCCCCCCCGGATTGGTGCGCCAGTGCGCCGGTGCGCCGGTGCGCCGGTGCGCCGGTGTCCCAGAGCGCTCGACCGCTACTGGTACTCGGTCTTGTTGCGGATGCACATCTGCGCGAACTTGGTCTGCTGTACCGCCGTGAGCTGCTTGTAGTAGAGCTTGGCCTTGGGCGAGTTGCCGCTGGCGCATGCTTCCATGAAGCAGAGCTGAATCACGTACTGGTCGCGCTTGCACTTGAGGGACGCCTCGAACCGCGACAGCGCCGCAGCGTGCTGGCCCATGTT
>DATDCH010000076.1:0-2677 GCA_036524455.1 Kofleriaceae bacterium | reverse complement strand
GCTGCTGGCCCCGAACGAGACCGTCAGCTCCTCGACGCTGCGTGGATTCACCGCGAGCTTCACGATGCCGGCGATCGTGAGCCCGCCGCCGATCATCGCGGTCGCGAGCGCCCACGTGCGTCGCGAATCAGCGCGCGTCTGCAACTGTTCGCGTGCGAGCTCGTCGGGCTCGCCGTTCGCGTCGGCCTGCAGCTGTTCGCCGCGGAGCGCGAACCCGATCGCTACACCGCTCGCGAGGACGCCAGTACCGGCGAGGCTCCAGCCGACCCAGTCGTGATACCAGGCGCCTTGCTGCTGCAGCTCCGGCACATCGTCTTCCGCGTCAACCGCCGTGTCATCGCTGACGTCGTCCGTCACGTCTGCATCGCGTACGACTGGTGGCGGCGGTGGCGGTGGCGGCGTCTGCTTGTCGACCGCGCTGTTCGCTGCCGCGATCAGTGCTTCGATGTGCTCGCGCGCCGATCCGACGATCGCGGTCGAGTCGACCAGCCTCCGGTAGTAGCGGACTGCTTCCTTGTGTTGACCGAGCTGGCGGTGACTCTGCGCGATGTTGTAGAGCGCAGCTTGGGATTCCTCGAGCGCGATCGATGCCGCGTAGTGCTCGATCGCTCGCGCGTACAGCCCGAGCTTGTAGTGCTCGTTGCCCTCGCGATAAAGCCGCGCGGCTTCGGAGTCGGTCGGCTTGCCGAGTGTCGGTTCGCTCGGTTGCCCGAGCGCGGGCGCGAGCGCGGCGACGAGAACGATGATGACAACGCTGCTGATCCTCACGAACAGGTAGAGCGGCCTACGTGCCTGTGTGATCCAGAAATCAGCGCATGCCCACGAAATCAACCAGTTCGGTTACCATCGCCGCCGTGGGGGACGTCAACGAGGACGCAATCCGCAGCGCGCACGAGCGGGGCGACATGCAAGAAGCCGTGCGGCGCGGGCTCGATATCTATCAGGTCGAGGTCTACTCGTTCTTGTGCGCGCGTCTACGCAGCGAAGCCGACGCGCACGAAGTGTTCAGCCAGCTCACCGAAGACATCGTGCGCGGCATCACGAAGTTCGCGTGGCGCGCGTCTTTTCGCACGTGGCTGTATACGCTCGCGCGCAATGCCGCGGTGCGCTTCGAGACCGCGCGGGCACAGCACGCGAAGCGCCACGATCCGATCTCGCAGGTCAGCGATCCGATCGCCGTCGAGCGCAGCCGGACGCGGCCGTACCTGCGCACCGACGTCAAAGATCGATTCGCCGCGCTGCGCGAGAGCCTCAGCCCCGAGGAGCAATCGCTGCTCGTGCTGCGCATCGATCGCGACCTGAGCTGGGACGAGGTCGCGCGCATCATGTACGACGGCGACGAGGCGGACGACGAGGAGCTCCAGCGCCACACGACGAACCTCCGGCAACGGTTTCGCCAGCTCAAGATCCGGCTCGAAGAATGGGCGAAGAGCGAAGGGCTCGGCGACTAACCGGCAGCGATGCGCGGATACCACGCCGCGGTCCACCGCTCTGGGGAGACGACGCCGCACGCGCGAAGCTCCGCCGCGGCGGGTTCGTCGTCTTGCCCTGACAGGCGCGCGCGAGCAAATGCGGCCGTCGCAGCGTCGAGCCGAAATCCGCTGCTCGCGTACTGGTCGCGGGCTCGCTCGAGGTGGGTGATCGCCTGCTCGCGCTCATCGGCGAGCATCGCGAAGTTCGCATCGATGCATGCGCTGGTCGCAATCGCCGCGGCAAACCGCCAGCTACGTAGGGACCGTCGCCAGCGCTTCGCTTCTGCCGCCTCGCGGCGGCCGCCATTCGCGAGCAGCGCGATGCAATGCCCACGTACGATCATCAGGCGAAAGCCCGGCACGAACAGCAGTCCATCGTACTTGATACTCGGCATGTATCTGCGCCATATGGCTCGCGCGCCGGCGACGTCACCGCGATACATCGCGAGGAGCGATTTCGACTCGGCGCGAAACGCGAGGTTGCCGCAGCGGATGTCCTCGTTCGTCTGCTCGAGCTGGAGATCCGCAGCGTCGACTCGATCGCGGAGGATATCGGCGAACGCCAGTAGCGCGATGCGCACGCTATCCGCGCACACCGGATCTTCGCGATCGATCGCCTCTCCGAGCAGCGTAGCGCCGGTAGCCCGTGCCTGCTCGACGTCCCCCGAGAGCAGCGCAGCACGAGCACCGATCAACGTGCCGAACCGCCGGTGGAACCCGACGCCGCGACAGCGTTCGGTCATCAACGCCGTCGCCTCGTTTACGAGCCTCGCTGCTGTGGCGAGGTTGCCGTACATGAAGTGCGATTCGCCGCGCACGCGGATCGCGAGCGCTTCGACCTCCGGATCGCCCTGCTCGCGGCCGATCGCGGCTGCGCGATCGAGCAGCTCGTCGATCACCGTAGGTCGCTCTGGATGATTCGAGATCATGCCGAAAGCGGCGTGGACCAGGCCACGACCGACGTAGCGCGGCTCGCCGCTCGCGAGCCCCTTTCGCGCCGAGCGCATCACGAGCCCGAGCGACCGCGCTACGCCCATGTAGGCGAAGCCATACGCCGCGCGCTCGAGCACCTCGAGCGGCAGTCCGTCGACCCCGCTGCGGTTCGGCCCGGCTCGAAACTTCGCCAGCCGCATGCGCACGAGGTGATACATCCCGGTGATGAGCGAGAGCATGTTCTTCGTCGTCGGCGCGCGGTGGCCGACTTT
>DATDCH010000075.1:0-8375 GCA_036524455.1 Kofleriaceae bacterium | reverse complement strand
CGGCGCGACGTGGGGGGATCATCGCGCCGGCCGTTTCATCACAGGTTCATTCAAGGACCCTGAGCTCCGAGCGACACGCTGCAACGCATATGCCGCGAGCTCCCGACGAGCCGTTCCCGATTGCGGGCATTTTCGAGAGAGACGACGACGTGCCGTTAACCTCGAGTTGATCGAGACAAACCGTCAGTTCACGCGACGGACGTGCGTGGTGCTGCTGCGCAAAGGCCCCTCACTGCGCTGACATCTGATCTCGGGCTGCCTGCGGATCTCGAGCAGCACCTCTGTCAGGTCTCTCGACGAGCGTCGATGCGGCTGCTGCGACTCCGTGCCTCAGTGCGAGCGCCTCCCACATCGCCTGGACGAGGCCCGCAAAGCTACGTTCCTCGTCGAGATGAGAGCCGCATGCGCCTTGGTCGCGGCCACGATGGTCGTGAGTTGCTCTTATGACGACGTGACGTCGTCAGAGCGCGGCGACGGCGACTCGCAGCTGCGTTGGATCTCGATCGGCGCCGACGCGCTCGATAACGCGCGAGCGCTCGCCTCGATCGAGTCGTTCGAAATCGCCGGTGACCTAGCGCTCGTTCACATCGCCGAGCACGATCTCGCGAGCCTGTCACGCGTCATGCACGAGCAGCATCATCGCTGCGGCGGTTTCATCGTGCACGACACGCACGAGGATGCTCGGCGCGCACTGGCCGCAGCGCCCCGCGATCGGACCGCGCACTTCGCGGTGCCGTATACGATCGACAACGCGGCCGTCGTGAACCGCCTGTTGCCGGCGCTGACCGAGTCGAGCTTGCTGTCGATGATCCGGGAGCTGTCGGAGAGGTTCCCGAGCCGTTATCACAGCAGCGCCGGTGGCCTCGCGGTCCCTGCGTGGCTCCGCGATCAGTGGGCCGGCTATGCGATGGGACGGCCCGACGTGACAGTCGAGTTGTTTGCTCACGAAGGGTTCCAGCAGCGCTCCGTGATCGCGACGATCACCGGCACGACCAAGCCCGACGAGGTGATCGTGATCGGAGGCCATATCGATTCGATCGCCAGTGGCAGCAGCTCTGCGCCAGGCGCTGACGACGATGCATCGGGGATCGCGACGATCTCGGAAGTGCTGCGCGTCCTGATGGCGAAGAAGTTCAAGCCGGAGCGGACCGTCAAGCTCATGGCGTATGCGGCCGAAGAGATCGGACTGCGCGGCTCGAGGTCGATCGTCGCGGACTTCGTCGCGAAGGACATCAACGTCGTCGGCGTCATGCAGCTCGACATGACGAACTACAAAGGATCGGCCAAGGACATCTATCTGATGTCGGACTTCACGAATGCCGCGCAGAATACGTTCCTCGGTACGTTGATCGACACGTACGTCGGGGCGACGTGGGGAACGTCCCAGTGCGGCTACGGTTGCTCCGATCACGCGTCCTGGCACAACGAAGGCTTCGCTGCGTCGATGCCCGCTGAGGGCCGATTCGAAGACACGAACCCGACGATCCACTCGCCGGACGACACGCTCGACGTCAGCAACAACACCGCGACCCACGCGCTCAAGTTCGCGCGCCTCGCGACCTCCTACGTCGCCGAGCTCGCAAAGGGCGAGCTGCTGAACGGTGCCCCCGTCGTTTCGATCACCGCCCCGGGTGCCGACGAGACACGCCCAGCGTCGGCGCCGGTCGAGCTCGTCGCGACGGCGATCGACGAGGAGGACGGCGAGCTCAGCGCGAGCATCGAGTGGTCGTCGAATCTCGACGGCGTGCTCGGCAGCGGCGCGTTGCTGTCGACGAAGTTGTCGGTCGGCGTGCACGTGATCACCGCGACGGCACGCGACAGTGCGGGCGCGGCCGGCGACGCGACGACGTCGCTCACGATCTCGATCGATGGCGAGGATGACGGCAGTGGAACCGGCGGCGGCTGTGACACGGGAGGCAATGGCGGACTCGCAGCCGCATTCGCGAGTCTGCTCGTGTGTCTGGCGCGGCGACGCCGGCGTTCGGTCACCACGCCCAGGTGCGGAACCCGATCCAGCCATTCGAGGTGAGCCACACCGCGAGTCCGAAGAATGCGAGGCCACATGCGGCGGGAAACAGCCGCAGCAACAGGCGCGGACGATCGGGACGCAACGACCAGCGAACGACTTGGACCAACGTCGCCGTCGAGGCGAATGCAAACATGAGTGTGAGCGCGCACAACGCGATCGTCAGCGGGTGAACGATGCCGATCACGCCGTGGTGAAACGACAGCATGAGCACGCGCGGCAACGCCAAGAAGCACAGGCCCGTGACGGCGGGCCAGAGCACGAGCGAGGCCGGCAATACGCGCTGACGCCGCAGCGCCGAGAGGCCGAGCACGCCCGCCGCCCACAGCGGCGCGATCATGAGCAGTAACAGCGTCAGTGACACTGCAGCGAACCGGATCTGTGCCGGCCACGACGGAGCTGCCTCCGCGTACAAGAAGCTCATCAGCATGATCGGCTTGCCGTCGCTATTCGTGGTGAACCGAACGGAGCTGCCACACTCGAACCAGTGGCGGTAGCCGCCGTCGGGTGTCGGCACGAGCTTGGACGAGTAACCGCGCAGCTCGTCGGCGCGCAGACCGCCGCCGGCGGTCTCGAACACACGCCACCCGATGATCGCGCGATCAAAAAACGCGAACACTTCGTTGCGCGGATTCGCGAGCGCGAAGAACTCGGCACCGGGGCGATCGTTCGCTGTCGCGGTGAGTGGTGTCGACACGGCGCGGTCCTGCGTCAGGTACGCGTAGATCAGCGAGCGGATCTGGAAATAGCCGCGGAACGCGTAGTTCGCGTTGAGTAGCATCACGTAACCGACGCCGAGGTCGGAGAAGTAGCGAATGCTCGAGTGAAACCCGGGCATGCCGCCGTCGTGACCGCGTGAAAGCCGCGGATGCGCGACATCGCCGTAGTTCGCGAAGCCGTAGTCATTGTCCATGTGCGGATACGGCAACGTGCCGCTGCGTTCGATGCGCGCGAGTCCGGCGGGCGACACGATCGGCGGATAGCCCTCGCCGCGCGTAATCCAAAAATGGACGACCTTCCCGAGATCGCTTGCCGACGTGAGCAGCGAGGCCGACGGTCGATGCGCGAATGGCATGAACGGAACGGCCTCGCCGTTCTCCAGGTAACCCGTCGCCAGCCGAGGCGCGATCACGCTGGTACGACGGAAGTCGGAGTCGACGACGCCGAGTGGTGCCAGGATCTCGCGGCGCAAGTACACGTCGAACGGCTCTCCGGTCGCGACCTCGATGGCCCGCGCGGCAAGCGTGTAGCCGACGTTCGAATAGCCGTGGCGCGTACCGGGTCGCCAGCGGATCTTCCTCGATCGCGGATTGAGCCGCAGGGTGTCGTGCACCGAGAGCGATTCGTCGTCGGTGAAGATCTCGTTGAACCGAACGTCGTCGAGACCGGCCGTGTGCTCGAGGCACTGCGCCAGCGTCACCGGTGCCACGTCCTCCCAGGGATTCTCGATCCCGACATCCGGCAAGATCTCGCGGAGTGGCCGGTCGACATCGAGCTTGCCTTCGTCGACGAGCCGCATCACGCCGAGCGCGATGATCGACTTCGAGAGCGAGCCGACGCGAAACATCGAGTCGCCATCCATCGGCGCACGCGTCTCGCGGTCACGCACGCCGACGCCACCTACCCAGATCGGCCCGTCTCGACCGACGAGTGCGATCGCGACCCCATGAATACCGTCGCGTTCGAGCACGACCGCGATCCGTTGGCGCAGCTCGGCGATCGTTTTCGGCGGAGCGGCGACTGCGAGCGTGTAGCCCGGCTGCGGCATTGCGTCCTCGACCGCGGATCGCGGTCGGGGCAGGCTCGGCGCACACGTCAGGTACGCATAGGCTGCGAGCAGAACGATCGGAACAAAGCCGCGCCGCGCGTGCACGCTTCGAGTCTAGATCGATTTCAGCGCGCCAAGATCGAGCTTAGATACGTGACGTCGGCGGCGCAGAAGTGCTCGGACGTCCCGTCGAGCTTCGCGCGCTCCTCGAAGGTCCGTGCCAACACGGCATCCGTGTAACAGCCTTCGTCGTTCGATGTGTGAGCGTCGTCGGTTCCTGCGGGCGCGCCGACGGCGTACGCCGCCAGGCTCGTGGCACTCGATGCGATCAGTGCGCCGAACACGCTGACGAGTGGCTCCGCCCCTTCGTCGTTGCGGCTGCCGGGGAACCGTTCGAGCGGCTCGCCACCGAGCTCGGGCGCGACGGCAGCGAACAGTCGGTCGAAGCGGGGGACGTCCTTCCAGGTCTCGAAATGCGAATCGATGAAGATGCCGCCGTGCGTCGGCATGCCGTCGACGAGCAGCGCCGGATTGGAGCCGCCGATGAATTCGTCGCGGACCAGGTTGCCAACGTCCTTGGCCCCAGACCAGTTGAAGTAGTGCGGCATCTGCATCCGCTCGGGATGGAGCCCGTTGATCTCGATCGTCAGCGTCTGTGCGGGCGTTGCCTGCGAGAACGCAGCCTCGTCCGCGAACAGCACCGCGACGTTGTACTCGGCGAAGTTGGCGCGCAGATGCATGCGCACGGCGCTGCGAACGACGTGATCGGCCTGTGCGAGCCCGAACCGCTCGAGCGCTTCGCGGTACTCCGGCAGGAACTCGAGCATGATCACTTGCGTGTTCGGGTTGATGGTACCGGGGCCTGGATCGGCGACACGCCCATGGCCGTCGATAGGCAGCTCGAACTGCGCAGACTCCGAACAGGCCAAGAGCAGCGGTGCCAATGCGAACGCGAATGACTTCATGCTCTGCGGCATCAGCAACCGGCGTGCCCGCGTCACGCCCGGCCATCACAGCGTTTCCGTTGTTGCGCGCCGGCTATGCGAGTTGCCCCGGCTCGTGCCGTCGTGCAAGGTGCCGCGCGACTTGACCGGCTCGATGCGCAGCAACAGCAACACGATTTGCCATGAACGATCTTTGCGCAACCGCTCCAGCGACCGACCCAGGGAAATGGATCACCGTGCTCGCGCGATACTCACCACGCGACTTCTAAGCCGGCCGATGCAGCAACCACCGACGAGCCGAATTGGATGTCGCTGCCGGTCTTCGTCTTGAATCCCGGCGACGGGACCGAGACGCCGAACCTGCCGTCCACGCGCGCAGACACCGATTCGTTGATCGCCGCGCGGACGACCGCGCCGACGTGCGGCAGGGCTGCAACCTCGGCGGTGTATTTCTTACCGTCCTCCTTGTAGAGGATGACGAGTGCCGTCGCTCCGATGCCGACCGAGAACGATACGGGACGCGTGAACCCGAGCGGTGAAAATTGAAGCCCGGCATCGAGGCCACCGGTCCAGGCATCGGCGCGCGGAATCGTCGCCACGGTTGATAGCTCGATCGCGAGGCGACCGAGGTGCTTCGCGCCGCCGAGCGTCACGGCGCCTTGCGTCGGGAACGAACCGGCGCTCATGAAGCCGCCGCTCAATCGCGCCGACCACGATCGCGGCTGGTCGGGCGTGGTCGCCGTCGGTTCGGGCGGCGGAAGCGCCGCGTCCTTCGCTCCCCGCTCCACCGGTACGAGGTAGCCGCGAACGACCTCGACGGCCGCGAGAGCACTCGTGCCCGGATCAGCGGCGCGCCGCGGGATCCGACGCTCGTGCACCTGCTCGGCGGTCACAACTCGAACCTCGATCTCGCGGTCGTCGACGAGCACGACAGCCACCGCGTCAGCTTTGTTTGCTCGCTGGCGAATGCGCGCGCGATCGCTGCCGTGTCGTGCAACCTCGACTTCGAACTCGAGTGCGCGCAGCTCGTCCGAGATCTTCAGCACGATCGGGTCGCCTTCGGTGCTGCCGACGAGCACGGCGAGACCACGATGCTCCGCGTACGCCGAACGGGTCACGACCAGGCAAACCACGAGCGCGAAGGCGCGATAGCTCATCACTTCTCGACGAGAGTCCGCGCGAGCGCGGAGTAGGAACCGTCTGGATACGCGGTCAGGTAACGCTCGGCGAGCTTACGCGCTCGTGCGGGGTCTTGTGGTTTGTAGAGCTCGATCAGCCGCCCGGTTGCGGTCTCGGCGAGCGGGCCGCCGGGTTGCTCTTGCAGATACCGATCAAACCATTCGATCGCTGCAGGGGCATCTTTCTGATCGGCGGCGATTCGGCCCAACAGGAATGCCGTCTTGCCTTGCTCGCCGAAGCGCGCGCGAAGGGCGATGAGTGCATCGCGTGCGCGTGGCAGCCGGCCGGCGTATCGCGCAGCATCCGAGAGTGCGTAGAGCTCGGCACTCGTGGCGTCGGCGACGACCGCGTCGAACCCGCGCTGCTCTGCGGCCGTGATCGCCGACGAGTAAGCGCGCGCCGCCAGGTACTCGCGCCACTTTTCGATCTTCGTCGTCGGCGTGGTTGCGGCCGCAGCCGGCCCTTGCGCGACTCCATTCGATGTCGTTCTCGGCTTGGTCGGCGTCGCTGGCTTTGTCGCGGGCGGTGATCCATCCGGCGGCACGAGTTGGGCCACATCCTGCTTGCGAGGTTCCACGTCGGCCCTCGCGGGCGCCGTCGCATCCGCCGTGCGAACGGATCGAATCTCGAATCGCTTCTCGGCGACGTGCGCGACGACGGATTGGCCCGCAGACACGGTGACCGGTGCCGGGATCAGAGGTCCGGTGACCTCGACCTTGCCTTCCAGCAAGTCGAGCGTGAAGCGTTCGTGTGTCGAGTCCCAGGCCGCGTTGAAGCGCGTGCCTTTGACGAGCACCGTATAGGGGCCCGTACGGAACCGCCACGTGTTCACGTCGCGATGCACGATGACCGCATGCAGCGAGCCCTGTTCGAGATCGATCGTGCTGCCGCGTTGATCCGTTGCAGCCACGCGCACCTTTGCATCTCGGGCGACATCGATCTGAGAGCCGTCCGAGAAACGAAGCCGCACCGGCTCGCGAGCCGCGATCCACTGGCCACGTTCACCGGGCACATCGCCGATCGCGTACGTCAGCGACCTCTCGTCCTCCGACGTGCGCGTGGCGACGAGCACGATGACCGCCGCTGCGATGGCAAATGCGGGTACAGCGACGAACGCCCACCGGCGGCTTCGGGTACGTCGTGCGGACCGCGCCCAGCGCCGCCGTGCATCCGCGATCGCGTCGTGGTCGGGTGCATTCACCTCCGCGACCGCTCGACCGAGGTTTGCGAGTCGCTCGTTCAGCGCGTCCATCGCTTACCTCCTTCCAGCCATTCCCGCAGGACCGGATCGCGTGTCGCGATCGCCGCAAAGCGTTGCTCCGCGCGCGCAAGCCGACGTTTGATCGTCGACAGCGAGACCCTGCATGCAGTCGCCAGCTCCTCGAGCTCGAGGCCCTCGACGTGGCGCAACACGAACGCGATCCGATCGTCCGCGCCGAGTCGATCGAGGACCGCGTAGGTGCGCACGTACGCGTCACGGACCTCGCGATCGGCTTCGCCTGCAGGCACGTCCGGAATCGCTGCCGGCTCCCAGAACAGCAACCAAGACCGAGCGCGACGCGTGCGGATCGACTTGTACGCGACGTGCACGGCGATCGATCGAATCCACCCGGGTAACGCCTCTGCCTCGCGGAGGCGCTTCAACGAGTCCAGCGTCTGCACGAAGCAGTCGTGGATCAGATCGGCGAGGTCGACATGCAGCTCGCGGCCGAGAATCCTCCGCAGCGTTCGTTCGACCAGTGCCGCATATCGATCGAATAGCGCGTCGCGCGCCCACGACTCGCCCGCGCGCAGACCGTCGACCAGCTCCTGGTTCGAACGCTCGCGCTCCGCGGTCTGCGGAACCACCCGCAGCTCATGTGGGCGTGAAGTGGACACGTGGCCGTTTACAAAGGTGCCAGGAAGGGGCTCCCGCGGTTCACATTTCTCGCGTGGTTTTTTTCTGAACCGCGAACCCAAGGCCGCGGCACCTCTCGAACGAAACGAATCACTCGTGCGTGGGATGGCATCCCACACGGTCACTACTTAGGAGCCTCGAATGAATACCGTCACCAGCCTGCTTGCCGTGCTCGCGCTCGCGCTCTGCGCGTGCAGTGACCCACCGAACGTCGGTGACACCTGCACTACGAGTGGCGGCTGCGATGAGGGACTGACGTGCGAGACGGCTGCCGCGGGCGGCTACTGCACGCAGTCATGCACGACACCGGGCTCGACCGACGACTGTCCTGAAGGCTCGATCTGCGACGCGATCATCGGCACCGCGATGGCGTGCGTAAAGATCTGCAAGGAAGGTGGCGGCGAGTGTCGCTCCGATCAGTCGTGTAACGGCATCACCGGAAGCAGCACCAAGGCCTGCAAGCCGAAGTGAACGCATCAACTACCTCGACTCGACTACGCAACAACTTGGAGGACCTCGTGTATCTAAGAATCATCGCGTTTCTGTGTCTCTCGATCGTCG
>DATDCH010000074.1:0-3925 GCA_036524455.1 Kofleriaceae bacterium | reverse complement strand
TGGGCGCACCACATGCGAGCGCGGCGATTCATGCGGCACCTCGCGCGTGGGCGCGCCACATGCGAGCGCAGCGATTCACCCGGCACCTCGCGGGGCGGCGCACGAGTTGCGACTCACGACGGCTCGCTCAGCAGAAGCGCGGCGAGGCGATCGGCGATCGCCGCGAGCGCGTTCGCATCCTCCTCGAGCACGTCGCGCACGTCGTCGAAGCCGACGCCGACGACGACGCTGTCACGCTCGGCGATCACTTCGACGACCGGCGTCTGCGGACGCACGACGCGGATCATGCCGAGCGCATTGCCCGCGACGGCCGGTGCGCCGCGCTTGCGCGCGATGCTCGCGGTGATGTCGGTCGTGCTTGCCTCGCGGACGACGACCGCAAACGATCCGCTCGCGACGACCCACACGGTGTCGTCGGTGGTGCGGCGCTCGCCGCGGCCGAGCAGGTTGGCCTTCGCGCGCTCGGCAAGCCGGATCAACACGGCGGGCGGTAGGCTCTCGAACAGCGGGCACGCCGCGAGCGTGCGTGCGCGCTCGAGTAGATCCATCCCTCGCGTATCGTCGGTTTGGTGCCTTACGCGCGCAACTTCCGCGAGCAGCTTTCACGGCCGCAAAACGCTCGGCCGAGCGGTGACTTACCCCCACGGGGTGGGGTCGCGAACCGGGCTTCAGTCCGCGCGCCGCGACGACGCTCCACGCGGTTGCCCCGGCCGTTGCTACCGGTCGATGACATGCGCGTGACACTGCGCGTGGCATCACGGCTGCACTGAGCGATCGGCATGAGAGCAGTCGTCGTCGCGATTCTGTTCACCGCAGGCTGCATGGTCGGTGATGCCACCACGGGCGGTGGCGGCGGAGGCGGCGGTGGTGGAGGCGGCGGCGACGGCGACGGCACGGGCGAAGGCAGTGGCAGTGGAAGCGGGATGGCAGCGGTCGATGGCGGCACGGCGGCTGCGTGCACGAACGCCGCGTACGATCCCTGTACGGCCGCGGGCGAGTGCACGTCGGGCAACTGTCAGCTGTTCGAGCAGGCGAACATTCAGGTTTGCACGCAGACGTGCACGCCCGGCGATCCGACGACGTGCCCGCAGCAGAACGGCCAGCCCGTGCAGTGCAACAACATGGGCATCTGCAGGCCGAACGCCGCGAACACCTGCATGCGTTAGCGCTCCGAAATCCTCCGATATGCGCGATGGCGAGGTTCATGTCATCGTCCTGCACCTGGGGGATTTCGATGAAGCTCGTCCGTAGCGTGTCGATCGCGATTGCACTGGCTGCTGCGCCTGCGGCGGCAGAGCCGGAGAAGCAGGCGCCCGCCGAAGTCACGCCCAATGAAGCGCGCGCGTGGATCGCGATGTTCGACAAGGTCGTCGACACCGTCGTCGCGAACAAAGACGACTGCGACAAGATGGCGAGCGATCTCAACGGCGTGATCGACGCCAATCAAGACGCGATCAAGATCGCGCGCGACGCGAAGGCCAAAGGCAAGAAGCTACCGAGCGCCGCGCAGCAACACATGCTCGACGGTATGCGTCGCATGGTTGCCGCGCTCGACAAGTGCGGCCGCGACGAGAAGGTCGGCGCTGCGTTCAAGCGCATCGACCTCGGCAACCGCAAATAGCGCGTCTGCCGGTATCGACAAGTTGATTCTGGTGCGTGCGTCGTCGACGCAATGCCGCTCCCGTGTAGGGTCCGGCGCATGCAGACCCGACTCAACCCGTACATCAGCTTCAAAGACAACGCTCGCCAAGCGATGGAGTTCTACAAGTCCGTCTTCGGCGGCAAGCTCACCATCAGCACGTTCAAGGATTTCGGCATGGCCGAAGATCCGGCGATCGCCGACAAGGTCATGCACTCGATGCTCGAGGCCGACAACGGCATCATCTTCATGGGCTCCGATACGCCGCCTTCGATGCCGTACAGCGAAGGCACGCGGGTCTCGATGGCGATCAACGGCGACAATGCCGCCGAGCTCGGCGCGTACTTCGACAAGCTCGCCACGGGCGGCACCGTCGGGATGCCACTCGCCAAGGCACCGTGGGGCGATTCGTTCGGCATGGTGACCGACCGGTTCGGCGTCCTGTGGATGGTGAACGTCACCACCGCGAAGTAATCGCGACTCGAGCCACCGCCCGTCGTGCGCTGTGCAGCTTCGCATCGTTCAAACATGACAAAAGGCTGTCACTTCGGTGTGCCAACCTCTAAGCATGACGACACAACCAGGAAGCTGCCACTGCGGTGCCGTGAAGTTCGAAGCCGAGCTCGAGCTCTCCTTCGTCACGCGCTGCAATTGTTCGATCTGCACGAAGACGATGATCACTGGCGCGATGTGCAAGCCGCCGCAGTTCACGCTGGTCGCCGGCGAGGACTCGCTCAGCGGCTACGCGTGGGGCGGCAAGGTCGCGACGCGCTACTTCTGCAAGCACTGCGGCATCCAGTGCTTCGGCAAGGGGCACCTCGCCGAGCTCGGCGGTGACTTCGTCTCGATCAACGTCAACTGTCTCGACGGCGTCGACGTCAACGTGCTGCCGTTGCGTCATTGGGACGGCCGCCACGACAACTGGGGAGGCGGGATGCGCGAAACGCCGTGGCCGATCTATCGAGCTGCCTCGTAGACCGACCACGGCGTGGTCACAATCGCTGCGTGATGCTCAGCCGTGCGGAACGCGCGGAACTGCCGGAGCGTGCGGGCGCGGCGCGTGGCCATGGCCGTTGTCGCTCGGCGCCGCGTGGTCGTCGTGGTCTTTGACCTGCTCGGCTTCGATCATCGCGTTGCGAATCTGATCGCTCAGGCTCGACAGGTGACCCGGCGAGTGCGGGATCAGGATCGCGGTGCTCCTCGTCGACGCGCCGATCTCCTTCAGCATGTCGAAGTACTGCGTCATCAGCACGAGGTTCATCACGTCCTTCGCGGTCGTGCCCGGCACCGAGCGCTGGAACTCGTCGACCGAGTCGCGTAGACCGGCGACGATCGCCTGGCGCTGGTCGGCGATACCGCGACCCTGCAGCGCCTTGGCCTGCGCGTCACCCTCCGCGAGCTTGACCTTGAGGATGCGCTCGGCTTCGCCCTTCTCGTTCGACGCGACGCGCATGCGCTGCGCCGCATTGATCTCGTTCATCGCTTCCTTGACGCGAGCGTCGGGCTCGATGTCGGTGACGAGCGCCTTGACGATGCCGTAACCGAAGCCCTCCATCACGTGCGAGAGCTCGACCTTGACCGCTTCGGCGACGTCGTCTTTCTTCTCGAACACGTCGTCGAGCTTGATCTTCGGGACCTGCGCGCGCACGACGTCGAACACGTACGACGTGATCTGGCGGCGCGCGTCGTCGAGCTTGTACTGCGCCTCGTACACCTTTTCAGGGAGCACGAAGTACTGCACCGAGACGAGCATGTTGACGAACACGTTGTCCTCGGTCTTGGTCTCGACGGCGACGTCGAGCTGCTGCACGCGCAGGTTGATACGCGACACGATGTGATCGATGATCGGAAACTTCATGTGGATGCCGGGACCGGCTTCGCGGTGGAAGCGGCCGAGCCGTTGCACGATGGCGACGGTCTGCTGCTCCACGGTGTAGAGCGATGCGGCGAGGATCGCGATCAGTAGGACCGCACCACCGCCGGCGAGAATCAAAAACAACTCTTGCGTCTTCATCAGTGACCTCCGTCGGCGATCGCCGCGTATGCCATCACTGATAGACATTGCCGGTGCCGGCGGAAGCCGAAATCGGACAACCGAAATCGGTAACCCCGCGTCCGATTACAGGAATAAATCGAGAGCCGCTGGCTAAGTCGCGATGACGAGCTGATCGAGCACGGCGCTCACGCCGTCGACCTGACCGACGATGCTCGGGATGCGCATCATCGCCTCGCGATCACGAACCTGACCGCGCAGGACCACGCGATCGCGATCGACCTCGATCGTCA
>DATDCH010000073.1:0-2396 GCA_036524455.1 Kofleriaceae bacterium | reverse complement strand
CTCGTCGCGTGGGAAGACGCGCGAGCGTTCGAGACGACCGATGTCGACATCGTCGGCACGCGTCTCTCGTCGACGGGTGCCGTGCTCGATCCTGTAGGCATCGTCATCTCGAACGCGAACCGTCGCCAGGTTGCGCCCGTGATCGCATCGAACGGCACAGACTATCTCGTCGCATGGGAAGACGGCCGCGCGGACAGCTTGTGGGCTGTCAAGGACGTCTACGCGGCGCGCGTTACCGCAGCAGGTTCCGTGATTGACCCGGCAGGAATCGCGGTATGCGCGACACCGCAGTTCCAGGACATGATCGCGATCGCCTCCGACGGCGCCGACTACCTGCTCGCGTGGCGCGACAACTCCACGAGCTCGCCGAGCGTATACACCGCACGCGTCACGAGCGCGGCAGCGTTGCCCGATGGCAGCGGCGTCGAGTTTGCGCCGGCGTCCTCGTACTTCTACCCATTCGTGTCGTTGGCCTCGAACGGCACCTCGTATCTGATCGCGTGGGGTGAGTTCGTGCGTCGACTAACGACGAGCGGCGTGCCTGATACCGCGCCGGTCAAGGTCTCCTTCGCGTTCGGTGGGCACTCACCGTCTGCCGCGTCGAACGGCACCGACTACCTCGTCGCGTGGGGAACGGACTACAACGGTCCTCCGCTGTTTGCGACGCGCATCTCCGCTGCCGGCGCACTCATGGATACGGCGCCGATCCAGCTACCTGCCTCGCTGAACGCAACGGCACCGTCCGTAGTGTCTGATGGGGCGAGTTACCTCATCGCTTGGCAAAACGACCAGTGGGGCTCGTCGCCCGTCGATATCCTCGCAGCCCGCGTCGGCGCGAATGGCGCGCTCTGGGACACCACAGCGCTTCCGGTCGCGACGTCGTCGATCCGCGAGACGAATCCCGCTGTCGCGTACAACGCCGCGACCGCGGGCTATGCGATCGCCTACGAGGCGCGTCAGCTCGCGTACGTGCGCCAGCTTCGCTGGTGGTGTGGCGACGGCCAGGTCGACGGCGACGAAGCGTGCGACGACGGCGCGAGTACCGCGGACGACGGCTGCAGCGCGAGCTGTCGCGTCGAGGCCGGCTACACGTGCACCGGATCGCCATCGACGTGCAGCGACATCAACGAATGCGCGACGAGCAACGGCGGCTGCTCGCCGAACGCCAGCTGCATGAATACGCCCGGCAGCTTCACCTGCGCGTGCGCGGCGGGCTACAGCGGCGATGGTGTCACGTGCGACGACATTGACGAATGCGCGACGAACAACGGCGGTTGCTCCGCAAACGCCAGCTGCGCGAACACGGCCGGCAGCCGTTCGTGCGCGTGCAACGCCGGTTACGACGGCGATGGCGTTGCGTGCACCGACATCGACGAGTGCGCCACCGCCAACGGCGGCTGCGCTGGCACGTGCACGAACTCAGTGGGCTCGTATACCTGCGCGTGTCCTACTGGCTTCACGCTCGACACGAACGGCCATGCGTGCAACGACGTCGACGAATGCGCCACGGACAACGGCGGCTGTGCGCAGCTCTGCACGAACACGAGCGGCTCGTTCAGCTGCGCGTGTCATGCGAACTACACGCTCGCCGATGACGGCATCACGTGCGCGGCGATCGACGCCCCACCCGACGATCGGGAGGGCGGCTGTGGCTGTCGTACGAGCCCGCCATCGCAATCGCTCGCGTTCTGGCTCGTGTTTGCTATCGTGATGCGCCGCCGCCGTCGCTGATCACTTGGCCTGCGGCGACGCGGCGGCCCAGCCGTACGAGTGCGAGTGCGGTCTGCGAGACCCGCGGCTTAGCGACGCCGACGGGGAAACATGCAATCGGGACCGCGGTCCGCATAGATTCCGTGGCGTTCACCGCGCGGGGCAAGCTGCTATGATCGTGGCGATGGCGGCCACTGACGTCCTCAGCGAGATACTGCGGCTCCCAGCCGAGGAGCGGGCACGGTTGGCGCTCGAGCTCATCCGAAGCCTCGATGGCGAGCCGGACGCGGACGCGACTGCTGCTTGGAATGCCGAGATCGAGCGCCGTGGCACTGAGGTCGAGGCTGGCAGCGCACCGACGATGTCGCTCGACGAGTATCGCGCTCACGTTCGGGCACGCAGAGTCGCTCGCGCTCGACGATGAACTTACGCATCCATCGCCTCGCGATCGCAGAGATCGATCACGAGGTCGACTATTACGAGTCCAAGCAGACGGGGCTCGGCGCGGAGCTCGAAGACGAGTTGGACGCCGCGTTCGAGTTGCTCCTTCGCTTTCCAGAGGCGGGCGCGCCGTGGAAGGGACGCGCTGATCGACGGGTCCTCGTGATCGAACGGTTCCCGTTCACGTTGCCGTATCAGATCGTCGGAGACGACATCGTCGTGCTTGCTCTCGCACACACGAGTCG
>DATDCH010000072.1:0-5618 GCA_036524455.1 Kofleriaceae bacterium | reverse complement strand
GGCCGCGACCTGCGCTACACGCTCGAGGTCACGTTCGAGGAAGCGGCGTTCGGCGCGAGCAAGACGATTCAGGTCCCCGACGGCGAGGGGAAGTCGCGCGACTTCACGATCGTCGTTCCAGCGGGCAGCAAAGACGGCACGGTCCGCGTGTTCAAGAACGAGGGCGAGCGCGGTAAAGGTGGTGCGCACCCGGGTGACCTGCACGTGATCGTGCGGGTTGCCGAGCACGCGAAGTTTCGCCGCGACGGCGTCGACGTGCACAGCGAGCACACCGTGTCGTTCACCGAGGCGGCGCTCGGCGCGGTGATCGATCTGCCGACGCTCGATGGGCCGGTCAAGATGCGCGTGCCCGAAGGCACGCAGCCCGGTCGCGTGTTTCGCATTCGCGGTCGCGGGATCCCGCAGGCGTCGGGTAAGAACGCGCCGCGTGGCGATCACCTCGTGCACGTGCAGGTCGAGATCCCGACCGAGCTCACGCACCGCCAGCGCCAGCTAATAGAAGAGCTCGCGCGCGAGCGCAACGAGACCGCGGCGTTGCCGCCCGGCGATCAACCGAAAAAAGGTTTGATGGATCGCGTGCGTTCGCTGCTCGAGGAATAACGGCGCGTCCAGATGGAACGCCAAAACGCCAGAAGGCCAAAAACGCCACCGAAAAGCTTTTTGGGTGGCGTCCTTGGCTCCTACGGCGTCTTGGCGTTCCTCTTTGGCTGCGGGCCTAAGGTCCAGACGAATTCGTGGATCGAGCGCGAGTCCGAGCTCGGGCGGCACTCGACGGCGCAACGCGAAGCGGGCTCGGGCTCGGCGACCGCGCGGCCGCCCGTCCATATCGACTTACGTAAGCTCGATCCACTCACGATCGACGAGCTCGATGAAGCGACAGCACTCGGCGCGTTGGATCAACTCGGCGACAAGAAGCCCGCGGCGCGCGTCGCGTTGCGGGCCGCGCGGCTCGCACACCATCGCGGCGACAACGCGGAGGCCAGGGCGTTGCTCGCGCGCGCGGCGACCGCCGCCGACGAAGCGGAAGTCCACGCGGAGCTCACCAAGCTGGCCACTGCTGTGGCAGCGACGCCGATCGATTCGAACGTCGTCGCCGTGCTGCTGCCGTTGACCGGCAGGTTCTCGTCGATCGGCGTCGAGCTGCGTGCCGCTATCGAGCTCGTGCCCGCCGACGGCGGACCGGCACCGAAGGCGAGCAAGGCGAAGTGGCTGTTCATCGACACGAAGGGCGAGCCCGAGGGCGCAGCTGCAGCGGTCGAGACCGCGGTGCAGAAAGGCGCCGTCGCGATCCTCGGCCCGGTCGGCACGCGCGAGGCGATCGCGGCAGCGCGGGCCGCGGCACTGCACCAGATTCCGATCGCCTTGCTCGCGCCGGCCGATGGCGCCGATCCGGCGGCGGGCGTGTTCCGCATGGTCGGTTCGCCCGGCGACGAAGCGCGCGCCGTCGCGCGGATCGCGCAGGCCGACAACTTCCCGACGGTCGCGGTGTTCGCGCCGCGCGACGACGTCGGCCAGGATGCCGCCGCTGCGTTCGTCGCCGAAGCGCAGAAGCTCGGCGTGCGTGTCACCGCACAAGGCACGTACGATCCGACCGGCGGTGGCCTCGAGCCCGACGTCAAAGCGTTCTTGAACCTGATCCCGGCGAAGAATCCCGCGCTCGCCGAGCACCTGCGCCGTAATCCGAAGGACGGCTGGAAGACATTCACGCCCGACGTGCCGTTCACGTTGCTCTACGTGCCCGATCGTTACGACCGCGCCGCAATCGTCGCGGCGTTCCTGCCGTACTTCGGCGTCGAGTTGCGCACGCGCGAGATCGCCGATCCCAATCAGTTGCAGCGCAAGCACCGCGGCAAGATCCCGCAGATCGTGCAGCTCGTCGGCGGCGCTGGCTGGCATCACCCGAGCCTGCCGGTGCGCGGTGGCGCGGCCGTGCAAGGCGCGCTGATCGTCGACGTGTTCGGCGCAGAGAGCGGCAGCGACCTCGCCACCGGATTCAACGCCGCGTTCCAGCAACGCACGAAACGTGCGGCGAGCAGTGCGGCGGCCGAGGCCTACGACGCTGCGACGCTCGTCGCGCGCGCGCGGTTCGCGGCGGCGCCGACCAAGGATCCGCGCGAGGCGTTCCGCACCGCACTCGCGCGAGGCAAGCTCGACGACGGGGCGTGCGGCCCGGCCGCGATGGACACCGACGGCGAGCTCGCGCGCGAGCCGCTCGTGCTCGAAGTGCAGGGCGACGAGCTCGTCCCTGCACCATAGGGCCGCCGCGCCCTAGACAATGACATCGCGGCCGGCGCGCACGAGCTGCGCGCGCACGCAGGCGCTAGCGACCTTGTCGTCGCGGATCGCGACGAACACCGGTTGGAACAACTGATGGTCGTCGGTCGCGTAGAGGTAGCGCACCTCGGCGACCACGTGCTGGCCGGTCGCGAGCCGCGCGTCGAGATCTTGGCGGCTCGCGTTCGTCGTGCCGGCGAACACCTTGCCGATCTCGAACAGCTTGCGACCGTCGTAGACCGCCATGCGGTACGCGTTACCGACGTTCTCGACGATCACTACATCGGCCGACTTGATGAACTTGTACTTGCGCTGCGTCGCGACGCGGCCGTGCGCGTAGGGCGCGTCGCGGTCCTTGAACACGATGCCTTCGCAACCGGCGCGGCGCAGCTTGTCGTGCAGCGTGCGCTTCGCGCGCGCGGTGCGGGCGACCGGCAGGATGCGCGCATCGCCGGTCAGCGCAGGCTCGAGCTCCTCGTCGAGGATTTGCCAGCGCTCGAGGTAGCCGCGCGTGCGGACATCGGTGCCGGCGAGCTGGAGCACGTCGAACAGCCAGTACGACGTACCGAGCACCTCGCCGTCGAGGATCGTGCCTTTCGGCAAGTAGCCCAGGCCATCGAGCGCGCCGCGCGCCATCTGGGTCGGTTGGCCGGCGCGGTTCGTCGCGACCAGCGTGTCGCCCACGTGAACGATCACGCGCACGCCGTCGAGCTTTTGCTGCGCGACCATCGAGTTGTCGGCCATGAACCGATCGAGCTCGTCGTCGTCGAGCGCGGTCAAGAGCTGCGCCGCGTGACCGACCACCGCGCGCTTCGTGCCCGCGCCGGCTTTGCTCGCCGAGCCTTGGCCGACCGGTGGTGCCACCGCGGCGGGCTGCACGGTCGCCGAGACTTCTTCGTAGCCTTTGCCGCGCTTCTCACGGACGAGCCGGTCGAACGTGGCCTCCGCCTTCGCGCGAGATACCCGCACGGCCTTGTGGCCTTCCTGCGGGGTGCTGCCGCGGCGGCCCCACGCGACGTGAACCGAGTACGCGCCGGCATCCTCGAGCAGCGTGACGTTGTAGATCTTGTCGGATGTGCCCTCCTGGAAGAACAGGCGCACTGACTTGATCGGGCGCATGCCCTAGACTCTACCGGTGACGCAGCGTGATGCGCTGATCCATGGTGGCTTGTTCGTCGCGTGCTGCGTGACCACGGCTCTCGCCGGCGGCATCGCGTTCGGTGCGACGTTGATGATGATCTTGCTCTGTCACGAGCTCGGTCATTACGTCGCGGGGCGCCACCATCGCGTCGACGTCTCGCTGCCGTACTTCATCCCGATGCCGCCGTTCGCCACGCTCGGCACGCTCGGCGCGGTGATCCGCATGAACAAGCCGATCCAGGAGCGAGGCAAACTGTTCGATGTCGGCGCCGCCGGTCCGATCGCGGGCCTCGTCATCGCGATCCCGATGCTCGTCATCGGGCTCTATCTGTCGGAGGTCGAGCCGCAGAAGCCTGGCGCCAACCTCGAAGGCAACTCGATCCTGTACGCGCTGCTCAAGTACGCGATGTTCGGCCGATGGTTGCCGGGCGATGGCCTCGACGTCACGCTTCACCCGATGGCGTTCGCGGGCTGGGTCGGCCTGCTCGTCACGATGATCAACCTGATGCCGATCGGCCAGCTCGACGGCGGCCACATCGCGAAGTCGGTGCTCGGCGACGCACACGAGAAGTGGTCGGCGCGGCTGCACATAGCACTTCCCATCATCGGCATGGTCGTCGGTGGGGTCATGCTCGCATCCGCGCGTGCCGCGAACCGGGGCTGGCTGGAGTCGATGAGCTACGCCGGCAACGGCATCTTGCCGTGGATGGTGTGGACGCTGCTCCTCGGCTGGATGCGGCGCAACGCAGGCGAGTACCACCCACCGGTGGGAGATGTGCCGCTCGACCCGCTCCGCAAGAAGTTGGCAGTGGGGATGTTGATCATCTTCGTGCTGATCGCGACGCCCGTGCCGTTTCGGCCGGTGCTGTAAACTACAGACGTGATCGATTTTAAGGTCCGCGGCGCGTGGGACCGCGTCACCGAGGCCTGGACCGACAAGGACCGCCACGACGAGCTGTTCAAGGCCGCCGTCGCCGATAACGCCTTCGCGTGGGCGTGCGCGCGCTATCGCGAGCGCGGCGACGATCCGATCGCGAAGGAACAGCTGGCGCGGCTGAGCAAGGCGGCGGTCGCCGCGATGATGGTCACGCAGACGACCCGGCCGGCGAAGGACAGGGCGCCGTATCGCAGCTTGATCATCGTGCTCGCATGCCTGCTGCTCGCGATGCTTGTCGCACTGTTCGTGACCAAGTCCATCCACGACAACACGCCGCCGCCGACCACCAAACCCGAGCGTCGCTGAGCTACTCTTGTACCGTGGCTCAAGTTGATTTTGCCGAGCGTCAGCTCACGCTGAAGCTCGTCTACTACGGGCCGCCGCTGTCGGGGAAGACCACGAACCTGCGTGCGCTGCATCAGCGAGTCGACAAGCTCAACCGCGGCCGGCTCATGACGCTCGACACGCGCGACGACCGCACGCTGTTCTTCGACCTGCTGCCGATCTTCTTTCGCACGTCGAGCTTTTCGTTCCGCATCAAGGTCTACACGGTGCCGGGTCAGCCCGTGCACGAGGCCACGCGCAAGGTCGTGCTCGCCGGCACCGATGGCGTCGTGTTCGTCGCCGACTCGAGCCCGGATCAGCACCAGGCGAATCGAGCGTCGTGGCACAACCTGGTCGCGAACCTGGCCACGTTCGGGCTTGGCCAGGTGCCGATCGTGGTCCAGTACAACAAGCGCGATCTGCCGAACGCGGTGCCGATCGATCAGGTCGACCGGTTCGGCGACCCGAAGCGGCACGTCGTCGAGGCGTGCGCCAAGGAAGGCCAGGGCGTCGTCGAGACGTTCTTCGAGCTGGTCGGCGCCTCGTGGGAGCACCTCGATCGCGACCTCCAGCTCGCTCAGAAGCTAAAAATCGCTGCCCAAACCTTTAGAACCGCACTCGCCGACCACTTGGGCGTAAGTGACGCTACAATAGGAAAGTGAGCGTCGGAGGACCGCTCGATGGTCCAATCGAGCTAGCTCGCCTGGTACCCCCCGGTGAGCTCGAGGAGCTCCTCGATGCGGTCCGCCGCACCACGGGTGCCGACGTGGCGATCTACGACGCGACCCGCAAGCGCCGGCTCGCCGGTCACGACACGGCGGGCGCACCGCGTCATCCGGTCGAGTACCAGGGCGAGCTGATCGCCGTGCTGGCCGCGGCCGGTGACCGCGCCGACGCGGCACTCGATCTCGCCGGCGACACGCTCGGCCTGCTCATCCATCAC